>JAGLWU010000022.1 GCA_023133275.1 Candidatus Moraniibacteriota bacterium
CTTTTATTTTTAAACCATGCTGATAAATATCTTTTTCATCTTTCGTGAATTCATTAAAGCTTTTTTCACTTTCAATAATTTCAAATGTCTTAGAATCTGCTCCTTCAATTATATTTGAATGAAAATAAACATTATTAGCATCTTTAGAGTACAATTTATCCAAAATAACAAAAGTACTTACATCAATGTAATCCTTTTTTTCACCTATATAGTAAATATTATTCCTATCTCTTGCAAAACGTTCATTACCCAAACCAAAATCATCATATTCACCTATTATTACTTCAAATGTTTCTGTGTCTACCTCCTCAACTTTTTTAAATTTTTCATCTAAATTCATAGAGTTATAAAAATAAATCCCATTCTTATCTTCAATATATGAATAATTAAAAACTTTAAATGTACTTGAATGAAAATTTTTATCTAATATTTGCCCATAAAAATAAATATGCTTTTTATCTCTGGAATAATTATAATTTAAAACCTCAAAAGAATCTTGATCAGCACCATCTATTATTTTTCCCGTGTAATAAACATGGTCTTTATCTTTTGCATAGTGATGATATTGACTATCAATAACTTCAAAACTTGTAAAATCAGCATTTAAAAAATGTGAATGATAAAAAATATATTTATCATCTTTAGAATACCCACCACCAAGATCAATTTTTTTATCTTGATCAACTTTTATATTCTTTTCAAATTTTTCCTCCTTATTACTTAATTGCAACTCCTCTATTCCACAGCCAAAAAACACCAAACACAATCCAAAAACTAAAAATATCTTTTTCATAAAACTAATATTAAAACTAAAAATTAATCTCTATTTATTCGTCAAAATAGTCCGCTTGTAAATATCCAAATTATCCAAAACCTGACCTGTTCCCTTTGCCACGCATTGCAACGGATCCTCAGCAATATAACACGGCACACCAATCGTCTTAGTAATCAACTGATCCAAATTTTTTAACAATGCCCCGCCACCAGAAAGTATCGTACCTTTATCCATAATATCCGCCGCTAACTCTGGCGGAGTTCCTTGTAAAACTTTTTTAATCGCATTGATCACTTCTCGCAACTCATCTTGTAAAGCTTCGGTAATTTCATTAGAAGTAACCTCAACAGTCTTCGGCAATCCTCCCATCAAATCCCGACCACAAACATCCATCTTCTCTTCTTTAACTTGAGCCAACGCACTTCCAATTGTTTTTTTAACCTCCTCCGCAGTTTGTTCTCCAATCGCCAAAGAATATTTACGTTTAATATAATCTGAAATTGCTTGATCAAATCTGTTTCCACCAACCCGAGCACTGTTCGACGCTACAATTCCACCCAGAGAAACTACGGCAATTTCACTTGTTCCACCACCGATATTAATAATCATGTTTCCCTGTGCCTCGTGAATTGGGACTCCCGCACCAATAATTGCTAACATTGGTTCTTTAATAACATAAGCTATTTTTGCCCCCGCTCGCATCGCCGCATCAACTACAGCTCTTTTTTCTGTTGAGGTTACTCCTGCTGGAATGGAAATCATTACTTCTGGTCGAATAAAACGCATCCGTCCACTGACTTTATCAATGAAGTATTTTAACATTGCTTCGGTTACTCGGTAATCGGCAATTGCTCCGTCTTTTAGTGGTCGATAGGCAACAATGTTGTCTGGTGTTCGTCCAATCATTTCTTTTGCTTCGTCTCCTACGGCTAGGACTTTATTGTCATTGATGTCTACTGCGACTACTGATGGTTCATTTACGACAACGCCTTTTCCGGGGATAAAAACGAGTGTATTTGCTGTTCCTAAATCGATTCCTATTTTTTTTACTAGCATAAGTTTATTTAGTTAATTTTTCACATTCAAACATTTCTACAACTAATCCATTTTTGTAACAGTTATTTTCATCTCTACTTATAATATCCTGATTTTCTATTCCCAACATCTTAAATGTCTCACTATCAGCATCTATTATTTTTCTACCATGATTATAAACACCATTTTTATCTTTTACATAATCAAAATCTAAATACTTAAACGTTTCATAGTCAATACTTTTTGAAATCTCATTCTCAAAATAAATATTATTTTTATCTTTTGAATAATAATTTCCTAAAGCTTCAAATGTATTTATATCTACACCTTTTATTAGATTATCTAAATAATAGACATGCTTATTATCTTTTGAATAATAACGTCCTAATTTTTCAAATATAACTGGATCTGCTCCCATAATCGTCTTTCCAGCATAATACACTTGATTCTTATCTTTTGCATAACCATGATAATCAACCTCAAAAGTCTCATAATCAGTATCTACAAAATGATCATCATAAAAAATACATCTACCATCTTTAGAATATCCATCATAAAGATTAGATTGCCTGTACTCATCTACACTCTTATACCCTTCACAAAAATTATTTTTTTTATTAGTAAATTCCCGGAAAACAAAAATGATACTTAAAATAAATACGGATCCTAGAATGAAAGTTATAAATTTATCTATTCTAAAAAAATCTTTCATAAAATTAAACTTAAAACTTAATAACTCAATCTACCCCAAAACACCCACAAAATCAACGCAATTTTATTTCACACTCAAAACCCTCTCTTTTAAAACCTCAATCGCCTTATCCAATTGCGGATCCCTATCATTCTCATAATCCTCAATTGAAAACTCAACCTCGACATCAGGCTCAATGCCCTTTTCATTAATCTGATCACCATTTGGCGTAAACCATTTTGCAATCGTAATCTTAGCCGCCGTTTTCTTTTTAGTAGCTTTATTTGGAATTAACTCCTGCACAGATCCCTTACCATAAGACTTCTTACCCACCAGTACAATATCATCACGATTATCCCGCAGTGCACCCGCCACAATCTCCGACGCACTTGCACTTCCCTCATTAATCAAAACCACAACCGGAATATTCACGAATGGAGCATAACCATAAGAATAATGTTTCTCCTCTTTGTCATCAACCTCTAACTGCGAAACAACCAATAAATCATTTTTCAAAAATTTACTAGCAACTTCAATAGCCGTTCCCATATATCCACCCGAATTATTTCTCACATCTAAAACCACACCCTTGATATTTTTTGTATCTTGAATTTCACCAATTACTTTTTCTAATTCATTTTTAGTATGAAGACCAAATTGCATAAGTTTTATGTGAGCCACATCACCGACAAACTCAACTTTAACACTTTTAACATTAATCGCATCTCGAATAACTGAAACATCCCGTACGTCATCTTCCCCACTTCGATAAATATTTAAAACAACTTCAGTTCCCTTTTTGCCTTTAATTTTACTAACTGCCTCATAAATATTCAAACCTGAAGTTTCCTCGCCATTTATTTTGACAATTTTATCACCTGCCATTAATCCTGATCGCATCGCTGGTGAATCATCCAACGGAGAAACCACCGTTAAAATATTATCCTTAATTCCAATCTCCGCACCAATCCCCTCAAAATCACCACTTAACTCTTCCTCCAACGCTTTCTTTTGTTCAGCATCCAGAAATATTGTGTGAGGATCTCCTGTCGACATCAGCATTCCATTGATAGCTCCGTACATCATCTCTTGAGAATCTAACTGATCGTGATCGACATATTTTTTCTCAAGCAAATCCCAAACCTCCCAAAATAAAGTAAAATCTATTTCTTCATTTTTTGAAATTGCATTTTCAACAGTCGAGGAATTATTAAAAGGTATAGTAGAAATTTTTTCACCTGTTAATTCTTTGCCCAGAAAAAATCCTACCAATAAAAAAATTAAAGAAAAAAACAGAGCTGTAAATACAACTGTGGTATAAAAAATTTGCTTGTTGTTTTGTTCTGTTAGATTTGTGTTGTTCATAATGTTATTTTTTGTAAATTTAGTTTATGTAACTAACACTCTTCATTGTAACGAAAAACTACTTGAAAAGCAATTTTCTGAAGTTTTTTGAAATTGTAAAGTTTTTTAAAAAAGTGCTCGTCGCACAAGCTTTTTAAATTAATTATTAAATGAAAAAACATTAATTTTATTTTAAATTTAATGTTTACGAATGAAATAGTAACTTGAAGATAGAATTACTAAAAGTACTCCGCCTAAAACCGCATAACCTAATTTATAAGAATAATTCATTACAAATCCAATTGATGCTATTCCAACAATTTTGATTATTGCTGAAACCTGACTTCTTACAGATATTAAAGTTGCTTTATAATTTTCATCTTTAATATAATCTTTTAAAAAATAATTATCAATCAATTGCTCTCTTCCTAACCAATATCCATTTAGCAAAATAAAAAATAATGCCACAATATACACATTAGAAAAAAATGCCAACAAAAATAATCCCCCCACGAATATAAATATTTCTACTATAAAATGTTGTTTCATTGAAAGAAATTTTTCTACTAAATGAATACGATGTCCTATCAAGAACCAAATAAACCTAGATCCTCCCATTATAAAACCTAAAAAAACCACTTGCATTCCTAATGACTCAAGATACGTAGGTCGAAAAGTCCCCATCGCTGTCATAAAAGCTGAAATAGATCCTGTAAAAATTGCTATTGAAAAAAATTTATCTTTAACCGCCTCCTTTAACAAAGAAAAAACTGATTTTTGATTTTCTTTAGAAATTTTCACTCCATTTTTAGGATCTGCTAGTAATAATACAGCAAACAAACCGAATAAATCAAAAATAGTCCAAATCACAAATGGTAAAATCATATTTATCTTTGTAAAAAACGGAAGTGTAATTATAAAAGGAATGCAAAGCAAAGAAACATTAGCAGAAATTTTAGACATTATCCTTGCATAATCCCTTTCCCTTTTCAATTTTATAAAAGTCTCATACATAAAGGCATTACTCGCCCCTGACATAAAAGACCATCCTAAACTTATACAAACAGAACCTAGAACAAAATGCCAAAAACCAGTAGCAAAAATAAAAAAGAGTGAGGATAGCAACATAAAAATCTTAGACAAGACTAAAGTTCTTTTATGTCCAAAAATATCTGCAAAATACCCACTTGGAATTTCTAACAGAAAAGAAGCTAAAGCACCTACTGCTATATAAATTCCAATCTGTTGAATTTGTGCATTTGGAATAGTTAAAAAATATATTGGCAAAATTGGAAGAAAATTTCTTCGTTGTGTAAAAACAAAAATAAAATATTTCCAAATATTTGCCTGAAAATTTTGTTGCATTTAATTATTTTTAAAAAAATTATTTCTCATCTTTCTCGCTTTTCTTCTCAAAATACTCAACTCTAGGATTACTTTTTCCCCAATATTTTTTAAAATACTTAATTGCACTAGAAATATGAATCCACGTATATTTATTCATAAACAAAGATTGAATCGTACCACCTTTTCCACTACCCTTTCCATGATAATGCAACATCTCCGACTCAGGAAAATAAACCACCCGAAAACCATTTTCCCAAAAACGCCGACACCAATCCGTGTCCTCCAAATACATAAAAAATCGAGAATCCAAGTGACCAACTTTCTCAAAAGACTTTCTGCTTAACATTAAAACTGATCCCATCAACCAATCAACATTTCTAGATTCTTTACGATCATAGTCTTTCATTAAAAAATTATCTAAATGTTTTTTAGCAAAAGGCAATTTACCTAAAAAGGTACGCCGATACGGAATGGTAATCAATTTGTAAAATCTAAAGCAAGAATCCTGCAAAGTTTCATTAAAATTAAGAATTTTAGGACCGACTAAACCAATAGATTTATCATTTTTAACAAACTCCAACATTTTTTCCACTGAATTTGGAGTTACTAAAATATCACCATTTAATAATAAAAAATAATCGCCCTTACTTTCATCAATTCCTTTTCTTGCCATTTCACCAAATCCAACATTTTCTTCAAATGGAAAAAACTTAACATCAGGGAAATCTTCCTGCATCATCAATCGAGTGTCTTCCTCCGTTGCACCGTCCGCTACAATAATTTCATATTCAACACTCTTTACATTTTTTTTAATTGAATTAATGCAAAGTTTAAGTAATTCTGGATTTTTGTAATTATTTATCGCAATTGACAACATAAAATAAACCTTAATTTAAAAACTTTCAAAATAAGGCAGGAAATATTCTTCCGCTAATTTAATAGCAAAAATAAGACTAGCAAACCCAAAAAGAATTATAGAAAAAGTTAGTAAAAAGTCAAAATATTTTTCTTTAATTTTTTTTAAATTAACAGCAATTAAATATGTTAAAGGAAAAAAACTAATCATACAACTTGAAAAAAATGCAATAAACAAACTCTTGAAAAATAAATCTTTTAAAAAGAAATGTAAACCACTATTTGGAAAATAAAAATTAAATACAAAAATTGAATGCAAAAGTGTAATTAACAAATAACCTAAAATAAAAAGTAAGAACAATTTAAACTTTTTATTATTTATCAGTTTACTAAAATTATCATCTAAATTAATCATAACTATTATCTGAATTAAAAATGAATTTTAAAATACTAACTGTCTAAAAATCTATTAAATTATATTTGCAAACATTTCTCGAATCTTATCAAAATTCTCCCCACGAGGAAGCAAAATATAACCACGAGCATCACCCTCATGAGAATAAAGCAATCCCTCTTCAGAATTCTCCAAAACTCTTTGAGTCATTTCAGGATCACCAATTTTTTTATAAAGATCAAAAAACCTTTCAATTTCCCATACCTCCATATCCAACGTCAAATTATCACCAACCGCACCCATAATTCCTGTTACTTTTCCAAAATCACTAAAAATACCAATCGACAACGCTTTCTTTTTCAGTTGCTTTAAAACTTCTTGCTGACGTCTCGCTCGATCAAAATCACTTGAAGTTACTCTCGCCCGCACGTAACAAAGAGCCTGTTCACCACTTAAAACTGAAGTTCCTGCCGGCACTTTAAACACACCACCACATTCTTCAGTAGAATTATAACAGAGTGGATATTGAGCAACTACTTTACCTCGATGATCAATTTTCGTATCAAACCGCCCACTTTTCACAGTAAACACACCTCCGTTCGCACCATCACAAACTTTTTCTTCATGAAATTGCATTGGCTCAATAAACTCCTCTTCCAAAGTAACTTCAACACCTTCTAAGGTATCCACAATTTGCTCAAATCCAGCAAAATTCACTGCCATTGCATAATGAATTTCCTGACCAGAAATGTCTCGCAAAATAGTTTTCATCAATTCTAATCCCTGACCTTCTCCCCGCTCTTCACCATAATGATAAACTGCATTTATTTTTTGATGATCATTTGTATCTGGCACAGTTACGTATAAATCACGAGGCACTGAAACCATTGAAACTTTATAAGTCGGCTCAGCATTTTTATCCGTTTCATTTTCAATAATTCGAATGCTGGCAATTATAATAGTGTCAGCAAGAGTTCCACCACCAACAACACCCTTTCCACGCATACCTAAAAGAGCAATGTTAATCCGCCCTTCGTCCTCACCGTCCAATTTATTTTCAACTCCAGGTAAAGTTTTAACTAAACTGTTAAATAAATTAGCATCAGGAGATACTTTTTTAAATATTGAATTGACCACAAAAAACCCAACTAAAACCAAAATCGCCACAACACCTAAAATAATCCAGAATTTTTTCTTTTTAGATTTGCCTTTTTTATTCATTTTATTTTTTTCTGCTCTATTTATTTTACTCGAACTTTTTAAGTCAATCATATTATGATTATTTTTCCTTTTTTTAGAAAAAAACTTATTATTTATCATTTTCATTAAATTAAAATCAAAAATTAAAAATACATTTTGCGACCAAAATGTATATAAATTATTCAACAACTTTTTGACATAAGGAAAGAAATTTTTTAGCCGATTTCTCGTAACTAAATTTACTTTTCAGCTCAAAAGCTTTTTTAACAAGTTCTTTCTTCACATCATCATTGCTAGCAGTATCATACAACACTTTTGCACATTGGTCAATGCCTCTGAGATTAAAATATTTAACAGCGTCTTTAAAGATCTCTGCATGAACTGAAATATTACTAGCAACAACTGGTGTTCCACAATGAATTGACTCCAACGGCGGGATACCAAACCCTTCATAAAGTGATGGATAAGCGAAAATTTCCGCTCCTGCAAAAACAAAAGCTTTATCATTTTCATCAACATAACCTGTAAAAATAACATTTTTTTTAAAATCATCATCACTTTTCTCAATCAATTTTTCAATTTCCATATCAAAATTATGAGCTTTCTTTCCAACTAAAACTAATTTTACATCATCCAATTTTTTATAAATTTTTGAATAAGATTTTACTAAAAAAGGAATATTTTTTCGCGGTTGCATCGTTCCCAAAGCTAAAATATATTTTTCTGGTAAATTATATTTTTTTTGAATCTCCTTAAATTTTTCACTTTTCTGAATTTGACAATCTTGCAATAATTCAAAATCTCGAACTTCTGCATTTGAAAATCCTACACTTTGAATTTGTTTTTCAATTTTAACTAATTTCTGGCACTTTTTTTTCATCACTTCTGCAAAATCATCTGCCACCGCATTGTAAATTAATTCTATTTTTCCCTGACTGACTGGATAATATTTTTCAATTTCGTCTTTTGTAAATTGAGAAACTGCAATTATTTTATCCGCTCGCTTAATTGACCACGGAATGAAAATATCGAGAAAAAAAATGTCTTTCCAAGAAATCATTTTTCGATAAACACGAAAAGAAACATCGTGAATGTGTGTGATTAATTTAATTGATTTTGGCATAAAAAACGGTAAAATATATTCTGTGTGATAAATATCGACTGGATTTTTCCTCGCCCACCGCCACACAGTCCAAGCTGCCCAAATAAATTTATTTTTCGCTTGCAAAGAAATTACTTCTACATTTTTTTTATCGGATAATTCTAAATGTTCATTGATATAATTTAAAACTTTTTTTTCATCCGTGTCAGTTAAAAGTTTATACTGATTTTCTGGATCTATTTTTAATAAATGTTTAACTAATTGTAAAATAACGGTTTCGCTTCCCGTTCGGTTGCGTCCGATATTGCGAATATCAATTGCGATTTTTATGGGTTTTTTTGTTTTATCTAAATTTGTGCTTGACATAATAATAATAATGTAAAATAAATTATTCAATTGTTGCGAATTCGATAAAATAATATTGAAAGAGAATGTTCCTCCACGCACAATTGAATTTTTTACCGGACGTTTTTTTAAAAGTATTCATAATAGGAGAAAAATATGAGTAATCCAGACAAACAAGAGCTTTGCGTGGCGGTAATCATCGTGATAGCAATCTGTGCTGTTGTTCTATTACTGCACATTATCCCGTAGACAAAAGCCTAGCACCAAAAACTGGTTCAATTAAAACACAATTCTACAATTTTTAGAATTTCTGTAAACTGAACCAGTTTTTAACTTTTTGAGAAAATTTCAAAGAAACTTACATTTAAATTTTACATCAAAAAATAAAAAAATACAACGAAAAAATTAATTATTTCAAAATCCCCTTAACTTTTTCCCAAACTATTCCGCCAATCTTTTCTTTCGATAACAAACCCTCCCCAACCACACATTTAACATCAATCCAATTACTACTTTCCTTAACCAAATTCAACGCACTTCTCTTCGCATTTTGTAAATGTTTCAAATCACTTTCATGAGCATCTTTTTTACCATTCAAATATTTCTTTTTATCTTTCGCACTTTTCTTTTCTAAAAGTTTCAGCGAAAAACTTAAAGGCACATTCAAAAAAATAATCGCATCTGGTCGCGGAATTTTAAAAACCTCAAATTCCATTTTATCCAACCACTTTAGAAATTCCCATCTTTTCCTTGAGTCTAAAATTTTACCACCTTGATGAATTTGATTAGAATTAGCATAACGATCACCAATTACAATATAACCTTTTTCCAACCATTTTTTAATCTGTTCACTTGACTCAAACCGATCCGCCGCATACAAAACAGAAGCAATTTTCGGATCCAATTTCGCAAAATCCCCATGCTCTCCCGCCAAACACTCACCAATAAATTTACCAAAAAAATTATTTTCATACTGCGGAAAATCAATTGTCTTTACTTTCTTTCCCTCCTTTTTTAATTTTTTAACTAAAATATCAGTCTGCGTTTTTTTACCACAACCATCAGTTCCCTCAAAAACAATAAATTTTCCTTTTTTCATAATCCTACAAATTTACAAAAAATAAAAGTGCTTGCCGCACAGACTTTTCAAACACAAAAGTTTATTTCTCCACAATATTATGCTCTCCCCTTCCAATGTCAAACTGGTGTGGCGTTTCATCAATATGTAAAATTAAACCATCTTTTTCAAACAATTCTTTCAAACTTTCAATCATTTTCAAAGCCTCTTCAACTAAAGTCGGATGCACAAAACGAGTTGACCGAAGCTCCACCAAATAAACCAACGCTTTCAAATCTCCAACAATTCGACAAGGCACTCGATAACCCATCGCAACATAATATTGCTTAATTTCCTTTGTGGTTTTCAAATTTTCAATTTTTCCTGATTGCTTTTCAATTAATTTTTCTGCTTTTTTTCTAATATCATTGGGCAATTCAGTTAAATACCAATCATGAAATCCGTGTTTTAAAGTTAATAACGGCATTCGTTGAACTACCGCCCGATGACGTTGCAAATCACGATACGAACCAAAATCCAAAAGAAATTCATATCCAACCACCCCACATTCGCCAATCGTCTGCGGCAATTCAGTTTTAAATGGTCGAGTTTTCAAAAACTCTTTATAATTTTTCAAAATTTTTCTATCGACATTATCGTATAAAAGTTCAAAATCTTTTGCCTTATCATTTTCATAATAATAACTTTCCTGCATCCATTTTTTATTATACTTCTCTGTTTTTGAAAAACGCTCATGACCAAAAGATGCTGGAAGTGCCTTTTCCAAAGCCTTTTCTGTCTTTTCCGCAATTTCTCGAACTTCCTCCAGAGGATGGTGTCGCAAAAGCATCATTTCATCCGCAAACTGACGTAAATTCATCCGCCAAGCCACATTAGTCGTCGCCCCAGATGGCAAAAAAGAACGTGTAATATCAAAAGCCCGAGCTGTAATTGCCTTTTCATAAATATTTTCTTTTTCATTTTCTTGACAAGGAAACTTTTTTTTAAGATGATTTTGTATCGGCTCTTGAATTTCTAAATAAAATTTTCGCCAATTTTCTAAAATCTCTTCTCCTTCCTCGTTTTTCAAAGGATTCAAAAATTTTTGTTCAGAAAAATCTATGTATCGAGTCGACGCTTCCTGTCCAGAATAAAGTCGCCAATCCTGAATAGCTTTCGCCGCCAACATTGAAATTCCCTCCACAAAAACCGTAACGCTCCCACAATCACCAATTGATTTATGTCCATATCCAACGTAAAATTGCTCCATAAAATTTTCCGCCCCTCTTTTTTTTAAAACTTCCAAATGCTGCTTTATTCCTCCCGTCGAACGTGAATGTAAAGCCTGCAACATCGCCTCTGCCTGCGAATCAATTTTTGCTTCATTATTTAAAACTAAAATAAAACCCCCTTGAGATAATTTTTCAACGGAGTGTTTTTCTAAAATATTCATTTTTATTTGAAGTTTAAGAAATTATTTTTTATACTTTCATTTTAACATAATTTTCTTTGAATTTAAAATAAATTTCTTCAGAAAGTATTTTAAAAAATATTTTTACTTATCTTTTTTTATTTAATTTCTTTTGGTTATAAAATCATCAATTTACAAATCAT
>JAGLWU010000023.1 GCA_023133275.1 Candidatus Moraniibacteriota bacterium
TGATGTTTTTTTCATGGTTTTTAGAAATAAATTATGACTTATTTATCTGAACAATAGAGCATACTCAATTGTTCAAAATACAAGTAAAATTCAAAATGTTAATTAATTATTTTCTTCATCCTCATCACCCTCACTCTTCGGCTTCATCAACGGAAACAAAGTCGCCTCTCGCAAAGTCTGATTTTCAAAAAAAGCAAACAAACGCTCCCCCACACCAAAACCGCAAGTCGGTGGCATCCCATACTCCAACATCTCCACAAATTCCCAATCTGGCATCATCGCCTCATCATCACCCGCATCCAAAAGTTTTTTCTGTTCCTCAAAACGCTTTTGTTGATCAACAGGATCATTCAACTCACTGTAACCATTCCCAACTTCCGCCCCACCCAAAAGAGGCTGAAATCTTTCAGTTTGTTGCGGATTATCTTTTTTAATTTTTGCCAACGGAGAAACCGCCACCGGAAGATTAATCAAAAATGCTGGACCTGAAATATTCGCTCGACAATATTTCCAAAGCGAATCCATTAATCGTTCTTTATTTTCACCATCATATTTAACATCCAACTCCGCCAATTTATTCTCCAACTCTTCTTTAGTCGCAGTCAAAACATTCATTCCCGTCTGCTTTTCAATTTCCTCAACATAATCAATTTTCACCCATTCATCCGCCAAATCAAATTTATGCCCACGTGTCTCAAAATCAGTTCGCCCATAAACTTCCTGTGAAATAAATCGATACAATTCCTGAACCAATTTCATTCCGTCATTATAATCCGCATACGCCCAATAAAATTCCATATTCGTAAATTCCTGTGCATGGTCTGGGCTAGAACCTTCATTTCGATAAGCCTTTCCAATTTCAAAAGTCTTTTCAAAACCTGCCGCCATCAAACGCTTTTGCCACAGCTCACCAACACAAATCCGCAAATAAACTGGCAAATTAAAATCATTATGATAAGTTTCAAATGGTCGTGCTTCTGCCCCACCCGTCGTCGTTTCTAAAGTCGGAGTCTCTACTTCAAAAAAATCTTTTTCCGTCATAAATTTTCGAATTGCCTGCCAAAATTTTGCTCGTCGCACAAACATTTCTCGTTTTTCAGGATTCAACAATAAATCTAAATAACGTTTTCGATAACGTTCATCTTCATCTTTCAATCCAAAATGTTCTACTGGTACACCTCGCAAAGCCTTGGTTAAAATTTTCCATTCAGAAGTCATTAAAGTTTGCTGTCCTGCTTTTGTCGTAAAAACTGTTCCTGTAAATTGTGCAAAATCTCCACTGTCAATTAATTTTGCAAATGGTTTATAATTTTCACCAATCTCTTTTTTCGAAATCGCCACTTGAATTCGTCCGCTCACATCTTCCAAATCTACGAAAGATAAATTTCCATGAACTCTTTTTGATCGCAAACGACCACATAAAGTTATTTCACTTTTTTCTTTTTCAAAATTAGAAAAATCATCCAAAATCTCTTTCACCAAATGCGACCGCTCCGCTTTTGTTGGATACGGATTAATATTCAAATCTTCAAGTTTTTTCAACTTTTCCTTTCGCTCTTCATATTCACTCAATTTAATTTTAGCTCCTGCTGAAACTGTTTTTGATTTTTTCTGATTTTCTTGATTATTATTTTTTTCTTCTTTATTTTCCATAATTCTGAAATTAAATATTACCTCTTAACTTTACAAGAAAACTAAAAAAAAGTCGAGTTTTCTGTGCTCGCCGCACGGGCTTTTTTGGGTTTGCCAGTGGCAAACCCCTACAATTTTTGTTATTCAAGTTTACTGTCATTCTGAACGTAGTAAATTTTTTTACAAAAAATTCATGAAGTGAAGAATCCTCCACAGAAAAACATTGAACTTTCAATTCATATTATTCTGAATAACATTAGCTTTTAAAATCACAAAAAATTATCAACACAATCTTAACAGTTTGTAAACTTCCCTCCCATCAAAAACTCCGCTATAATAAATAGATTAAAATAGTTAACAAAAACCATAAAATGACTGCAAAAAAGCAAAAAACTAAAGATGTCCGCATGCCACCCCACTCCATCGAAGCCGAGCAATCAATGTTGGGAGCGTTAATGCTAGACAAAGATGCAATCGTTAAAATAGCCGATTTAGTCTCGCCTAAAGATTTCTACAAAAGCTCTCATGAAAAAATTTATGAAGCAGCTCTTTCGCTTTATGAAAAATCCGACCCTATTGATGTACTCAGTCTCTCTAACACATTGGAAGAAAAAGGGCAAATCGAAGAAATTGGCGGATCAAGTTACCTTGCATCTCTCGTCGGAATGGTTCCAAGTGCCTCAAACATAACTTATTACGCTAAAATTGTACAAAAAAAAGCTGTTCTCCGCCGTCTTATCCATGCTGCTGCCGATATTAGCGAAATGGGATATAATGAAGCTGAAGATGTCGAAAAAATACTTGATGAGGCAGAACAAACACTTTTCAATATTTCCCAAAAATCTTTAAAACAAGAATTTACCCCAATAAGTTCAGTTTTAGGCGACGCTTTTGATCGTCTGGATGAATTACACAAAAATAAAGGTCAAATGCGTGGCGTACCGACTGGATTTACAGATTTAGACAACTTACTTTCTGGTTTACAGAAATCTGATTTGGTCATTTTAGCGGCTCGTCCATCTGTTGGAAAAACATCTTTGGCATTAGATATTGCTCGACACGTTGGTTCTCACAGCAAAATTCCTGTTGGCATTTTTTCTTTGGAGATGTCATCTGATCAATTGGTTGATCGTATGATTGCGGCTGAATCCAATATTGATTTGTGGCGACTGCGAACTGGAAATTTGAAAGATAGCGATTTTGAAAAAATTAATGACACTATGGGAAAACTTTCTGAAGCTCCAATTTTTATCGATGATGCATCTAGTGCCAATATTATGGAAATGCGAACAATGGCTCGCCGTCTGCAAGCTGAACATGATTTAGGACTAATTGTTATTGATTATTTGCAGTTAATGGAAGGTCGTAGTAATGAAAACCGAACGCAAGAAATTTCTGAAATTTCTCGTGGTTTGAAAAATTTAGCGAAAGAATTGAATATTCCAATTTTGGCACTTTCCCAGCTTTCTCGTGCCATTGAATCTCGACCTGACCAACGACCGAAACTTTCTGATTTGCGTGAATCTGGTTCAATCGAGCAGGATGCGGATGTTGTTATGTTTATTTATCGTGAAGATCGAGTTAATCCTGATACGGAAAATAAAGGAATTGCTGAAATTGTTGTGGCAAAACATAGAAATGGCCCTGTTGGAAGCAAGCAACTTTTCTGGCAAGAGGAATCTGCATCTTACAAAAATTTGGAGATGGTGCATGAGTAAATTTTTTTGAAAATTAAGAAAATAGAATTTAAAGAAAATACTTAAAATTTCCTGTCATTCTGAACGAAGTAAATTTTTATAAAAAATTATGTAGTGAAGAATCCCCTACAAAAAATCATGTAACTCCCCATCTTGTCATCCTGAAAAATTGTTTTGTTTTTCGTAGAAAAATGAAATAATTTTTCAGGATCTTGGAAGTACACAATGCTTTAAATTTTTTTAAACTCAAAGTGTAAACTCTGTAGAAATTATTTTATGCAAAAAAACAGGCATTCCTGCTTTCCTACAATTGAAAAGAAAATATATTTTACAGAATAACAATCCAAGAAAACTCTAAAAGTATCTAAAATACTAATCATCTAAAAATCTAACAGTCTAATTAAATGTATCCAAAAGCATTTCAACAACTTATTGATCACTTCTCTTCTCTACCAAGTATCGGTCCGAAAATGGCGGAGCGTTTAGTTTTGTATCTTTTTAAACAAAGTCCAGAAAAATTAGATGAATTTGCAAAATCTTTAAATGCAATTCATGAGATTAAAACTTGTCAACAATGCTTCAATATTTCGCAAAATAATTTATGTCATATTTGTTTGGATAAAAATCGTGATCAGACGAAAATTTGTATTATTGAAGAGCCTCTTGATTTAATTCCGATCGAGCGTTCACAGGCTTATGATGGCTTGTACCATGTTTTAGGTGGCACAGTAGAAAAAAATAATGATAGCCTCACCATAAATGAACTTTTGAATTATGTTGAAAATAGTGAAATTAAGGAAGTGATTATTGCGACTAATTTTACGACTGAGGGTGATTTGACTGCGATGCATTTGAAAAGGATTTTGAATGAATTTGATGTTAACGTTTCACGCCTAGCTCGTGGGTTGGCAACTGGTTCGGATATCGAATATGCGGATGATATGACTTTGCAATCTTCTTTGAAAAATCGTGAGAGGATGTAGTTTTTTGTGCTCGCCGCACGGGCTTTTTGGGTTAAAGTTTGTCTCATGAATCAATTTAAACTACTGCTAACTAATTGCTTAACATTTACAAAATAATGAATTATATTATTATTCTCAAAATTATCCATGTTCTTTTTTGTAGCATTAAAAACTAACCTTACACCTCTTTGTATATTTTTTCTTTTCATATAATCTAATAATTGATTTGTTCCAAAATAGTCTAAATCCTTTTCTTTTTTTATAATCTTAATTTCAACTGCAAATTCCTGAAATAAAGTTTTAAATTCAAAAATAAAATCTACTCTTCCACCTTTCCAAATTTCAACTTCTCTGTGAAAACGAAAAAATATCTTTTTTTCTTGATTGAAAAATTCTTCTAAATAACTGAAATAAGAAGCTAACTCATCTTGTGCAATGCTTTCTGGCAATTTATTTAAACAATTATCTTCTTTATTCCACATTTTTTTATATCCCTGATTTTCAAATACTTTTTTGAATTTATCTAGCAAAAAATACGGGCATTGTTTAAAAGAGATGTTCAATTCTACTTCGTCATCCTCTTTTATTTTTTCAAAAAACTTTTCACCCTCAACATCAAAATCAGCAATATTTTTTTCATAATTTTCTGCAACTAATTTATCCTCATCATTTTCAAAGTCTCCAATTTTAAAATTAAACTTTTGATTATAAAAAGAAAAATAGTCAAAATTTAAACTATTACTTAATTTAACAAAGCTCTCTAAATGGTTATTAATAATTTTAGAATAATCAGGTAAGCTATCTGAAATATCAACTAATTGATTAGAAATTTTAGCAAAGTCTATTTTTTGAAAATTATTCAAAGCTATCTCGTAGTTTTTGAAATAACTACCAAAATTTATTTTATTTATACTTGCTAAATTTTGATTAATCAAATTTAAATCAGGCAAGCTTGAAGAAATTTTGGGAATATTAGATATCACTTCATTCAAATGATCACTCTTTTTTTGAATAATATCTATCATATCTTGCATTTCTTTTGATATCGATACATTTTGCATAATTAATTTTTTAAGATTTGATTTATTAAGTATAACAAATTTCTTCCCATAAAAAAACCAGCCTTTCAGCTGGTTTTTAAAAATCTATCCAATTTTATCAATCTCTACTTCAGTGTAATATTGCTTATGACCAAACTTCAACTTATACCGTTTCTTAGACTTATGCTTAATCCCCCAAACCTTCTTATGTCTCGCTTGAGTAAGCACTTTACCAGTAACCTTTTTTCCTGAAATAAAAGGAGTTCCAACTTCAACATCCTTTTCATCCCCCACGAAAAGAACCTCGTCAAAAACAACCTTTCCACCTTCCTCAATATCCAATTTTTCTATCTTAATTTTATCTCCAGAAGCAACTTTATACTGTTTGCCTCCCGTTTTAATTATTGCAATCATCTTGTTTAGCTTTAAATAATTTTAAAAGTTTCAATAAATAACAAAAAACAGCCAAAACTGACTAACTTAATTATACTACACATCCATAACTTGTCAATACTAGAAAAAATAATGTTATAATTAAATCAATAAAGCATTTTAAATTAGATTTTATGCGACGAAAAATTTACAATAAAGAAGATCACGAGAACTTTGATTCACCAGTACACAAACCTAAGTATAAAGGCTCTGAAAATAATTTTATTCCTTTAATTTTAATATTTTTTGCAATGATTATTTTTATTTTGAGTAAAATTTTATAAAAAAATAAGTAAAATATACTTTTTAAAATTTCAAAATAAAAAACCTGCTATTTTCATAACAGGTTTTTTATTTTTGTAAGAAATTTTTACCACTGAGCAAAAACTCCTACTTTCTGAAAGACTTATTATTTAGTGAACTTAATCAAAGTCTCACCAGCCTTTAAAGCTGTTCTCTTCTGAGCTAACCAAGCTGCTCCTGAAGCAAATATTGTAGCTGCTCCACCTGCTGCAGCTCCAGCTCCAGTTATTGGAGAACTAGTTCCAGGAGTTACTACAGGAACGACTGACGGACAATAATAACCAAAGTCTGCTCTTTCAAAATCTTCTCCTGAAGAAAGATTGACAGTTGTGGAATGATCTAAATTACCATCATAATCGTAAGTTTGATAACAACCTTCTGGCAAAGTCTCAATCGCTACAACAACATCGTATTCACCTTTACAAAGATTATTGAATTCGTAAAATCCTTGACTATTTGTGTTGTCTTTTTCCACATCATTACCATTGTAAAGTTTCAAACGAACACCACTGATTCCCTCTTCATTAGCATCTTGCACACCGTCTTTGTCTCGATCATTCCATACAAAATCACCAATTGAACCGTTACATACATCATCCCTTTCTACATCAATCTCAGTAGAATCAAAATCTTGATCAGTACTTTCATCACTTTCTCCAGTAACTATCGCTACGTTAGTATATGATTCATCAACATTTTCATCAATACATTCATAACTAAAACTTTCATTTGGATCAAGATAAGTATGACCGTATTTATTATCAATTAAATTAGCTGCTTCACTTGTAGTCAAATTACAATCTGAAGCTTTTGCATCATTAACTGAAATCTCGTTCAATCTAGATGTTCCAGTATTTTCAACTGTTATTCTAAAGTGAGCATCATCTCCCTCATCAATAGTTTGATGATCACTACCATCACGAGCCTCCTTGATAATATTTACATCAGTCTCTGTACAATTACAATCAACAATAACATCAGAAGTATCTGTATTGTTTACAGTTTCACCGCCCTCACTCGTTCCTTCAGTAGTTGCAGTATTGGTATAACCTTGAGTTACATTAGTATCAGTACATGAATAATGAAAACTCTCATTTGGTTCAAGATAAGTATGACCGTATTTACTGTTAATCAAACTAGCTGCTTCAGTCGTAGTCAAACTACAATCAGCCACAGTATTATCCGTTACAGAAACATTTGTCAATCTCACATTTCCTGTATTTTTAACATAAATATTAAATGTTGCAGTTTCGCCATAATTTACAATTTGCGTATCATCATGATTATCAACATCGTCATCATCTTTGATAATTGTAATAGCTGGATCTGAAGCGTCTATAACAACAACATCAGACTGATCCTCATCATCAACATCAGTACCATCACCATCTTCACCGTCAACAACTGCAATGTTTGTAAAAGAATTTGTTACATTGTCAATCGTACAAGTGTAAGTTTGTGTTTCTCCGATTGCTAAATTTCCAATGTTTTTATCACAGTTTGGAGCTAAAGCATCAGTTACAACTACATTTACTAAATCTACATCTCCGTTGTTTGTTACTTTAATTGTGAATGTTGCTGTTTCGCCTTCTTCTACTGTTTGGGTGTCATCGCTGTTGTCGTTATCGTCTTTGATGATTTGGATTGAAGGATTGTTCGATATTACTGGTACAATAACCTCACTGTCATCGTCGTCAGTAACATCTCCTGAAGTTCCTACTCCTGTTACAACTGCGATATTAGTATAACTAGCATCTACATTTTCATCCGTACAAGTGTAATCAAAAGATTCCCAAGGATTCAAATAATCATGACCTGCTCCATATTTAGCTTCAATTAAAGCTCGAACTTCTTCTGCGTTTCTGTTACAATTTGGAGCTAAAACATCAGTTACAACAATGTCGGTTAATCCCTCGGTCCCTCTATTTGAAACTGTAATTGTAAATTCTGCTGTTCCATTTTCTTCTACTGTTTGCGTGTCATCGTTATTGTCGTTGTCGTCTTTCACTATCCTAATTTCTGGCTCACACGGAACACCTACAATAACTTCACTATCATCATCATCAGTAACATCTCCTGAAGTACTTGTTCCTGTAGTTACTGCAATATTAGTATAATCATCTTCAATATTTTCATCTGTACAAGTATAATCAAAAGATTCATCAGGATTTAAATAATTATGTCCTGTTCCGTACTTAGTTTCAATTAAAGTTACCACTTCTCCTGCATTTTTAGCACAATTTGGAGCTAAAGCATCAGTTACAACAATGTTAGTTAATTGTTCATCTCCATCATTTGTAACCGTAATTACAAATGTAGCTGCCTGACCTTCTTCAACTACTTGAATATCATCTTTATTACCATCATCATTTTTATCAATGTTGATTGAAGCTCCAGATACTGGCTCTTCCACCACAACATCACTATCATCCTCATCATCAACTCCAGTACCATCATTATCTTCACCGTCAACAACTGCTATATTTGTAAAAGAATTTGTTACATTGTCAATCGCACAAGTGTAAGTTTGTGTTTTTCCGATTGCTAAATCTCCGATTGTTTTGTTACAATTTGGAGCTAGAGCATCAGTTACAACTACATTTACCAAATCTACATCTCCGTTATTTGTTACGGTAATTGTGAAAGTTGCTGTTTCACCTTCTTCTACTGTTTGAGTGTCATCGTTATTGTCGTTGTCGTCTTTGATTATTTGGATTGAAGGAACACTTGCTATAGTTTTTTCTTCAGCACTACAATTACTTGAACTCCCACCGTCTGATCCATCACATGCCCATGTCCAAGGATTCGTGCTTGTTCCTGTTCCAGTAATAGCTGATTCAATTCCTTGTGTACATAAACTTCCTACTGGCGGAATTTCATCTAAAATTTGTCCACTGTATGTACTATTACATTGTCCGTTCACTGGAGTTTTCGCTTGAGTTGCTGAACAACTAGCTGTACTTCCTCCGCTTGAACCACCGCATGTCCATGTCCAAGGACTTGCAGTTGTTCCTAATCCTGAAACACCTGAAGCAGTTCCTACGCTACATAAATTTGTAGTTGGTTTTGAAGTTAATACTTGTCCGTTGTATGTACTATTACATTGTCCGTTAACTGGAGTTAGTGGAGGAGGAGTTATATCTTCTAAAAGCATACAGACTGGTATATGACTATTTGAATGGGCTCCCTTATAAGGAATTACATGACGTAACGAAATCATATCTACATTTTCTCCAACATCTATATTTCCAACATTTCCAGTCCAAAAAGCTTGTTCTTTATAATCTGGAACATCACCAGATTCATTAGTAGCAGCGACAGATTTAGTTCCATTATTAGATGCTAAGAACACCCAAAATTTTTCATTTGGTTGTGCTACAGAACTTCTGCCGTCATATCCATCAAAAGACTGTAAAGTTACTGAATATTTACCTTTTGGAATATTTACGTATTGGTATAATACATCAGACCAAGTACTTGTTTGTTTAGTTGAGATTAATCCGTAACCTTTTGCTGCATTGTCAAATACTATTAATCTATCATTTGCTTTTTTCTTTGTCAATGTACAACTTACTGGATAATGAACTGTTTCTGCTTGTGCATCGTAATTGAATGCAAAAAATACTATTACTACACTAACTACTGATAGTATTGTTGTAGTTATTAATTTTTTCATACTAAATTATTATTAATATTTAATTGATAAAATTATGTCAACATATGACCATAATCACTTAATTTAGCACCTTTTGAAAATTTTGTCAAGCACAATTTCAATATCACCGAATTCAAAAAACCACTATTTAAAATAGCAGTTTTTCAAAAAAATATTTAAAAATAAAAAGTCTAACTATCTAAATAATTTATCTCTTCAAAAATTTATTCTAATCACTCATTCTGAAACTTCTCCCGATCTTTCACTAAATACAATTTATCATTCTTCCGAACTCTTTCAGAAACTTTAAAAGTAATCACATCACCTTTTTTTGTTTTCTTTTTAACTTCCTCATCAACCCGCAACTCTCCAATTTCCCCCTCCAGTGCACCAGTCGTCGCCCCGATAAATAAATATTCATCCCCAACTTGAATCGAGCCAGACTCAACTTTTGCCTCCATCACGCCAGCTTTTGGAAAATAATGTGTAACTTTACCAATATATTCCTTTTCCTTCGTTGCTTTAGAACCATAAACCTCACAATATTCCCCAATTTCTTTACCTAAATAATAATTCCCTTTCGACAATTTACGATTGAAAACTTTTTCCAAATCTTTAAAATAACTTTCAATTTTTTCTTGCGTATAATTATTTTCCGCAATATCTCGCAAAGCCTTTTTATACGTCCGCACAACTGTCGAAACATATTCAGGCGAACGACCACGACCTTCTATTTTCATAACTAAAACACCCGCCTCCAAAAGCTTGTCCAAAAAATCAATCGTGCAAATATCTGCAGCACTCATCACATAATGATTATCAATCACCAATTCCTTACCAGTATCAACATCCGTAACTTTATATTTCATCCGACAAGTTTGCCGACACGCCCCTCGATTTGCTGAAGCACCCGTCGTATACAAACTCATCCAACAACGCCCCGACTGTGCCACACACAACGCCCCGTGAACAAAAGCCTCAATTTCCATCAACCGCCCTTCATTCCCCATTAAATTTTCTTCTTGAATTTTATCGTAAATATTTTTTATTTGTTCTAAATTTAATTCACGAGCCAAAACTATTCGATTGGTCATTTTGGCGAAAAATTTTACTGTCTCGTAATTTGAAATTGAAAACTGAACTGACATGTGAACTGGAATTTTAATTTCATTACAATAATTCACACAAGCAAAATCAAAAGCAATAATCGCATCAATTTTATTTTCCTTCGCCGCATTGATAATTTTTTTCATCACCGTAACATCGTGATCGTAAAGTAATGTGTTTACAACTAGATAAGATTTCACATTATTTTTATGACAAATTTTTGCAACTTTTCCCAAGTCTTCAATCGTCATGTTACTCGCCGCCTGAGCTCGCATATTTAATTGTGTTACGCCAAAATAAATTGAATCCGCTCCAACTTTTATCGCTGCGGACAACGATTCAAAACTTCCGACTGGAGCCATTATTTCTGCGTCTTGTGGTTTTATCATAATTTTATAATTTTAATAATTTTTGTGCTAGCCGCACGGGCTTTTTTGGGTTTGCTATTGGCAAACCCCTACAATCTCACTGTCATTCCGAAAAATAATTTTGTAATGAAACGGAAAAATTATTTATCCAGAATCTTAAACTTTTAAATTTTAATAAATAATTACTGAAATTGTGCTTGACATAATAATAATAATAATAATATAGAATGACTTATTCAGTTAAAATGTTTTGACTGATAGATGGATGCAATAATTTTGTATTTAAAAACCTTTTCAAGGAGGAAAATAATCATGAAACTTACAAAAAGGTTTCTCGCAATAAACATTCTTTTAGGATTGCTTCTCACAGGATGTTTTGGAGAAAGTAATTCAGGTAGAGTTTGGGGCAATAGAATTGAAAGCAGTCTATCCTTAGAAGCAAACAAGGACATGCACGCCGAAGATGTTGGTCCTAAACAGTAAAATCTCATTCACCCGCTATCAAAAATTCGTAACAACGAAAAGTCTATCTTAGCGGGTGGACTTTTTTCATTTTACCTTCCTAGAAATACTCCCTCAAAGTTTTTCTCACCCTAATATCTCCTTCAAATCTAAAATTAAAACTTTTTTTCGTATACATAAATAAAAATACTCATTAAACATTTATTTAATTATAACACAAAGCAAATCTGTTTTTTAAAAATAATAAATGCAAAAATACAACTAACTTACATATCCATAAATCTAATTGTCTAAAAATCTATATTTTACTTATCTATTTTTCATTTGACTATTTAAATAAATTTGCTAATATTGAGATGTAAAAGTCTTCAGAATGAAGAGTTGAATAAACTGCTTTGGCAGTCCATGAAACCAACTTAGAAAATAGGGAAAAAGTTTACTTTTTCCGTTACTTTTTTCAAAGGATTCATACGCTTTTCTGCATTGAGGACTTTTGCGTTTTTAGAATAATATTATAAAAATATATCTGAACACATTTTTTTAAAACATATTTAAAAATAAAAAAACTAATCATGCAATTAGTTTTTTAAAAAGTATTAAATTTTATATATATTAGATTTCATCCTCATCTTCAATTTCCCTTTTTATTGGTAACTTCATTATAAATTTTGAGCCTTTATCCAAGCCTTCTGAATAAGCTGTTATTGTTCCACCATGTTTTTCCACTAAACTTTTTACAACAAAGAGACCCAAACCTGTTCCCTCCACTTCAGAAGATGACTCTTGCCCTCTGGTAAATTTTTCAAAAAGATTACTTTTAGTTCTTTCAGTCATGCCTCTACCCGTGTCCTCCACAGAAATTTTAATAAATCCTTCTTCTTTTTCTGCCAAAATTTTTACACTTCCCTTAGGAGTATATTTAACTGCATTGTCAATTATATTTGAAATCACTTCTCGAATCTTATTTTTATCTGCTACTATTTTGGGAAGTGCTTTTTTGGGACACTTGACTGAAAATTTAAGTTTATTTTCTTTAGTTCTAATTGCAAAAGTGCTTTCAAGTTCTTCTAAAATTTCTTGGATGTTTACTTTTGTGAATTCGTATTTTAAATGACCTGATTCTATCCTCGATGTAGTTAATAAATCTTCTATTAAATTGGTCATTCTTTCGTTGGCTTTATAGACTTTTTCTAGGGCTTCTATTGCTCGTTTATCACATTTGCCAAAGTTTCCATCTAGGATCATTGCGGTATATCCTTTTACGGCTGTTGCGGGTGTTCGTAATTGATGTGTTGCTACAGAAAGAAATTCGTTTTTTGCTTTGTCTAATTCTTTTAGTTTTTTTGCTGTTTTCTCTAATTTTTTATTAGCTTTTTTTAAACGTTTTTGTATTTTTCTTAAACGTTCACTTTGCCTCTTCTCCTCCCTTGAAATCTTAATTAAAAGAATTGAGAAAAATAAGAAAATTAAAAAATTAAAAATATGAAAAATGGATTCATTCAATGATTCAGTAAAAAAAATTTCAACAAAAGAAATAGTTAAAAGCAATCCCACAACTAATTGAATACGTAATGATTGCATATTCATTAAATTATGCTTAGAAATAGAATAGCTAATCAAAAAAATAAAGGCAAAAATCAAAAGAAAATTCCCGTAAGGCAAAAAATTTATCCCAAACCACAAAGGAAAATTAGTTGTACCCGCCCCTAAACTTATAAAAAAAGCAACAAAAATAACTTTATATTTATTTTTTTGTACTTTATTTTTTTCTTTAAAAATTGAGTGTAGTATGTCTAAAGCTCCCATTAAATAAAAACCACCATAAATAAAAATTATATAATATATATACAAAAATCCAGCTTTTGGCCAAAATTCAAATCCCGCAATAGATCTTAATTCTGTAAAATAAAGATTAGAAAAAGCAAATAATGAAAATGAAAAAGTTAAAATATAACCAAAAATAAACAAATATTTTCTTTTTTTATTTATTAATATAGTAATCCAATGATAATATAATATAGGTATAAATGTAGAGCCTATATTTAACATTCCAACCCAAAAAAAAGCTACCTTATATGAATTTGAACTTAACCAAAAATAATAACTAACAGCCCACATACCAGAAAAAAGCATTAGTGTGCTAAAAACTATTTTATTAAAGTTCTTATTTTTACTTAATAATGATATAATTCCTAATACTACCAATGCTAATCCAAATATGAGTAGTATGAAAGAATATAATACATTCAGACTCATAACATTATAATTTTATTTTTTAGAAAAAGAAACTCCGTGAATTTTAAATGGTTCATAAAAAATGCTAACATTTTCACTAGAAAAACCAGCCCCTAAAATAATTTCTTCAAAAACTTTTTCATCTTTATAGATCATAGGCCACAAAAGACCCCAATCTAAAAATATTTTTTCTCTATTTTTTTTAACATTTCCCGTAAGAAAATACCCACCCTCAACCAAAGAATTATAAATTTTACCACAAACTTCTATAGACTTCTCTGTATTAAAATAATCCATCAAACCAACCATTTCAACGATATGCGGTCGAAAATTCTTAGATACCTCGACAATTGATCCTGCTGTATCACAAATAAATTCAAATTTATCAGCAATTCCTTCTTTAACTGCATTTATTTTTGCATTACTCAACGCTTCTTCATCTTTATCAATTAAAATAACTTTAATATTACAATCCTTATTTTCTTTTATAACTGAAATAACCGCTCTAGCAGATCCTGCGGCTATTGATATAAGTCTAATTTCAGACTCATTTTTAAACTCTTTTATCGTCTTATTAAGAAGTGAGGTTACTAAAATTCTTCTATTATTTAAAGCCTTCTGATTATCAATATTATTGAACCAAAAATTAGTGAACTTAGACGCCAAATTATTTCCTGTATTTCCTTTACGAATTCTGTCTTCCCAATCATAAACAACATCAAGAGCCATAGAACTAGCTGCTTTAACTTTAATATAATGATTTGTTTTACTAAATCTATCAATAAACAAACTGGAATAATGTTTTTCATCACGACCCATTTCCCACCAAATTCGTTTAAAATTTTTACCTCTATATTGTTTAACAAAAAATTTTCTAAACAATATTTTTATAGAATTTGTTATCATAGCAAAAAAAGAAACAAGCCAGATAATAAAAAAGTATTTACTTTTACTTTCATTAAATCTATTATCGTTTAATGCTTGTATTTTCATATTATTATGTTTTTAAATCAATTTAGATATCTCACTTATAACTTTATCAACACCCTCTTTCAAACTTTTTTTAGAATCGCCCTCTTCCCACAAATCATAAATCGGCTCGCCAAAAGTAACCACCACTTTTTTCTCATTTCTCGATTTCAAAAAATTTTTCAACGTAAATAATTTATACGAACCACTAATTCCAACTGGAACTATCGGAACACCAGTTTCCCTATGTAAACAAGCCACACCACGCTTCCCCTTGCGTAATTTATTATCACCACCTGTTTTACCTTCTGGAAAAACAAACAATTTTTCTCCATTTTCCAAAGCCTCAACAGCACTTTGTAAAAGATTTTTCAAACGAAGATTTTTATATTCTTCCCTTCTCCTACTTTTTATAGGAATACAATTATTAAATCTTAACCATATAGCAGAAAAAATAGAAACTGGAAACGGCAAAGGAGTTTCAAACCTAAACCATTTAAAATAACTTTTGAAAACTAAATATCTTACTGGTGATAACTCGCCAAAATAGAAATCCTCGCTTGGCAAAGCTATTGCCGTTCCTGTAATAAAACCGTCAAACTTTCTACTATTATGATTGCCAGCAAAAATAACGGGTTTATTTTTAAATTTTTTTAATTTCTCTTTTCCCCTAACTTCAAAATCAAAAAATATTTTTAACGTAGTATATGTTAAAAAAGAAAATATCAACTGAGTAGTTTTCGCAACAATCTTTCCCATTTAATTAAAATTATGCCCCTAAATTTGCTTAATTTTATTTTTTCTCAACTTTTTTTTATTTTCCCTAAAACCATCCTCATCTGAATATTCAAAAAAATTGTCATAATGATCATGTGTATTTTCCCTTTTATTTTCATGTTTTATCGGACACCAAAACTTTTCAGTTCTAGCCGCAACCTCTACAGAATAAGCTAAACAACCATTCGCATAATCACAATATAAACAATTAGCTTTTTCAATCCAGTTCAAATGACAAATTTTTACCCTTTCCGTATTAAAAAAATCTTTAAATTTAACAATATCAATACCATAAATCGGAAAACTTACTTTTTGATACACTTCAACAAAAATATGCAATAGAACTACAGGAAAAATCAAACTGTAAATAAAAGGCACTGTAATGATAAAACTCAATTTTTTAATATTTATAACATCACCTAAAAAATTTGTTTTATGCTTTTTATCACTCATCTTTTAAAAAATTAACAATAAATCTTGAAATATAATCTTAACACAGACTTAAATGTTTGTCAATAATGTTTTAAACTAATTTCCTATTTATTTCAATAATCCTAATTTAACTTTTTAAACGACCAAACTAACATCGGTGGCATAATAATCAACGAACCGATAGCCGCGAAAAATAACATAATTACCAACATCCAGCCCAATCTTTGCACAGGAATAAAAGAAGAAAATATCAACGGCAGAAAAAATAATTGATTCAAAAACATATCCATCAAAATAATTTTTCCCTGTTTATCAATAGCTACTTTTAAAGAATTTTTCTCTTTATTAATCAAAGCCTTTTTATATTCTGCTACAAAATAAATCGAAAAGTCTATTGAAGCCGCAATTGCCGTAACGCCAATCATAGCAGTTGAAATATCTAAAGGAACTTTCAAAAACATCATTACCAACAAAATACATTCTGTCGCGAATAGTAATGGTAATGACATTATTATACCAGATTTTATCGAAATTGTAAATTGCCTAAATTTATTTTTAACTTTTCGCAAAGAAATAAAAATCCAAAAAACGCAAATCGCAATCACGACTGCCTGACTTGTAACCACATTCCACGTTTTTCCCTGAATAACATAATCATCCACTCGGTGATAAAGTGCCGCGTCTCCAAAAAATAAAATTTCGTCAATTTCGTCAAACTGTTCACTTGTTTTTAAAATATCTTCAAAAATTTTTCCCCACTCCTTGCTGTTCCCCTCCGCCGTTGTAACTGTAAAACGATAATTTTCATTATTGTAAAATTGATCAATTATTTTTTTATCTAAATTATTTTCTAAGTTGTTAAAAATATATTTCAATTCTCTATCATTATTTACAAAATTATCTCCTGTTAAATTTGCTGTTTGCTCGACTGTATTTAAAATACTATTCACACTTCGTACACCTTCAATTTTTTCAATTTTTTTGGAGAACTTCCAAGTCTCTTTTGTGAAATCTGAATTTTCGAAAACTTTAATATTTTTATTTTTCGCAGTAACAATAAATTCAAAATTAGTAAAACCTAAATTTTCTTCTTCACTCAAATAATCATTTGACCGATCAATAATTGTTCCTTGTAAATATTCTAAAGCATTACTTCCCACAATTAATTTATCTTGCTTAAATCCTAAATAAACAAATCCGCCCAAAATAATTAAAATTGAAACAATAAAAATTTTTCCCACCCAATGAAAAACCAACCAATAATTTATTTTATTTAAAAATGAAAGTAGGAAAGATTTTTTTGGTTTTCCGATTTCTTGCACTTCCTTTTTCAAATTATTTTTCGGACGATAAAAAATAGAATGCAAAGCTGGCACTAAAATAGTCGAAAGTAAAACTAAATTCACTACACCTAATGCCGAAAGAATTCCCAACTCTTGAATAGCTTTTACATTAAAATTTAACAAAGTAATAAATCCGGTGAACGCAATAAAAGCTGTAATCATAATTGACTCCAAAACTTCCCGCCGTACCAATCGCCACTTTTTATCCACACCGATCACTGGACAATTTTCATCCACTTCATTAAAGGATTCAAACATGTGAAGTGCAAAACTCACGCCCTGAACAACGCAATTCGTATACGCCATTAGAACAAAAACCCGCTCTTTAATATCAAAAATCTCAAAATCAAAAGGCAATAAACTCAACAAGCCAATCTCGCCCCGCACCCAAAAAACGGAAAGACCAATCACAAAAGTACTCGCAATAAATGATTGCAAAAAAGATCGTGTAAACCAAAGGAAAATCAAAAACGAAAAAAACACGCCAATTGAAATTCCTAAAATAACATCAGCATTCAAAGCACCATCCATCAACCCACGCCCCTGAATCCAACCCGCCACAAGAATATTTTCATTTTTAGGTTCAATGTCTTTTTTGATAAACCACTCCCATTCCGCCACATCTCGCTCTTCTAAAGTTTCAACAGTATTGCGAAAAACTTCAATTTCGTCATAGCCCTGATTTGGATAAACGATAAAATTAACGTGCTGAAAATCTTCATCGACAAAAAATTTAGCTAAACTTTTTTGCTTGGCAATTTCACTTTTCCATTTTTCTATGTCAAAATAATAATCTTGATCTTGCAATAAAATATTTTCCGTGTCCGTAAAATTAATTGGGTAAATATTATTTTGATAATTTGTAAAACTATTTAAATTATTTAATCCAACAACTGTAGCATCTTTTAATTTTTGAGTTAAATATTTTTGATAATTTTTTATTTTTAGAATATCTGTTTTGGATTGAATTCCGTCTGGAAAACGTAGAATAATTATAAAAGCCTCAGTTCCCTGAAATTTTTTCTGTGCTTTTTTATTCATTAAATAATAGGGATCTTGTTTGTTCTGAATGGCGTCTTCCATCACTCCGCCTCTTTTGGTTTTCAGATTGCCAAAAAGCATCACAACTGTTATTGCGATAAATAAAAATGCAACAGAGATATTTTTGAATGTCTGTTTTTTCATTTTGTCTTTTTAATTTCTGAAAATATGAAAATTTTTAGAAATATTTAATTTTTAATATAGTTTGATACTACCTGATTTTTTGTAAAATTAAAAGTTTTTTATTATTTAGACAAATTATCCAAAAACCATTGCTTAAATAAATTATTTTTCTTAAAATAAAAAACGTCATTATTACCAACTCTATCCGCATAAACTGGCATTGACCCTATTTTACTATTAGATATTCTATATCCATTTTCAACTAAAAAACTACTTAGATTTTTAAAAAGTTGTTGTTTTATTTTTGGTTGCATTCTCAATCTTTTACTCGGAATAAGACCTTTGATTTCTGGCAAGCTTATTGAAAAATCTTTATCAAAAAAACTATCAATCAACGCTGATATTTTCTCTGATAAACTACCTATTTGTGCTCTTACTTTTTCTAATTCATCTTGATCTTCTCCTCCTTTAACTTCAGACTCTTCATTCTCTCCCCTAAATTCTGGATCTGTCCACTCTCTTGAGCCACCACTACTTTTAGTACCCTCAAATTCTGGATCTGTCCAAGATCTACTAGCTTCTGCTTTTTCAGGTTTTAATCCAATACGAGCACCCACAGCCATTGCTCCAAATTTTCTAAGCTCTCTCAAAAAACTTCTTCTATCCATTTTATCACCTTTATCATTAGGATGATGCTTTTCTATTTTTGGTTTTTCCATATTATTTGTACTTTAAATATACTTACTTTAAATATATTAAATTACTTAATTCTCCCCTCATCCCCAATCTGATCCAACTTCACCGAAAGAACCTGCGAAATACCATCATTCCCCATCGTAACACCATACAACACATCAGAATGTCTCATCGTCTCCCGATTATGCGTAATAATAATAAATTGTGTCTTCGCACTCAACTCCGCAAAAATCTTCGCCAAACGCCGAGAATTTGCCTCATCCAAAGCCGCCTCAACCTCATCAAGAATAATAAAAGGCGGAGGATTAAAAGAAATAATCGCAAACAACATTGCAATTGAAGTCAATGACCGCTCACCACCAGAAAGCAAAGAAAGATGCTTAATTTTTTTATTCGGCGGAGTGGCAGAAATCTCAATTCCCAATTCAGTTTTAACAGATTTTTTCTGAACATTTTCTTCATTAGAATTTTCAGATAATTCTTCATCGTCCATCTCATCATCAAATTTCTGAACATTTTTCTCAACATTAATTTTAGACAATTTTGCATTTCCACCATTGAAAAGAATACGAAAATATTTAGTGAACTCAATATTAATCTCTTTATACGCACCGATAAAAGCACTGTGAATTTTTTTATCCATTTCCTTAACCACTTCTTTCAACTGATCGATCGCCTTCGCCAAATCTTTCGACTCATCCGTCAAAGTATCAAAACGTTCTTGCATTTCCTTGTACTCATCAATCACCATCGGATCAATTCCACCAACATGCTCATACTCCGTTTTCAACTTATTGATTTTCAGTTCCATCTCCTCACGATTAAATTCCTGTTCTTCTGCCTGTTCTAAATCCTCCAATTCAATACCTAATTCTTGTCGAATTTCAGAAATCAAATCTTCCTCACGCACATCAATTCTCGCTAATTCAATTTTAATTTCATTAAACTTATTTCGCACAACATCTAATTCTTGCTGTTTTGCTCGCACTTCTTTTTCCAATTCAAAAAATTTCATTCGAGCTTCCTTGTCCGCCGCCATCGCTTTAGCAATCTCAGAATTAATTTCGTTAATTTTTTCTCTAATTTCACCACAAGACTTTTCTTGTTCTAAAACTTCCTTTTCCAATTTTAAAATAGACTCTTCATGTTGTTTCACTTTTTCCGCACCTTCAGCATTTTCAACTTCAACTCGTTTCTTCCGTGCGTCTCCCTGCAAAATTTCAATCGACTGACTGATATCTTTCATTTTTTTCGAAATCGCCTGAATTTCAGAAACTTCCTCCACTAAATCTAAATCGTTAATGACAGAATTTTGATCATCTCGAATAATTTTCAATTTATTCTGAACATAAGTCAAATCCACTGGAATAATTTTCACTTTTCGTTCCTGTGCAATTCTCTCTTTGTAAATTTCAATATGCCCTTCCGCCACCGCTGTCTTTTTTTCCAATTCACGCAAATTTTGATAAAATTCTTTTTTTTGCATTTCGTGATTTTCCGCCTGACTAGCATTTTCCACTTTTTTCGATTCCGCCACAATCTGCTCATTTAAACCGTCAATAATTCGCTCATGATTTTTCATATTAATTCCGACCTGTTGCTTCTGTTCCTCCAATTTAACTTGCTCTTGATTAAAAGATTGCCAAAGAAATGAAAAAAAACTTCTCTGCGTATTTTTCAATTCTTCATAAACGCCTTTGCTTTTTTCCGCCTTCTTCGCCTGACGACGCAAAGAATTTAAGTGAGGTTTTACTTCTTCAATTAATTCATTCACTCGTTTTAAATTTTCCCGAGTTCGATCTAATTTTTTAAGCGACCGATTTTTTTTAATCTGAAAATGTTTCACTCCCGCTGCATCCTCAATCATTCCTCTCCGCTCAATCGGAGTTGCATTTAAAATTGCATCCGTCATTCCCTGCCCAACCACACAATAACTTTCCTTACCAATTCCCGCTTGTGCCAAAATATCAATAATATCCAAAAGACGTACACGAGAATCATTAATTAAATATTCACTCTCGCCACTTCGATAAAGTTTTCGAGTAATGATAACTTCATTATATTCCACGGGAATTTTTTTGTCTGCATTATCGAAAAATAGAGAAACTTTTGCCATCGACATTTTTCCTTTTTTTTCTGAACCAGAAAAAATTACATCTTCGCTTTTTTTTCCTCGCAAATTTTTCATCGACTGTTCTCCCATCACCCAACGCACCGCATCGGAGACGTTTGATTTTCCCGATCCGTTTGGTCCGACGATTCCTGTAATTCCGCAACTTGATTTATCTAAAGTTTCACCCACGCAATTTGGTAAAAATTCTAATGTGATTGGATTTGCGAATGATTTAAACCCGCTGATTTCGATTCTTTTTAAAAACATAGTAAAAAAATAAATAAAAATAATCTGAGTTTTCAGATTTTTAAAAATAAAGTGTTCATCTTACTTATTGTACAGTATTTTTGGGTTTTGGTAAAAAAATGAAAAAAACTTTTAGTTATGAAGTTATCCAAACATTTAGAGTCAATATTTTTAAGATTTTTAAAATGGAGCTTTTTCATCCATCTCAGACTCATCAACTGATTTTATTATTTCATCTAATTCTTTATTGATTTCATTCTTTTCTAGAAGTATATAAGACTCTAAATGACTTCTCTCTTGATCATCAAAAATATCAAGTTTATCTGTGAAAACTTTTTTATAAAAAGACTTTACATCAGAATCATCTGAAATCCAACCAACTTGAGAATTTCCAATTATTGCATTTGCTATTTTTTTAGCTTGATCCTTATCAAAAAAATCGAATTCTGACAATCTACTAATAATATAATGAGTTGATGAAAAATTTTTACTATTATTTAAATTTTCTATTAATTCATTTTTAATCGCTACCTCTTCCAATTGAATACCAAGATCATGTTGATGAAAAAATTCAGATAATGAATTATATAAATATATTTTTGATTTCTTGCATTTTTTCCACTCTAAATTCAAAAAAGGGTGTGGCTTTATTTTAGACATCTCACTTAAAAAATCACCATCTCTAACAACTAAAATAATATCTTCTTCTAAAGGAATTTTTTCCAATAACAATTCCCAATTTATAGCATCTCCATAACTATTATTTTTTCCTGGCGGATTTCCTAACTGCATTCTTTTTATAGCCTTTTCTAAATAAATATCTGAATTTATAATCCCAATTTCATCAAAAATTTCTTTAATAATCAAATCAGCCACCAATTTATTATCATTAATATCTTTTTTTACTTTTTGTATTAAATCTGATTTTAATTTTTCTAAAGCTGTTTTTATCTTTGAAACTTTATTATATTCTGAATAATTTTTAAAAATTGCATTTGCACTAAAAATATCTTTGAAAGAATCGTCTTCCTTTACTTTCTTTAAATTATCAAAAGTCTCTTTAAATACCTTTTCTCGATTTCGAATAAATTCATTGTAAACTTGTTTAGTTAAATATATTTTTATTTCACCATTTTTAATACTTTCAACTAATTTCTTAAGTTCATCTAAATCTTTCTGACTTAATCTATAAAAATCGAGAAAGATGTTAGTATCTATAAAAACATGTTTTTGCTTATTTTTTTTCATAAAATTCAAGGCATCTTATAACTTTTCTCCTTCCAATTAAAATCCTGTCGACAAAGCAACTTTTCAACATTCCCATTGTCTTGAATAATCCTTTCAACAACTTTCTCCATCCTCATCCCCTGCGAACCCTTAACCAAAATCAAATCACCAGATTTAACAATTTTCCGCAATTCATTCCCCGCTTCCAAAGGACTATCAAAAAACTTAACAATCGTATTATTTTCACTTTTTTCAAAAAAATTGCCAGCCTCCATCATTCGCCTGCCCACCAAAAATATAATCTCAATATTATTCTCACTCAATAATTTGACCACCCGCTTATGATCTCTAGCCTCATCTTTGCCCAACTCCAACATATCACCCAGAACCGCAATTTTCCGCTGATTAGGAATATTCGAAAGAGAATTAATCGCCGCCTCAGTTGCCTTAGGAGAAGAATTGTACGTATCATCAATCACCATACTAGAATTAATTCCTTCCAATGAATTCATCCTCCCCACTGGCGGGTGAAAAGAATTAACCTGTTCTGCCAAATCAACCATATTTATTTTCAAAACATTTCCCACAGCAATCGCTACTAAAACAGCATAAATATGATAATCTGCCAAAACATGTTTAAGTCTAATTGGAATACTTTTGCCCTCATAATTAAGTTTAAAAGAAAGACCCTGAAATTTATTATTTTCAAAAATTTGAGAAATATCTGAAGCGTACAAATCCGCCTCATCAGAATATCCGTAAGTCATCACCCCTCCATTAGTTCGACTAGCCATTTTTTTAACTCGTGGATCATCTTCATTTAAAATTGCAAAACCGCCGTTAGAACTTTTTTTTAATTTTTCCACAATTTTTCCTTTTTCTTTGGCAATCTGATCAATGTTTTTAAAAAATTCTTGATGAACATTAGTAATATGATTCACCACAGCAATATCAATTTTAACAATAGAAAGTAAGTAATTCATATCATCTGGACGATCAATACCTAATTCCAAAACTAACATTTTTGGATATTTAATTACACCCAATAAAGTTTTTAACCACATTTTAGAAATTTGAAAAAAATCAGAAAGTGAACTTGCTCCACATTCAGCACCGATAATAGTCAAAGGCACACCAATTTCATTATTAAAATTTTTCTTTGCCGTCCATGTTCGATATTCAGTTTTAACCAAATGATAAATTGCTTCTTTCGTTGTTGTTTTTCCGATTGACCCTGTAACTGCAATCACAAAAGGCTCATGACGCCACAAAATAGTTTTTGCCATAAATTTAAGAAAGCATTCTAAAAACATCATTTTAATCGTTTTGCCTGATTTAATTTTCATAATTTTTAATTTTAATTAACTTTTCTATAAAATTATATCATAAATCAATATTTTTTTCTTTCTTCTCTTCTTCCTCAATTATAATTTCCTCAGTCGGCTCAACATCATAAAAATCTAACAAATACTTCATCACTTTACCAAACGTCGGTGCTGCACTGGTTGTTGCCCAAATATTTTTCGGATTATCAATCTTCACCACCACTGTAAATTTAGGATCATTAATTGGTGCATATCCAGCAAAAGTAACAATCGTACGATCCTCAAGATAACCCTTTTCATTTTTACTAGCCACCTCAGCTGTACCTGTTTTACCGCCCACTAAATAACCCGGAACATCTGCACTTTTTCCGTGACCATTTGCTACCACACTCCTCAACATTTGACTAATTTCTCGAGAAGACTTCTCACTAATCACTCTGTGAACAATTTCTGCCTCAACAATCTCCTCAGCTTTGTCGGAAAAAATTTTCTTTTCCACAATTTGAGGTTTCATAATATTACCACCATTAGCCAATGCACTGTAAGCAACTAAAAGCTGTAATTGAGTCATTGTAATTCCCTGACCATACGCAGCCGTGTAAAATTCAATCTCTGATTTTAAATTTTTCAAATTAGAAACATTACCTCTTGCCTCAACTGGCAATTCAATTCCTGTTCTATTATTAAAATCAAAACGTTGCAAATAATCTCTAAACTTTTTATTTCCCACTAATTTTTCAACATGAATCACGCCTGTGTTAATAGATTTTTCTAAAACTTGCGTCATAGTTTGCAAGCCATAAATCTTTTTTTTAGCATTGAAAATCTCATAATCTAATATCTTGATTGAATCTTCATATCTATATGTTTTAACTGAACCATGATCTTCATACGTTGATTCTGGCGTAATTTTTCCATCATCTAAACCAATCGCCATAGTAATTGACTTAAACACCGAGCCAGACTCGTAAGCTTCTGTAACTACCGGATTAGCAAATACTTTAATATTTTCAACTTGCGAATAATTATTTGGATCAAAAGTTGGATAATTTGCCAAAGCTAAAATTTTTCCTGTTTTAGGATCTATCACAGAAATTGATCCACTCTCCGCTTCATATTCTTCAATTGCTTTTTTTAAAATTCGCTCTATTTCATATTGAACTGTATATTCTATAGTGAGAACAAAATCAGTTCCATCATATTTTGAAATAACTTCACGATCTTGCGATGACATCCAACCCCCTCGAGCATTTTGTCTTTGCTTCACTTCTCCAGCTTCGCCACTCAACTCATCTTCAAAATATGCCTCAATTCCATATCTGCCTTTGTACTCATTTCCATCCGATCCAATAAATCCCACCACTTGAGAAGCTAATTCACCCCCCGGATAAAATCTATAATTTTTAAATTTCTCAACTTCAAAATGTAAACCTGTAATATTTTTTTCTTCAATACTTTTCTTCTCTTCATCAGAAATTTTATGTTTTAAAATTTCATAACCTCTATCCCTTTTCTGTATTTTTTTCTCAACTTTTTTCCTGTCAATTTTTAAATTTTCTACTAATTGATCAGTTACATTTTTAATTTCATCATCAGGAATATCCTTTGGCGAAATATAAGCTGTAAAATATTCTCGATTTATTGCTAGTGAATATAATCCCTCTCCATTTTTCAAAAAAATTTCACCTCGCTTCGGCAGTAAATTTCTAGTATTATTATGTTGTTTATTTGCTATTTCATTAAACTCCTCAAATTTAACAATCTGCAAATAATACATTCTAACAACAACGACCAAAATTAAAAAAAGAAAGATTAAAAATAAAATTGAATCTCGAGACTTTAACAATTCTCCAAAACTTCCACTATTTTTTGTTCGCGTTCTTTGATTTTTCATTTCAGCTGAAATATTTTTAACGAAATTAAATAATTTGAAGTAAAAAAACACAAGATTTTTTTAAAAGTTTATTTGACGAAAAAAAATCACTCCATGGTCACTAATGTTTCTTCATCAATATAAACTGGATCCGTAATAACTTTCATATCATGTTCAACTACTTCCCCAATTTTATCTAATGAAATTAATTTCACCTCTTGAAGCATTAATTTTTCATTTTCCTCAGCTAACTCATCTATTCTCTGTTCAAGTTCATAAATAGTATTTCCTTGAGTTGTTACCGAATTAACCGTAAATAAATAAAGTACACCCATCATGCAAAAACACAAAACAACAAAAACACTCCCTGACCCAAAACCTTGAGCCACAGAAAGTTGATTATATTTTTGTTTTTTAGCTACACGTTTGAATACGCAATATGATTGACGTCGATGTGTAGTAATTTTTTTTGACATGCACGACTTAACAAAAACGTACCCCTACTTACGCCTTGCATTTTATTTTTGTTTTAAAAAAAATAATTTTATATTACTTTGAATTTTAAAATATTAATTTATTCCTATCTTAAAAAATATTTCAAATTCTAAAATAATAAAATCAAAAAGAACTGTATCAAACTTATTTTAAAAAAATTTACTCAAAAAATATTTATTATTCCTGTAAAACAAGAATCTTAAACTTTAATTTAAAAATTTCAAATAAATTTATTAAAAACTCTAAATTCTTTCTGCCACACGAAGACATGCACTCCTCGATCGCGGATTATTTTTTATTTCTTTCTCTGACGGCTTCAGTGGTTTTTTTGTAATTATTTTCACCAAAGCCTCATGGTCACACACGCAAACTGGAATAACATCTGGACAAACACATCCCCTTGCGTTTGTCCTAAAGCTATTTTTGACAATTCTGTCCTCTCCTGAATGAAAAGACACAATCGCAATCCGCCCTCCTTCGCGTAACAATTCAATTCCATCTGTAAGAAAAATTCTCAAATGCTCGTATTCTTTATTAACAAAAATACGAATCGCCTGAAAAGTTTTTGTCGCCGGATTGATTTTACTTTTCCAATTTAACGGCAAAACTTTTTTTACAATCTCAGCTAATTGAACTGTACTTTCAATCGGTCTATTCTTCACAATCGCTCTGGCTATTTTTCTCGAATGTCGCTCATCTCCATACGAATAAATGATGTCTGCCAAGGAATCTACCTCCGCTTTATTAACCACATCCATTGCATTATGTTTTTCCTCTAAATCCATACGCATATCCAACGGACTGTCTTTTTGGAAAGTAAAACCTCGTTTTGAATCATTTAATTGATCTGAAGAAAGCCCTAAATCAGCTACAATTGCGTCAACCGAATCGATACTATTTTCTTTAAGTACCTTTCTTACATCAGCATGATTTGAATGAACATAAATAATATTTTCCGCTATTTCTGGATAATTATTTTTAAATCTTTCAATTGCCTGTTTGTCTCGATCAAAAACTATTAATTTACCATCAGGCATAATTTTCTGATAAATTTCTCTGGCATAACCGCCACCGCCCAATGTTGCATCCACCACCGTCATTCCTGATTTTAAATTCAGCATTTCAATCGCTTCTTTCATCATCACTGGAATATGAATACTTTCTTTCATAATAATATTCTAAAAATCTACTTGTCTAAAAATCTACCGCTCTAAACTCTAATAAACTCCCAATTTCCCTAAATTCTCCGCAATTTCTTCAGTATTCTTTTCAGCTTTTTGTTTATAATTATTCCACTCCTTCTCATCCCAAATTTCTAATCGGTTGAACAATCCCGCCACTACAACATTTTTACCTAAATTTGCATACTCTTTTAAATAATCTGGAATTAAAACTCTTCCCTGCGAATCACTTTTTACATCAACTGCCCCAGCTAACATCAAGCGAACAAATGATCGTGTTGATGCTTCACCGATCGGCATCGTTCCCAACTTTTCTGCCAATTCTTTCCAAGTCTTCATCGGATACACAAACAAACAATTGTCCAGCCCTCGCGTAATCACAATCGATCTACCTAAACTAGTCCGAAATTTTGACGGCAATGCCAAACGTTTTTTCAAATCAATATTGTGTTTGTATTCTCCGATAAACATATTTGAAAATACTTGAAAAAATTATCTGTAAATCTATTTCACTTTTATTAAACTAAACTAATCACTTTATTTCCGATAAATTTAAAAGCTAACACAAAGCTTTTTTAAAATATCTTAAATTCACCACTTTTCACCACTTTTCATTCATTACTAGTAATTCTACACCACTTTATAATTCCCCGCAACCACACTTTTCCACAAGCACATCATGATCACCAAATAATTAAAAATTTAATAAAATAATTTTACAAACAAAAAAGACATCCTTGTTAATGAATGTCTCCTAAAATATTTTCAAAAAATTATTATAAATTTTCCTTTTCCCATTTTTCAATTTCAGCTTCTATTTCTTCTTTTGTCATTCCACCTTGCTCTCTATCTGGATCTACTTCAGGTTTAGTGAAAATATCAGGTTGATTTTTCCTTTCTTCATCTAATCTTTTTGCCTCATCAATATCATCATGTATTTTATCCCAGTCAGTATTATCTAATCTTTCAGATGCCTCCAATCCCTCATCAAATTTTTTTTGATCTTTTTCAGTCCATGAATCATTATCAACCCTCACAGCACTCGTATCCAACTTTCCGCTTAATATATCTGGATTAATAGTATACAAAATAACATAACTAATAAACGCAACCGCCAGACCAAGTAGAGCATCAGTAATAATTTTTTTAGCCGTATTAGCTGTAGACTGATTCCCCGCTGAAGATAAATAGAAAAAACCTCCAATAGTCAACATCAGCAAAGACGCAATTCCAATCGCTGACAAAGCAACTATGTAAAGTTTCGATATATATTCAGGAAATTTAACTACTTTTCCCGCCGTAAGCACTGGAGGAACTGATTCTAAAAGTTTATAACACGATTCTTTTTCTTTATCACATTCTTTTTCAGCAGCTAAGCACTGATTATTAAAAGATAAAATTAAAGCAAAAACGAATATTATTTTAATAAATTTATTTTTCATTTATTTTATTTAATTATTGTAAAAGTATTATAACACGATAGTCAGGTTGAAAAAAGTGCAAAAACTTTAAACTTCCAAAAAACTTAAAAGAATTTTTGTGCTCGCCGCACGGGCTTTTCTGAACAAAGGGTCATGACCCTTTGTTCAGTCCCCACAAAACTGTACAAACCCCCAGACCTGTCATTCCGGAAAATATATTTTCTTTCAGAACGTAGCGATGAAATAGAAAATAATTTATCCGGAATCTATACCTTAAGTTTAAAGAAAATTTAAAATACAATACTTTTCTAAGAACTTGAAAAATTTATTTAAAACGTTACAATGTAATATTTTTACTAACTAATAGACCTCTTGCAAAACCTAAGTTTAACCCTTATTTTTAGCTATTGAATTTTATAAAATAAAGGGTTTTGCAAGAAGTCTAATCATTCCAACGCAAAATTAAAAGTTTGTACAATTGTTCGAGCAATTCTTTCTGTGGTGTAACCTTTCGGCACATCTGTTTCTAATGTGAAATCTTTTAAGTCGATCACCTTTAAATTATTTTCATCTAAAATTTCATCTAAAGCAGGAAAGAATTTTTCTAATAAATTATTTTCATCCACCCATTTTTTTTCACTTAAAATATTTTCTTCTTTTTCAAGCGACAAAGTTACATTTTTTTCTTGAATTGTTATTTTAATTTTCATATTTTTATTATTTATTCATTTGCATTTTTTCATATCTCTCAATATATTTCTTTTGATCTTTATTTGCTTTACGAATAACTCGTTTAAAAACTTTCTTTTTTTCTTTGGAACTTGCACGCAGAAAAAAATCAGCGAAGTCATCCTGTTCTTCTGATTTACTTATAATAATATCCTTAAAAAATTCTAATATTTTTATCATAAAATTATCTTTCTTAATTCGCTTTCATTGTATATTTTTTCAACATAATAGTCAATATTGTAAATATTCAAAACTTGTTTTTCTAAATTACTCTCAGCATTTTTAAAAAGAATATTCAACTTAATATTTTCCGTAAAATTGTTTTTTGCTTTATTAACATTTTCCATTGATTTAAAATAAGAATCAATAAAAGCTTCTTTTGGTATACTTCTACCCTCTAAATTCTCTCTTCCTTTTACAATCTTCCATGCAATGATAGGATTTTGATAAATATAATAAATAAAAACTTTTCTATCTCTCCCTAAAGAACGTTCTATATTTTTCATAGAATTATCAGAAGCAAAAGTGCCATCAATAATCGAATGTAATTTTTTACTCTGCACATAATCAAATAATTTATCAACTCCATGAGAACATGCTTTTTGAAAAATATATGAATTTTTACCATTATATCCAATTTTTCGAAATAATTCACGAATTTCATCTGCGTCAATGTGGACTGGATTTATTTTAGTCTCTTCAATAAGTCTTTTTGCTACTTCTGTTTTTCCAGCTCCAGGAATACCTGCCATAAAAATACTAATTGGCTCTTTTCTAGTAGAATATTTTTCTGAATCTGCAAATTTGGCAATAAGCATTTTTTTATTCTCTTTTACAAAAATTACCGCATCATCACACATTTTTTGTTCTTTTTCAGTTAATTTCATATCATCAAAATTACCCAAAACTTTCAATCCCTCTCCCAATCCTCCTCAAACTCTCAATTTTCCCCAAAACCCAAGCACATTCAAAAGGGCTCGGAGATTTTTTAGCACCAGTCAAAACGCCGCGCAAAGGAAACAACAAATCCCCTCGCTTCTCTCCCGCCGCTTCCAAAAGCAACTTTTCCAAATTCTCCTTTGTCCAATCTTCCTCAGAAATTTCACCCAAAACTTTTTGAGCTTTTTCCAACGCCTTTTTAGTTTCCTCATCACTATTTTCTTTCCAACGCAACAAATCCTTATCCACATTTCCAATTTCAGAAAAAAAGAATAAATTATTTTCACCAGCCTCCGTAAATTTCTCCATTCGTTCTTTTTCAACTGTCAAAACTTTTTTTACATAATCCTTTTTCTGCTCATCTGAAAAATTTGATAATAAACTAGAATTTTGATAAAAATCTTTTTCTTCTAAAAATGGTATCACTTGTTCATAAAGATCTTTAACATCCATTTGTTTAATATGTTCACGACTAATCCACGCCAATCGATCCAAATCAAAAACACCACCAGCTTTATTCATTTTTCTAAAACCTCTATTTTTTTCAACATCATCAGCACTTTCAAATTCCCTAATCAATTCATCCATTGAAAAAATTTCCTGTTTCGTTTTCGGATTCCAACCTAAAAGTGCAATAAAATTTAAAATAGCTTCTTTCGGATAACCTTGATTTTTAAAATCAGAAACACTCACACTCCCCTCACGTTTGGAAAGTTTCTTTTTACTTTTATTTAAAATATTTGCCATATGACAAAACTTTGGCGGTTCCCAACCAAAAGCTTCATAAAGTAAAATATGTTTCGGCGTACTCGGTAACCACTCCGCCCCACGAAAAACATGTGAAATTTCCATCAAATGATCATCCACCGCCATTGCCAAATGATAGGTCGGGAAACCATCAGATTTCATGAGAATCAAATCATCCAACGTATCATTTTCCACTTCAATTTTTCCATAAACTAAATCTGTATACGAAACTTTACCCTCTGGAATTTTAAAACGCACTACATACTTCTCACCACTTTCAATTTTTTTCTGAACTTCTTCTGAAGATAAATTTAAACAATGTCGATCATATTTTGGAGCTAGCTTTTCTAATTGTTGCTTTTTTCGTAAATCATCCAGTCTTTCAGAAGAACAAAAACAATAATATGCTTTTCCCTCATCAATCAATTGTTGAATATATTTTTTATAAAAATCTAAACGCTTTGACTGAACATAAGAACCTTTTTCTCCAATCTCAACAATTTCCCTTTTTTCTATTTTCACGCCCTCATCAATTTCAATCCCTGCCCACATCAAAGATTCTATAACTCTCTCAGTCGCACCCTCAACTAACCGACTTTGGTCAGTATCTTCAATTCGCAAAATAAATTTCCCATCATTTTTTTTCGCAAATAAATAATTTGTCAAAGCTGTTTTCAATCCACCAATATGTAATTCTCCTGTCGGCGACGGTGCAAATCGTACTCGCACTTGTTTTTTATTATTCATGATTTTAAAAAAATTATATTATTACTTCATATTAACACAAAACTTGTCATTTAAAAGAATCTCTGTGCTCGCCGCACGGACTTTTAAAATAAAAAGTTGACTATTAAGCCAATCTTTATTTTTCTTTAAAACTTTCATATTGATTTTTAAGACCATTTAAAACGTGATCACTACCACAGATCCTAGCTACTTCAATAGCGATTTTAAAAAAATTATCTTTATTCATCATAGACAAGTTCCGCAAAAGTTTTTCCAGACAATATTTGATTAGCTCGTTTAGCCAGCTCATCCAACTTTCCAATCTTTTGAGCCTCATCATTAGTCACCGTATTTAAATCAAGTATCTTATGATGTTTAGTATGATATTCATCACTAAAAGATACTACTTCAAACTTTTCATCATCTTTCACAAAGCGAGGCTCAGCAAAAGACATCACAATGCTAGAATATTTACCTGCATAATCACAAAAAAAATTTTTCTTTCATTTTTTGCTTCTCCTCCAACAGGACAACTTTCAAATCTACTTACCATAATCAAATAAAAATTTTAATAAGCTATACCCAACTTTTAACTTCCAGCCCAATTCGAGCAGCTTCTCTCTGAGCATCCTGTTTACTAATTCCCTCGCCCTCAGCAATCTTTTCTTTCTTCAAGAAAACGCCCACAATATATTTTTTATCATGATCAGGTCCAGACTCGCCAACCACTTCATAATGTGGAGTGATATCTTCATGTTGTTGAGCTTTCTCCTGAAAATAACTCTTTGGATCCAAATAAAGTTTTTTCTCCAAAATTTCATCCAAATGAATAATAATGAAAGATTCTATAAATTTTTTAGACTCTTCGTAACCTTTGTCATTATAAATCGCTCCAATAATTGACTCAATTGAATTTGCTAAAAGATAATTACGTGCCCGCCCTGTATCTTTTGCCTCACCTTTACTCATCATTAAAAATGGTTCAACACCAATTTCACGTGCAACCTGTGCCAACATTTCACCATTCACCAAAGACGCCCGCCAAGCTGTCATCTCTCCCTCTGGATTGTTAAAATTATTGAAAAGATGTTCTGTTACAACTAATTCTAAAACTGCATCTCCTAAAAATTCTAATCTTTCATTGTGTGGATGTGGATGATTTTTATTTTCATTAAGATAGGAACGATGTGTCATCGCCTCAATGTATAAATCAACGTTGTCAATTTTAATTTGACATATTTTTTCAAACTTTTCTTTTTCAAACATATTTTAAATTGTAGAATCGCTAATATTAAGTTTTCCAAAAAAGAAAGCTAAATATTAAAAATTCTTCTTAAATTAATTACTGAATTATATTTATTTAGGAAATTCTGGAAAATACTTTTCTCTAAAATATTTGGTATTGCTAATTAAGTATAG
>JAGLWU010000024.1 GCA_023133275.1 Candidatus Moraniibacteriota bacterium
GTTTCTTTTCTGAGCGGTGTTTTGGCGATTCATTTTTTTCTTGCTTTAATGAAGCGAGTGAGTTATGCGATTTTCTTTTGGTACAGCTTAGCTTTAGTCGGCTTGATAGTTTTTTTGACTTAGATTTAAGAATTAAATCTTGAATTTTAGTAAAATTTTAGAAACGAAATAATTCAACTAAGCGTTTTTTTGTTTAGATTTAAAGTTTTGTAATTTTCTTCAGGAGATTTTTTACTTTATAAATTTTTTTACAAAAAATTTATTACGCTCAGAATGACAGCGAAATTTATTGAGATTATTAATTGTTAAATTTTTATATTTTTTAAATTATGAAATTATTAGATGGAAAAAAAATTGCAGATAAGAAGGTAGATGTTTTAGCAGAAAAAGTTTCTACGTTAAATAAACAGCTTGCTTTAGCAGTTATTTTAGTTGGGAACGATTCAGCGTCGCATCTTTACGTTAAATTAAAAGAAAAAAAAGCAAAGGAAATTGGAATTGAATTGCGAAAATATATTTTTAATTCTCGGTCTGATGAAAAAGAAATTTTAGATTGCATTAATTTTTTAAATAATGATGAAGATACGCAGGGAATTATTGTGCAATTGCCTTTGCCAGAAAAATTTGATCAAAATAAAATTGTGAATTCTATTAATCCTAAAAAAGACGTAGATGGTTTTCACGCCGAAAATCAGAAATTTTTTTTAAATGATGAAGAAATAATTTATCCAGTTTTTCCTCGAGCGATTATGACTTTAGTGAAAGAAATTAAATTTGATTTTTCTAAAACTAAAAAAGCGGTGGTAATTGGAAAAAGCGATGTTTTTGATCGAGTGATGACACACGCTTTGGATCGAGAGGGTTTCACTTCTCAATTTATAAAATGTGATACTGTTGAAGATAATTTAGATTTAATTTTCGAGGCTGATGTGGTTGTTTCTGCTTGTGGGATTCCAAGTTTGTTGAAGGGTGAAATGTTTAAAGATGGTGCGACAGTGATTGATGGTGGAATTAGTGAAATTGATAATAAGACGGTTGGTGATGTTGATCGTGAGACTTGTTTGAAGAAAAATATTTTTCTTTCGCCTGTTCCAAACGGTGTTGGTCCTTTGACGATTGCTTGTTTATTGGAAAATGTTTACAAATTAGGAAAATAAAATTTTGATAGGCTTTTAAAATAAGGAATAAATTTGATTTTTTTAAATTAATGAGGGGTATAAAAGGTATTTTCTCTACTGCATTATGAAAATAAATAATTTTATAAATTTTAATCTTTTAATTAAATTATAAATAAAATGAATAATGTTATTCTTGTAGATAAACTAGATAATAAAATTGGAATTTGTGAAAAATTAAAGGCACATAAAGAAAGGAAACTTCATAGAGCTTTTTCTATTTTTATTTTTAATTCTAAGGGAGAACTTTTATTACAACAAAGAGCTAAGAAAAAATATCATTCTGGTGGTTTATGGATAAATACAGTTTGTAGTCATCCAGAACCAAATTTAGATATTTTAATATCTGCAAAAAACAGATTAAAGGAAGAAATGGGATTTACAACAGAAGTAAAAGAATTATTTTCATTTATATATAAATCTGATTATAAAAATAGATTAACTGAATATGAATTTGATCATGTATTTTTTGGTTTATATGAAAAAAATCCTAAACCTAATTCTGACGAAGTTATGGATTACAAGTGGATGAAACTTGAAAATATAAAAAAAGATATAAATGATAACCCTAATAATTATACTTCTTGGTTTAAGATTATTTTAGAAAATAACAATTTTATATTACAAATTCAAAATTATTTTAAATTACAACCAACAAGTAAATCTTTTGAAAATTATATAAGATTAGGGTATGAATATAATTCAATAAAAAAAATAACATCAGAACAAGAAATGTTATTAAAACAAATATCTAAAATAGATGATTCAATTTTGATTTTAGATGACATTATTGATGAATCAGAATTAAGAAATGGTAAGCCTTGTTTATATAAACAAGAAGGGGTACAAAAAGCAATTATATCTTCTGAAATTTTAAAATCAGAAGCAATTAATTCATTATTTGAATTAATGAAAATTTCAAAAACTAGTCAAAAAAATCAATTAGAAATATCAAAAAAGATTAATGAATTTTTTAAAAATATTTATTTAGGAGAACAAATAGATTTAGAATTAGGTTTACTAGATAATTTTCAAGATAATCAAATAAATAAATATTTTAAAATGGTTTCTTTGTTTACAGGAGGACATATAAAATTTGGATTAGAAATAGGTCAATTACTTACTAATAATGATATAGATTTAAATTTGAGTGATGTTGCAATTTCACTTGGAATCATAAGACAAATTTGTGATGATTTTAATGATTATTTTAATAAACATCATGAACCATTTGGTGATTTTATAATTAAAAGTAATAGACTACCAGAATTACTTTTTAAAAAAAATAAGGGAAATAGAAATAATATTTTAAAATATTTAGAAAAAAATGATTATAGTAAAGCTAGAAAAATTATTTTAAATTCAAAAATAAGAAAGGAGTTATATAATTTTTGTAATAAAGAATTAAAAAAAATAAATAAAATTAAAACAAAGTTTAATTATGAAACTATAATTGAAAATTTTGAAGAAATTTTATCTAAAAAATAAGGTGTTTAAAAAATGGAATTCACCACTAGTCCATCTTCTATTTTAAAAAATGAAAAAATCAAATTTATAAGATATAAAATAAAGCCTATCTAATAAATAACGATCGAAAAATACTTTTTGAACTTTTCGCTATCATTCAACTTTCTAAAGAAATTTAAAGAATAAACTTCTGGCTTTTAATTTTTTTTACACAAACAAAAAAGCAACATATTAAAATGTTGCTTTTTGTATTTTTCAATAAAGAAAAAATTAGTCTCTTCGTGGTCGATCCTCTAAAGGACGAGCCTCGTTGACTGTCAAGTTCCTTCCACCGAAATCTTTTTCATTGTACATTTCGATTGCAGCTTGAGCTTCTTCTTCAGAAGACATCTCAACAAAACCAAAACCCTTTGAACGTCCAGTAGCTCTATCAATGATGATAATAGCTGACTCAACTGTTCCTGCTTTAGAAAAAGCATCTCTAAGGTCATCTTCTGTAGTTTCGTAAGGTAGTCCACCTACGTATAATTTTTGTGCCATACATTTATTTAAACTAATTACTTTTGCAGTAATAAGGCGACCTTCTCAATATTTTAATTTCACACTGAGTGTTTAAACAATGTATATAAAACACGCTAAATACCTACTTGAGAAACATTTAATACCCTGAGAACACTTATACTTACTTCTCTAAGGATACACTAAGGTCAATAAAAAGTCAAGACATGATTTCCCATCTTTAAATTAATGAGAAATAATAATTTTTTCTGTTTGTAAGATTTTTATAATATTAATTTCCAAAGTTAATGGTTCGCAAGGGTGGTGAAAACTTTTTGAATGTGTTAGAATATTATTAGGTTTTAGTGAATTAATATAATTTATTTTTATGAAAAAAGCAATCAGAATATCTTTAATTATTTTAGGACTTTTTTGCATCGGAGGAGCAGGATCGTTATTTGTCAATTATGTAGTGTTTTCAAAATTAGTTACTCATCCAACTTGGTCAGATAATACTATAGTTAAAGCTTTGTCTAATAAAGTAGTTGTTACGAAGCAAACGGAAAAAGTAATTGTTGAGGACAATGAATCGCTTTCAGATATTTCAGCACAAGTTTCTACAGGAGTTGTTTATGTAGAAAATGTGATGTCAGCAGAAAATTCTTTAAATAAAAAAAGCGGGAGTGGCATTGTAATAAGTAGTGATGGAATTATTGCTGTTCATGAAAGTGTTTTTAAATATGAAGGTATTGAGGGGTATAAAGTAGGTTTTTTTGATGGAACGGTTCGAGAAGCGAAAAAAGTTTTTAAAGATGAATTTAGCGGAATTATATTTTTGCGTGTAGAAGATATGGATAATTTAACTGCCATGCCTTTTGCTAATTCATTCGATGCAATTTCTGGACGAAAATTAATCAATCTTTACAGGGAACAAATGTCAGAGCAAATATTCTTTACGTTAGGAATTCTTTCTGGGTACGATTATTTTTTTCAAAGCAAGCAATCAAATTGTGATTATTTAGAAGGTGCTTTTCGTGTTGACTTTAATGAAAATTCTTTAAGTCGTGGATTAGGCGGACCAATGATTGATTTTAATGGTGAAATGGTAGGATTACTTGCTAAAAATTATAACGATGAATATTTTGTAATTACTTCTAATGATGTAAAAGCGTCTTTTGATAGATTTTTGGAAAATGGTGATAACACAGATGATATTGAAATGTCTGAAAATGAGGAAGATAATGTTGAAAAAAATGAGATTAATGAAAGAATTAAATTAGGAGTTTCTTGTAACTCTTTATTGAAAGTTGAAAATAGTGAATTAGGTGGTGTTAAAATTAACTATTTAATTAATAATGATTTTGAGAATGAGGATATTTTGTATAATCTTGCTACTGAATTAGGAATTAATGATGGAGATATAATTACTCAAATTGATGATTATAAAGTTAATCCGAAAAATCCATTGTCCAGAGTTTTACTGAATTATAAAAAAGGCGATGTGGCAAAGGTAAAATTATTGCGTGATGGAAAGGTTGTGGATTTAGAAATTAATTTTTAGACACCTAAATATAAATAGATTTTGTGTTTAAATTAATGTAAAAATTTAAGTTGTCGAAATTGTTAAAAAGTTGTATTATAAAAGTAGTTAATAAAAAATAAAATAATCTTTAAAAATAAAAATATGCGAGATTCAAGGCTTTTAATTATTTTAATTATTGCTTCAGTATTTGCGATAGTTGTTTCGATATTTTTTTTCGTCCGCAACGATAATCAAGAACCAGAAAGTATTGATGATGTAACAATTGAAGATGACAGGCAAATAGATGATTCTAGTGTTTCGGTTGATAAAGATGTTAAACCTTATGTAGCACCAAGCACAGCATCGACAACAATTACGAAAACTGATGATAATGTAAGCAATACCACTTCTGTGGAGACTATCGTTGAAACGAAAAAAGAAGAAGTAAAACAAGAAGATATTATTACATCTCCTAAAGTTCCAGACGCACCAACTTTGACCAGTACTCCGTCTGAAACTGATGATGATGAAGAGCGAGTTGAAATAAATGGAGAAGTGAATGCGGATATTTTTGTAAATGATTTGAATGTTGGAATAATAGGATTAGATGGTAATAAAAAAATTACTTTGAATACGGCTGGCGGAGATGGGGATAAAGTTTTTTCTATATTTTTGAAAAATGATATTGGTAAGAGTGGGATGTTAAAAATAACGATTAAAAAAGATACAACTTCTTCCGCGGTATCTTCTAGTTCATCGTCATCTTCAAGTAGTTCGTCTACCAATAGGAGTGGTGAATGGTTCCATATGTATACCAATAAGGAAAAGTTTGATATTGATGATTATAAAGATGATGATATTGCTAAACTTAAATTGAGAGATGTTTGTTCTGAAAATAGAAATGTTGTTACTTATTGTGATAAAACTTCTAAACTAGATGATGATAGTGATGATAAGGATTTAGGCGAGGATAAATGTTCTTCTTCGTGTACGATTGGGCAGACTTGTTTGTTGTGGAATAATGAGGAATTGAGTTCTGGTTCATTATATAGCTGGGTAGCTTTGTATCGATGCGATTAAGATTTTTTAGCAAATTCGGTTTACATAAAACAGACTCTTTTATTATATTAGGGTTTGTTTTTCTGAAATAATCAATCTTGACAATAAAATTCTTAACCACTATTATTATGAAATAAATGAAATAAGAATCACTTTTTATTTTTAAAATTAATAAATTTAAGTAAAAAGTATGCAAAAAAAGTTAATGATAACAGGAGCTATAATTATTGCAATTATTTTAATTGTGGTGGTTTTTGTAATTAATTATGATAAGAAAGATCAAAATCAAGAAGAAGTGATTATTGATGAAACATTGAATATTGAGGAAGAGGAAAAACAAGAAATACAAAAAATGGTTGAATTTAGTGATGGAAAAACAAATATTTCTTTTTCAATTCCAAATAAATGGGTCGTGGAAACTAGACATTCTGGTGAAAAAGAAATTAGCGTTGAGGAAATGAGAAACTTTTTAGTTGATAATGTTGATCCTTATTCTTTAGAATTTTTGTCTCAATATAGTGATGAAAGTATAGAAGAGCAATTTTATGGTAAAGGTGAATATCCTAAGGATTTTCCTACTGCTTCCATTTCTTCTAATAAAATTTCATATTCTGATGTGTCTTGGTATCAAATAGATTTTACTTTTGTGAGTGAAAATGTTAAAAAAGTTATCTTAGAAGAAAATTATGCAACGGAAGTTTATGAGACTAGTGTAGGAGAGAATATTGCTTATATGGAAACTTTTCCATTGGATAGTAATGGAGAGTCTAGCAAGGATGGAACAGGAGGAATTAAATATTATATAAAAATTGCAGAAAATAAAACTTTGATTATCTCTAAACAAGCAAAGGGAAATGAGCAATTTGAAAAAGACTTTGATTATTTAATTAAGACTTTTAAGATTAAAAAATAATTTCTATTAAATTACTCTAAATCAAGCTAATAGGATCAATATCTACAATCCAT
>JAGLWU010000025.1 GCA_023133275.1 Candidatus Moraniibacteriota bacterium
GGGCTTTAAATTGTTGAATTCAAGCCATCTTCAAGAATTAATTGCAACCATTATCTATTTAAAAAATAAGTATTTAATTAAAAAGAAACATTCTTAATTTATTAAATAAAAATGTGATAAGTCTTAATTAAAGTTAAAATTAATTACAACTCAATTTTAAGTGAATTAATAATGAAACATTAAATTATCTAAACAATTAAAGTGTTGCGTTTAACTATTGAAGCAGCCTTCTGAAAAAATAAAAAATAGTTAAGAACTTGCTAAACTGACGATTTTTTTATGTACAAAACATTCTTTAAATGCTATCATTTTAAAGTAACAATTTAAAAATGAAACTATGAAAAAATATTTTTTGTTGATGTTTATTTTCACGTTCTTTGTTTGTGAAGCTCAAGCAAAAAGAACAGTTCCACCAGAAGTTGAGCCTTTAATTTATAATGGAATAAAAATAGTAACTTCTGCTGAAAAACCAGACGAGCAGATGGAAAGTTCCTTTTCAACATATATTGAAGCATTAGACAATAGCACTGGGGAAAAATTGTGGAGAAAGAAAGTTTACACAATTAAACTTAATCCTAAAATAGAAAAGGATGTTCAATGGATTTTTATAAGTAAGATTGAAATAGAAAATGAAAAATTGATAATTACTGATGAGAATGAAAAAAAATATTTATTAGAACTAGAACAGAATAATACTCAAAAAGTAAAATCTATTTTGGAAAATATTTTAAAAATGAATTGGTATATTTTAGTAATTATTGTTTTTTTAATAATTTTCACAATCTTATTTGTTGTAAAAAAACTAAAAACCACTAACAAATTTGCTTTTCGTCTCAACTAAAATACTATTAATTACATCCAGATCCTTGCAACCATATTTCATGCTCGCAGAATAAAATCTCTTTTTAGGCCCATGACAACCACCATTGTCTTTATGTAAAGGCGTTAAAATAGGCATCAAAAAACCAACATTTTGCGAAGTAAATTTATCATGAAGTTCTCTTAATGTTGTGTGCCTTTTTTCTTCACTCATTCGAGAAAATTTACTCATATCATCACCAATTACTCCACTCCAATCAAGGTGAACAAAAATATTATTCGCTTTAGAAGTATATTTTTCATGCCAAAGTAAAGCCCAACACCAACCACCGTCAGCAGGATTCCACCAGCGTGAAAAACAAGGTTGATCTTCAACTTCTCCACTAGGATGTAAACCAATTCCACCCTCAATAAAGTCAAAAATTCTCAAATAATTTTCATTTTCAATATCATTAGTTTGTGCACCAATTACAATTTTTACGCCACGTTTTTTCGCATAATTACGCATTTCTTGCACAACTTCTTTAGTGTAAACAGGATTTTCAATATTTTCTTCCTGATAAAAAACCTGACCAAACATAAAAACCTGAATGCCATTTTCAATCGCTTCTTCAGTTATTTGTTGAAGATAATCACGATATTCTTTTTCACTAAAACTTGGCTTGCAACTATGCTCGCCCCAATAATTTTTACTACCATCTCGACACATTTCAGAAAAATCAAATTTACGATCTTCCTTTATAAACGCATAATTCTCTTTTTTATTAATAGCTTCGGCAATAAACATTCCGTACAAAATATCTTTTTTCTCTATTTGCTCTTTTATCTCTTGAACCTCACTAAAATCAGGAGCATCCAGCCAAGTTTCCAAAGCTCGATGTAAATAATAACATTCACTATTATTAATTACTTTAATATCTTTACTACTTCGATTATAACCACTGAGAAATCCATCGGCGACACAACCCTGCGTTTTCATTCGGTCAATATCTGGATCGGGAAATGAGAGAATGGAATTTTCTTTTGTTATTTCAGGAGTTATTTCAGTTGAAGGAATTGCTTTAGGCACTTTTGGTGGAACGGCAAAAGTTGGAACAGGTTCTTTAAAAGTTGTTGATTTAGGAATCACAAACCAGCCAACCATTAGCCAAAAGGTTGACAATACAATTATTTTTCTTTTGTGAGTCTTAAAAAATTTCATATTTTTAGCTTAATCTTTCTACTTATATTATAACAGAATTTATTAAAAAATTATTCTGTGCTCGCCGCACGGGCTTTTTAGGTTTTAAAATTTAAGTTGAAAATTTTTAACCTCTATAAAATTGTATAAACTCTCAGACCTGTCATTCCGGAAGACATAATTTGTTCAAGAGCGGAGCGATTGAATACAAATTAGTCTATCCGGAATCTATACTTTAAGATTTAAGAAAGTTTAAAGTATATCATTCTTCAGGATGACACAGTGAAGAGGATTTCAAAAAAATATAAAGCTTTGATAAAACTATTCTACTCAATTTAATTAAATGATGACATGACAGACAAAAACATCCCTTAATAAATATAAAATAATAGTGTATAATGCTAAATAGTAGAATTAATTTATTATTTTTATGAAGAAAATTATTACAAAGTCAGCTAAGGAAACTCAACAGTTAGCATTTGATTATACCAAAAAAATAGAAAAAGGTCAAGTCGTTTGCTTTCAAGGTGAGTTGGGGGCAGGTAAAACAACTTTTATTCAAGGCATATTAAAATCTCTGAATGCGAAAGGACCGTACACCAGTCCAACTTTTGTGATTATGAAAAAATATGATGTTAAACATGCTATAATAGATACGGTTTATCATATTGATGCTTATCGGATTGATCATTCGGCTTTATTCGATTTGGGTTGGGAGGAGATTATTCAGAATAAAAAAGCTCTGATTCTTTTAGAGTGGCCTGAAAAAATTGAAAAGTCTCTTCCAAAAAATGCTCGATTGATTAAATTTAAGTGGATTGATGAGAATTCGAGGGAGCTTGTGTTTAGTTAGTAGAAACGTAGCACTGCCACATTTAGAATTTAAGGTTGAGAAAATTTAATTTTATAATAGTTTTTTAAAATTTAATAAATTAATAAATAAAATATGCAAAGAAATGTAATCTTGTCTTTAATGGCAGTAGTGGGAATAATTTTAATAATTGCAATTTTTAGTATTAATTCAGACAAGAATTCTTTAGAAAATAAATCTGATAAAATTGTTAACTCTGATCAAGAAAGTTCTAATTCTAATAAATCAAACGTAAATAATCAAGTTAATAAAACTAATCAAAAAAATAATATGAATCAACAAATGCCAGTAGAAATAAATATGGATTTAGCAAAAACTTGTCAAGGAGCTAAAATAAAAACTAACCAGGGTTTAATCGAAATAAAGTTTTACAATGAGCAAGCACCGACGACTGTAGCGAATTTTTGTACTTTGTCGAGCGAAGGATTTTATGACGGAATTAGATTTCATCGAGTAATTAAGGATTTTATGATTCAAGCTGGCGATCCTAATTCAAAAGATTTAACGAAGAAAAATAGTTGGGGAATGGGCGGACCTGATTATAAATTTAAAGATGAATTACCAAAAGCAGGTGAATATAAACTAGGTTCGCTAGCGATGGCGAACTCTGGGCCAAATACAAATGGTAGTCAATTCTTTATTATTTCTGGTGAAGCTGGAGTTGGATTACCACCGCTTTACACTCTTTTCGGTGAGGTTATTACAGGGATGGAGATTGTGGATGCAATTCAAAATGTAGAGACTGAGGGGAGCGATCGTCCAATTAATGATGTAATCATTGAAGGAATTGAGGTTTTGGAGAAATAAATTTTTAAATTAAAACTTACCATGTTTCAATTCATTCTAACTTTAATGTTTATTTTTGCAATTATTTTCAGTATTTTTGCATTGATATCATTTTTATTATATAAACTTGGTAAAAAAATAAACAAAAAAGTAGGAGTATTTCTAGCTTTAACATCTATTATTGTTTTTTGTTATTTTACCTATACAGCTTTCTTTCCGACAGATTCTTTTTATGAAGATGAATTTAAATCAATTGTAGGATTAGACTTTCCAAACAGCGGAAAAATTATAGAACAATCAGCGACTTATCCTGATTTTCATGGAGATTATCATTCAAATTTTACAGTTAAATTATCAAAAAATGATTTTACAGAATTACTTAATTTTATTAAAAATGATGAGTATTTTAGTTATGAAGAAAAAGGTTTAGAAAAATCTTGTTATAAAGATATGAAAACAGTTTTTTATGCTAGTCATTCTGCTATTGGTGAGGGTGATGTGATGCAATTTTGTGAAGATTTAGAAACAGTGATTATTTCTAAGTCTAGATATTAAATCTGATCTATTCTAAAACAAAAAGTATTATAATAAATTTAATGCTTACAACAAATGATCTTTTTTAAAATTTCAAAAAAACTTGCCAGAATTGTTGTACTTATTTATTAACAGATAAATCATCACTCTTTACAATAATACATACTTCATAAAAAAACAATCCAAGCTAAAATTATTCCATAAATAAAAACTAAACTAAAAATCACAGGAACAATTTTTTTATTACCAAAAAGATGTTCTGAATCTTTATTAAAATTTATCACCAGAAAACTTAAAAATCCAAAAATCAAAGTAGGTAAAAATAAACTCATTTCATTTAAAAAGTAAACACTCAACATAAACGAAATAAAAATATTAATTCCAATAATTAACCTTGCCATCTTCTCACCAAAAATCACTGGGATTGTTAAAACACCATTTTTTTTATCACCAACAATGTCCTTGAAATCTTTTATCGGTAAGGAAATCGTAAACGTAATTAATAATAAATAAATAATAATCAACGGAAAATTTTGCAAATTATTTTCAGGGATAATCATCAAGTACCCAGTGAAAATAATAACCATCGACGCCAAAGCCGAAATGAAAGTCGCCACCAATGGAATTTTTTTTAATCTGAGCGGTGGAATATTATAAGCTAAAGTTAGAGCATAGTAAATACAAAGTAAAATAGTTATTGAAAAATTAATCAGAGCTGACAAAATTATTGCCATGAGAAAAAGTACTACACCAATTTTAAGATAATCGTTTTTTTCAATTATTTTTTTTACCAGTGGTCTGTTTTGATTGCTGATTTCATCAATATTTTCATCAAAATAATCATTGATTATAACTGAACTAAACCACATTACAACAATATTTAAAATCATCACAATCAAAGCTAAGTTGTTTAAAAAATTTAAATTTAAAGACGCTTCACCGAAAATTACTGCTAAACCTAAACCAATGGAAAATAATCCTAAATGATAAATTGTTTGAATCGGACGAATATTTTTTATAATTTCTCGAAAGATTTTGTTTTTTATGAAAATGATAAAAGATGTAAATGTTAATAAAATAACATAAGTAAAAATCATTTTTTTATGCAAAACTATATTTATAGAAAAAGTTGGTTGGTTTAAAAAATCGGTCGGTGCAAAAAATAAAGCTGCCACATCGGAAGCAGTTGAATCCCAACCTTTGATAAAAAAAGTAATTAAAGAAGGTAGGGTAGAGACAAAATAAAAAAGAATGTAGAAAAGAAAAAAGTTTAAAAAAGAAATTGCAATTTTTTTTGATTTAATAAAAGTGTATAGACCTGCCACAATCATCGATAAAAAAATAACAATTCGCTGTCCCGGAGTTGTGCCAATAAACGGATCTTGTTGAAGAAAAGTAAAAAAATTAATTAAACATTCTTTTAAACTGTAAAACTCATAGAAATTTATCATTTTATTATTCAAAGAAAAGAGGAAATCTAAAAAAGGTGGGATAATTGATAGAAAAAAAGTACCAAAAATACTGATGTTTAAAAAAGCTCGAGAATTTAAATTTAAAGTTTTTTTGAAAATAAAGTAAGCCAATAAATTCACAAATGCAAAAACTACCAAAATATGTATTAAATCATGGAAAATAAAATTATCAGTTTGCACATCCCTTATATTTAAAATAACTTCTTCAAATATTCGGATTAAAATGATAGCAATAAAGAGAATTAACCAAATTTCAAATTTAATTGGTTGACTTTCTATTTTTTCAATTTTTTCTTTAATTTTTTTTAATCGAATCATTTTTTAATTTAGTGTTATAATTAATAAATCAGTCATTCCGAAACGTAGTAATGCTACGTTTCTACAAATCTAAATGTTTACAAATCTAATTATCTAACTATTTTAAATTATAACACAAATCCAAATGACTTTATTACAAAATTTAAATGAACCGCAAAAACAAGCCGTAATGGCAAATGAAGGACCTTTTCTGGTAATTGCTGGAGCGGGTTCGGGAAAAACCACCGCTTTAACTCGACGAGTTTCTTTTTTAATTAGAGAAAGAAACGTTGCACCGTTCAATATTTTAGCAGTAACTTTTACAAACAAAGCTGCGGGTGAAATGAAAGAACGAGTGGCTGAATATTTAGGTGGTGAATATGCAATGCCGTTGATTGGAACTTTTCATAGTATTTGCGTGCGAATTTTGCGAGAAGAAATTCACGGGCTAGGCTACAGTAAAGATTTTACAATTTTAGATCAACAGGATCAATTAGTCGTCGTGAAAAAAGTTTTGAAAGAAATGGAATTGCCGTCAGAACAATTTGCACCGAAAATAGTTGCGGGCAGTATTTCTCGAGCAAAAAATAATTTATTGTCTCCAAAAGATTTATTTAATCAAATGGGAAGTTATTACGAAGAGCAAGTTTCTCAAGTTTACGATCGTTATCAGAAATATTTGCGAGAAAATAACAGTTTAGATTTCGACGATTTAATTCGTCTAACGATTTTACTTTTTGAAAAAAATGCGGAAATTTTAGAAAAATACAGAAAACGCTTTCAATATATTCTCGTCGACGAGTACCAAGATACGAATTACGCTCAATATAAATTGATTAAACTTTTAGCCCAAAAACATCAGAATATTTTCGTGGTGGGAGATGATTGGCAATCGATTTACCGTTGGCGGGGGGCAGATGTGAGTAATATTTTAAATTTTGAGAAAGATTATCCTAATGCGAAGATTATTAAGTTAGAGCAAAATTATCGTTCCACTCAGAAAATTTTAGATGCGGCTCATCATGTGATTAAAGATAATGTTAGTCGAAGCGAGAAGAAAATTTGGACAGATAAAACTGATGGAAAAAATCTTGTTCTGTTTCAAGCAAGAAGTGAACAGGAGGAAGCTGGTTTTATTGCTCAGAATATTAAAAAGTTGGTGGAAGAGAGAAATTATAGTTTAAATGATTTTGTTGTGCTTTATAGAACTAATGCTCAGTCTCGTGCGGTTGAGGAGTGTTTATTGAAAGAAAATATCAGTTATCGAATTGTCGGTGGAATTAAATTTTACGCTCGAAAAGAAGTGAAAAATGTTATTGCATATTTAAGATTAATAAATAATTTACAAGACATTGTTTCGCTTGAAAGAGCCTTAAGTGAACCAAAACGGGGAATTGGTGGAAAGACTTTGGAAAAATGGACAAATATAGCCAAAGAAAATAAAATGAATTTGATCAATTTAGGTTTAAGCGAAAAATTAAATGAAGTTACTAAATCGAAAGTGCGTCAAAAAAATATTATTGATTTTTGTAAATTAATTAAAAACTTTAATAGCAAAGTTCAGAAAATTAATGAAACAGAGAATTTAGAAAATATTAAAATTGATGGTAATTTATTTACGCCAGATTTGGAAAAAGTTGCGAAGGTTGAGAAAACTGAAAAAAATGCGGAAATAAAACTAATGGATTTAATTAAACAAGTTTACGAAAAGAGCGGTTATAAAAAATTTTTATTAGATGGAAGTATTGAGGGAGAAACGAGAGATGAAAATGTGCAGGAACTTCTTTCTGTAGCGGGAAAATATGATGGAATTGAAAATGCTTTGCAAATTTTTTTGGAGGAAGTGGCTTTGGTGAGTGATACGGATAAAATTAATCAGGACGTGGAAATGGTGCATTTGATGACTTTACACAGTGCGAAAGGTTTGGAATTTCCGGTGGTTTTTATTATTGGGTTGGAAGAGGGTTTGATGCCTCACTCGAGATCGTTGAATAACAATGAGGAAATGGAAGAAGAAAGACGATTAATGTATGTGGGGATTACAAGAGCGAAAGAGCTGGTTTATTTGGTGTCGGCGAGACAGAGGATTTTATTTGGTTCTTTGAAATCTGGTTCGCCATCGAGATTTTTAGGTGATATTCCGAACGAACTTTTGGAGGATTTTGGTGGTAAAAGTGATTTTAAAAATAATTCTTTGAGTTCTAGTTTTTCGTCAGCTTCAAATAATTCTAATTTTAGTTTTAAAAATGGTGATGATTCGAATAATTTCTCGAAAAATTCTATTGTGAAAAATGATAATCCTAAGGAATTTAGGGATGGTGCGAAAGTTAGTCATGATAAGTTTGGTAAGGGTGTTGTTGTTTCGCAGGATAATAAGGTGATCAGTGTTGTTTTTAAGGATTTTGGTTTGAAGAGATTAGCGAAGGGGTTTGCGGGGTTAAAGTAAAAAAACCGACTAAACTTTTCAGTTCAATCGGTTCTTTAGCAAAGTTCTGACTTGAGAAAAATGCTAACAATTAAAATTATAGATAGCCCCGTTTATCCATTCGCCTCCATTGGGATATATTATAAACATTTTATAACCTCTTTGACTTTTATCAAAAACACCCATTTGAAGCCAAGAAAGATTATAACTGTATTTTTTCGAAAGCTCTTCTTCAATTTCTTTAATTGCAGAAGTGAGATCAATACGTTTTTGCTCAATGCCTGTATGTGTCAAATTCCAGTTACTCGATATATGTTTCCTGTAAATACTTTTAAGAAAAATGTTCATTTGCCTTTCTACAAGCGGAGCATCTGAGTGACCTTCGTGAAATGCAATTATCCCCATTGAAAATTTTACATGTCCATTATTAAAACTTGGATTAATGGATTTTGTATCATATGTTACCTTTCTTTTTAACCAGTTAGGGCAAGAAATCATTATAAATCCTCCTCTAATTAAAGATGAAATTTGTACTACTTAAATAACAAGTCGAAAATCTAAAATAGACTTTGACTCACAATAATAGCATTTATTCCTAAAAAGTCAAGCTTTTTTCCTTCCATGAAACTTCCGATGAATATCCTTCAAGCCCTCATTCGTAACATGCGTATAAATCTGCGTCGTCGTAATATCCGAATGCCCCAACAACTCCTGCACAGAACGAATATCCGCCCCATTCTGCAATAAATCCGTCGCAAAGCTATGACGCAAAGTATGCGGATGCACGTCCTTCACAATCCCAGCTTTCGTCGCATATTTCTTTACAATCCGCTGAATACTCCGCGTCGTCAATCGCAACGACTCCGCATCCGCCTCAACATTCAAACCCTTGGTCATTCTCACAAAAACCGCTGGATCAATATCCATTCGCTTATTTAAATATTTTTCCAAAGCATTTTTCGCCGTATTTGACACAAAAACAATCCTAATTTTATCACCCTTACCACGAACGCTAAACTCTTGTCGCTTCAAGTTTAAATTCTCTCGATCAAGCCCTACTAATTCCGAAACCCTCAAACCAGTCGAAAACAACAATTCCAACAACGCCCGATCACGCAAACTCGCCAAATCATCACCTTTTGCTGAATTTAACAAACGCTCAACCTCTTCCGCAGTGAGAAATTCAATTTGCCGAGTCGGATTTTTCCCCACCTCAATTTTTTCCGCTGATAAAGTTTCAATATCCCGTCGAGTCAAATATTTCAAAAAATTTCGCAAAGCAATCACATGATAGTTTTGCGTCGAAATCTTCAAAGTTTTATCATGATCAATTTTCAACCGATTTAAATAAACCCGATATTTTCGCACCACGTTTAAAGTAATATCTTGCGGTTGAAAAACTTTAAATTTAGATTCAGCAAAAGCCAAAAAACGTCGCAAATAATGATTGTAATTTTCAACAGTTTTCTGACTATTATTTTTTTCAATTTCCAAATATTCTAAATAGTCTAAAAAAAGATCATCTAATTTCATATTTGCTTTTTATTTTTGAACAAAGGGTTTTAATCCCTTGTTTTTTATTTATACATTCATTATAACTTGAAATATCAAGAAAAAGAAATAAGGTGTCTGTCTGCTGTACAATAGGTAGATTTGTCGCACAAACTTTAATGCATAAACAGTAGGGATTTGCCAATGGCAAACAATATCTTTGTAGTGAACGGTTTCAAACCGTTCACTACGTCAAATTAAAATTTATAAAGAAAACAAAAAAACACCGAATTAATAGTGTTTTCAAAAGATATTGCAATGCAATGTCTTTACGGGTCTATAAATCTAATATTTTAATCGTTTATTTATCCCCGAACCAAAACCTTATGAATATATTTAGAAAGAATTTCCACTGCTTTTTCCAATTCCTCTTTAGAAAGAGATTTTTTACTCGTAAATTTAGAATCGAGCGTAGTCTGTGAACGAAAATTTTGCAAATAAATTTTTCTCGCACCTTTCAACATTTTTCCCATCTCTTCAAAAACCTCAGGCGTATGAATACCTTGAACAACAGTCGTGCGAAATTCGTAAGGAATAACATCTTTTTTTAAAAATTCTAAGCTCTCTTTAATATCGTCTAAATTTATATTTTGTCCAACTAAATTTTTATAATTATTAAAATCAGTTTTAATGTCCATTGCCACAAAATCAATCTTTTTATTTTCAACTAACTTTTTTAATATTTTAGGATTAGTTCCATTCGTATCTAATTTAACTAAAAAACCTAATTCTTTAACTTTATCAATAAAATCTTCTAAATCTTTTTGTAAAGTTGGCTCGCCACCAGAAATCACCACGCCATCGATTTTGCCAACACGAGTTTTTAAAAAGTTTAAAACTGTGTCTTCAAAAATAAAGCTATCTTTTATTTTTTCTATTTCTTCGGGTAAAACGAATTCTCGATTGTAGCAAAAGCCACACCGAAAGTTGCAACCTGCTGTAAATATGATGGTTGCTATTTTTTCTGGATAATCCAAAAGTGTAAATTTTTGTATTCCGCTAATTAGCATTATTTTAAATTTATTGCAGGCATTTTATCCCAAAATTTATTTAAATTTTTCCATTGCTTTTGAGATTCTTTTCCTAATATATCAAAAATATTTTCTGGATCAACTTTTCTATTTCCCCATATATTTTGAATACCTTCAAGAAAACCTATTGTAGCAAGTTCTTTAATTTTACTATCACCACTTAAATAAAGATTCTCTATAAAATTGAACCCTTTTTGAAGCTCATCAAAAGATTCTGAATTATAACACTCTAGCAAATAAACAGCGAAGTCTCCTGCAATCATGTATGGCAAATTAATCTCTTCTTTATCAAGATTAAATTTTGGAAACTTTTTTTCAAGTTCGCCAACAATATCATTATATTCAATGGTTTCTTTTTTCATTTTTACAAATTTTAAAATATTCTAATAAATATACCCGCGAATAACTCCAGATTTCTGCGAAAGAACCCTTCTACTCACAATGCCCCAACCCTTATAATTCATCTCCGCTACCGTAATCGTCCCATTACCAACCTTCTCAACATAAGCCACATGACCATAGTAAGCATCCTCAGTCGTTACCACAATAGAACCAACTTTCGGTTTTTTACCAGTTTTATAACCCTGAGCCTTCGCATTATACAACCAAGCACCCGCATTCCCTCGCCAAGTAACCTTCGTTCGCTGAGCCACATAATAAGTACAATATCCATAAGGAAAATGATTACCAGCAACTCGCTTGCCAGAATCATTTTTAGAAACAGAACTACCTAAACTAGAGCTTCCAGTTGTATAATCACGTCTTGCAAGCAATGCTTGAGGCTCTTCTTTTTCTCCACCAGGAATAATTAATTCTTGACCCTCTTCAATTTCACCATTAGCTGGTAAATCATTAAATTCGATAATTTGTTTTACATCATCAACTTCATACTCTTTGGCAATTTTCTTTAAAGTATCGTTTTTCTTAACTTTATGTTTAACCCCAGAAGTCGGCAAAATAAACAAGGTGTCCCCTGATTTAATTTCAGTAACATCATCAACTTCATTAGCCCAAAGAATAGTATTAACACTCACATCATACTTTTTAGCAATTTGACTGACAGTATCACCATCTTTAACTGTATAAACTTGCACATCTCCCTCACTATCTAAATCTCCAGTTCCAATACGACGTTTCACACTAGCTGATCCATCAAGAAGTTCTTCATTGTCATCAGCTAAAGCCTGAATATTTGCTTGGTAAATTTCTTCGACATTTTCATCGTTAGATAAAATAATTGAACTATTCACTAAAGAAGTTGTGTCTATAAATAATCCATCTTCTGAAACATTTTCCGCTTGATGAATTGCTTTATTTTTTTCATCCTGCCAATAACCTACTAAAAAAGCATCATTATCACTTTTAGCGGAAATATTGCTAAAAGACACAAAAACTGTAATAAAAATGATGACAGCAAAACTACCATTATTACGTATAAATCTTCCTATTCCAAAAAAATGATATTTTCTAAAAATTCTAACAAAAAAACCTTCCACTGCGTAAAAAACTGAACGCATTGTTTTAAGGATTCTATGAAGTTTATCTAAAGATAAAAATTTGATATATAAATTGCCTTTCTAAAATTTTCATGTAAGAAAAAGAAAATTCTTCTAATTCATCTACAAAAATTTCTATTGTTTAAAGTATCTGTATTATAGCTATTTTTACGATTTTGTCAAAAAAAATTTACGAAAAAATTTTAATTTTAAATAATTACTTTTATCTTAGGGAGAATAAAGAACACGGGGATTTCTCGCAGTTTAATAAGATTCTTTGAAAAGTCTGATAAAATTTAGCAAGATTACCACATCTCACTCCGTTACGCTCGCAATAATAGTTTTGCCCGAATTCAAACCCCGAAGCC
>JAGLWU010000026.1 GCA_023133275.1 Candidatus Moraniibacteriota bacterium
GGGGCTTTAAATTGTTGAATTCAAATTTGTTTAAAAAATATTTTTTATTAAAATGCTTTTCGAAGAGGTCTGATAAACTCTTTTCAATCTATTTTAAGATAAAAATTTTTTGATAAAACCTTCACACAAGAATTAGTAATTAGTAATTAAAAACTAAATGTGACGATTATTTTTAGATTTTATATGATTTCTTGAAAAAATACTCTCAATTTTATTTACTTTTTCAAGAATTTCCCTAAAATACTTGCAAAAACTGTGGATAAGTTCTGTGAATGTGGATAACTTGTTAATAAGTGCTGTTATTTATTTAAAGTAACTTTATTTATTTTTTAACGTTTAAAAATAATTTATACACATCAAAAGCAAATCACTTTAAAAACCTTTTAAGTTAGCGATTTCAGAGCATCTTAATTGACCTTGCCGTTTTTTGTTGATATAATAGTTATATTGAAGTAAGGAAAACATTATAAAAAATAAAATATTCCATTTCAATAATTCTTTGACAATTACGCTTCGGTAGAGAGATTTCCAATTACAATGTCCCCCTATTTGTAATTGGAAATCTCTCTGTCCTAACCATATAGGAAGTAATGTCTTTCTATATACAGTAAAGATAAACTTTTCGCAATCTTTACCAACAAAACAAAAATAAAAAATATTTTTTTCAAAACAAAAATAAAAAGAAAAAGGTAGAAAAAATAGTTCTTTTAAAACAGGCGAAAAGCCTATGGACGGAAAGAAAAAGTAGCAGCGAAATCTACGAAAGAATAGTATGTAAAGAAAATACATGCAAAATATGAAATGAGATTTTTCACCCGAAATCGAAATTTGATATAAATAGCATGTTCGTGCATACGAACCTATACCGGGTGCCGAACCCAATTAATATTATTTAGGGGCTTTGGCCCCGGTGAAATATCTAAACACTTTTTGAGGAAAAGTTATTTCATCGGAAAATGTTTGAATGAAAGACGCTGTTTTAAGGCGTTTTTTGTTTTTAAAATGTTATTTTAATTCTACTTTCATGACTAGAAAAAAGGTAAAAAGTAAAAATAATTTAAAAATTGGTCAAAAAGGAGAGTTGAAAGCTGTAAAATATTTACAAAAATCTGGTTATAAAATTTTAGATAGAAATTGGTTCAATAAAAAAGGTGTTCAAATGGGAGAACTTGACATTGTTGCAAAGGATGAGAATGATAATATTATTTTTGTGGAGGTGAAAAGTCGTAGAGCCAACTCTTTGAAAATAGGAAATAAGATTTTTCCAGAGGAACAAATCACTGCTCGTAAAATGAGTAAATTGCAAAAAATAGCGGAATATTATATTGAGCAAAATAATTTATGGGAAAGTGATTGGCGATTTGATGCTGTTTCTGTTGTTTTTTATTTAAATGATGAAAAACCTAAAATTAAACATTTTGAGAATATATTTTTATAGTTACTTTAATTAAAATATTATGAATAATTATCAAGGAAAAATATTTATTATTGGAATAAATTTTTTAAATGAAAAAGGAATTATTTTAGAACATTATCAAACAAGTAGTATTGTTATTGAAGTTAAGGAAAGTATTATAAAATTAAGGAGAAAAAATCAAAGATACAGAATCCTGACTTTATTTCTCAATGGAATATTTATATTAAAAATTCTACTGACATTAATAATTATAAAGAAATAGGCTTTGAACCTCAAGATTAATAAAAAATTTCCTAGACACCTAAACCTTTATTTGCTAGAATTAAAATATAAATTAATAAAAAAACTATGCACATTAATCAAAAAACATTAGAGGAATTAAAAGCAAAATTATTAGAAGAAAGAAAACGTTTAGAAGAAGAACTAAATCGTTTCGCAAAACCAACTGAAATAGAGGGAGATTTCAAAACTGAATTTAAGGAAATTTCAGACGACATGGCAGACAATGCTAATGAAGTAGAAGAATACGTTGGAAATTTAGGAGTGGAAAAAAGTTTGGAAACCCAATTAAAGGATGTTATTGATGCGTTGAAAAAAATGGAAGATAAAACTTACGGCGTGGATGAAAATACTGGTGAAGAAATTAGTATCGATCGTTTGAAAGTTTACCCAGCTGCCCGTACAAATGTTACTAAATAATATTTTTCAAAATTTGCTTAAAAAAATAAAATCCCGTGGTTTTCTCCGTGGGATTTTTGCGATTGGAAGTTTAATAATTCTTGACCAAATAATTAAATATTTTATACTTAGTAAAAATTTTATACATACTTGCAATCAGGGAATTGCTTTTGGAATTAAAATGCCTTTGATTTTATTGGCGATAATTTGGTTACCGATAATGATTTATGTTTTTTATTTATGGTGGAAAAAAGTGAATAAAAAATTGTTAATTCAAATTCCGTTTTTATTGATTATTTCTGGAGGATTGGGTAATGTTATTGATAGAGCAATCCATGGTTGTGTTATTGATTATATTCCGTTTTTGAATATTTCCACATTTAATTTAGCGGATAGTTTTATTACGATAGGCGTAGTGTTGATAATATTAATTAACGATAAATAAATTATATTAAGAATCATACTCATATCAATTATATTTATTGTTGGAATTTTAATGATTTCAATTAGTTTATATCAAAACCTTAGCGACAAATGGGTTTTTAGAGGAAGAGGACTTGATCAAAATAAAGTCTATAGAAAAAAGAATCCTTTTTCTTACTGGTCTGCAATGATGATTGGTTTTATATATTTAATTTTTTTGATAATTTCTTTTTTTATGATTTTATTTAAGTTATTCTAATTAACTAGTTACTAATTTACTGATCAATAAACTTTATATGCCATCTAAAATATTCTCAGCAGCCACAATCGGACTCTCTGGAGCATTAGTCGAAGTTGAAGTCGACGTTCTCGGAAAAGGACTTCATACTTTCACTTTAGTCGGATTACCTGACACTTCCGTCAAAGAATCACGAGACCGAGTTTCCAGTGCGATAAAAAATAGTCGCTTCAAACCACCCTATCAATGCGGACGAATCACCGTAAATTTAGCACCAGCAAACTTGCCGAAAGCCAGTCCAATTTACGATCTACCAATTGCCATCGGTTTTTTAGTGGCGACTAATCAAATTGAATTTAAAACTAAAAATAAAATGTTTGTTGGCGAGTTAGCTTTGGATGGTCGAGTGCGTCCAATCAGAGGTGCTCTGCCAATTGCCCTTTTTGCAAAAAAATTAGGAATGGAAGAATTATATTTGCCAGCGGAAAATATTGATGAAGTTTCAGTTGTCGAAAATATTAAAATTATTCCTGTCAAAACTTTAGAATCTTTAGTTAAACATTTGGACAATCAGGAAATAATTGAACCTGCACCAAAAATTTCAGCTGAAAAACTGTGTCAATATGCTAAAACTGAACTGGATATGAAATATGTGAAAGGACACGAACATGCAAAAAGAGCTCTGGAAATTGCGGCAGCTGGTGGACATAATGTGCTTTTTCACGGACCTCCGGGTTCTGGAAAAACTTTATTGGCAAAAACTTTTATTTCTATTTTGCCACGTTTGAATTTAGAGGAATCTTTGGAAGTTACAAAAATTTATTCAGTTTCTGGAATGCTGGATGATACTCAAAAATTAATTACCATTCGCCCTTTTCGTTCTCCGCACCACAGTGCCAGTGCTGTATCGCTAATTGGTGGTGGAACGAATCCGAGTCCGGGGGAAATTAGTTTGGCACATCGAGGAGTTTTGTTTTTGGATGAATTTGCGGAATTTCCTAGATTGGTTTTGGAGAATTTACGACAACCGTTGGAAGATGGCTTGGTAACAATTGCTCGAGCACAGGGAACTTTAACTTTTCCCGCTCACTTTATTATGGTGGCAGCAATGAATCCGTGTCCTTGTGGTTTTGCGACTGATCCTGATAAGGAGTGTACTTGTTCACCTGTGCAAAGAATTCGTTATACGCAAAAAATTTCTGGACCGATTTTGGATCGGATTGATATGCACGTTGAGGTTTCAAGAATTAATATTGATAAGTTGGAAAGTAATGAATTGGGTGAGAAGAGTGTGGATATTCGTACTCGAGTTGAAAAAGCGAGGGATATTCAGAAAGATCGTTTGAAAGATGTTAGTGAAATTACGAATGCGGAATTGAGCAGTAAACAGGTTCGTGAGTTTTGTGAGTTGGATGATGAATCGAAAGGTTTGTTGCGATCGGCTACGGAAAGGTTGAATTTGAGTGCGAGGGCGTATCATCGGATTATTAAATTGGCGAGGACGATTGCGGATTTGGATGGCAGTGAAAAGATTTTGAAGAATCATATTGCGGAGGGGATTCAGTATCGAGCCAAAGGGGAATAAAAAAACAACATTAAGATAAATTTAATGTTGTTTAAAATTTTTATAAAAAATCAATTTTCTTGGATAGGCTTTGGAATTTCTTTTGGAATACAACGCTTTTTCTTTTTAACTCCGTTTGTAGGATTTTTTGGTTTATTTGAATCTATTTTTGTAAGTATTATTTGATGTATTGAATCTAAAATATCATCTTCATTGAAAGATAAATCCGTTGTATTTTTTAATGTTTTTTTCAAAAACTTTACAATTTTAATATCATATAAATGTTTGCTCAATTGAGTAGGTTCAAGAGCCTCAAATCTTTTCCAAAAATTTTCTAATTCATTTTTTTGTACACTCTTTTTTGTTAAAAAAACTAAAAATTCTGGTATTTTCTTAAAATCATTTTTATCAGTTAAATCAAAATCAAATATTTTTCTACTACTAATTGGCTTTTTGAATAATACTTTATATAGTTGAATTTGTTTTCCGTTCGTTAAAATAATCCAATCGATTCCTTCATTAGCGGCATAATTTATACTTTGTCTAAGATGTTTTTCATTAAGATCTAGTTGAATTGATTTAACTTCAACAACAAAATGTTTCTTTCTTGCTAGCTGTACAATATAATCTGCATATTCGCCTCTTATTCTATATTCAGTTTTAATTTCTTCTAGCTCAGTGTATCCTAAAACTTTAGTCAATAAATTATTTATCATCAGCCTTGTTGCAGATTCATCTAAATCTAAATATTGTTTTCTCAAAAAACGTTTTTTATATTCTTTTAATTAGTCTGCACACTTTTTAATTTGATTTTGTGTAGGCATGGTAAATTTATTATTTAATAATTAACTAATTTTAGCTTAACAAAAATATTACCAATTTGCAAATTAAAAAAGTTGAAAATATCCCCAGTCCATTGTACACTTGAGAGACTAAGAAATTACCAATTTTATGCACAAACAGATTCAACAAAAAAGAAACAAAAAAATTGCTTTGGGAATAGCTTTAGTAGCCGTTCCAACTTTATTTTTATCAGGAAACGATCACGACTTCAAGCCACTCGACGAAGAACCAATTGATATCACAATAGTTGACGATGGAAATATTATTGAATTAGAAAAAGTATCTGCCAACACAGTTTCCGAAGCAGTAAAATTTTACGATGAAAATATTTCCGAACAAGATCGAGTTTTCCCAAATAGAGAAAATAAAGTTTTTTTTAACGATACAATAAAAATCAATCGAGAAAAAACTGTTAAATTAAAAATTGCTGATGAAGAACAAGAATTAAAAACTTATGGGGATTCATTGGAAAATATTTTTGCTGAGGCGAACGTTGATTTAGATGATAACGATTTAATTATTCCCAATAAAAATACTTTTGTTAAAAAAGATTTAGAAGTTGAAATTGTTAAAGTGGAAATTAAAGAAGAACGAGAAACTAAAAAAATTGATTTTGAAACTGTAAAGAAAGATGATCCTGAAACTAGTTTTTTGAAAAAGTTTACGAAAACTGAAGGGGAAAATGGCGAAAAAGAGATTGTTTACGAAATTTCCTATCATAACGGTGAGGAAGTTGAACGCAAGAAAATAGATGAAATTATCACGAAAGAGCCTGTTGATAAAGTGATTATTCAAGGAACTAGAATGAAATTGGGCAAAGCTGACAAAGGTTTGGCTAGCTGGTATGCGTGGACTGGCACTTTGGCTTGTGCCTCAAGGGATTATCCAGATGGAACTTATTTAAAAGTTACTAATCCAGCCAATGGTAAAAATGTGATTGTTGTTGTGAATGATTATGGACCCCAAGCACATACAGGTCGCATCATTGATTTAGATAAAGTGGCTTTTGGAAAGCTCGCTAGTATTGGTGCGGGGGTTATTGATGTTAAGGTGCAGGAAATTAAGGAGTAGAAAATTTGCCAAACGCTCAAAAAAATAGTATAAATAAAGTACAATTTTAAAATCCTTTGACAGTGGTTATCACCACTAAAACTGTTAAAAAACAGGGGATACGAGAAGAAAGATTTAGAAACTAGTCATCTGTAACTTAGCAACTAAATTTAGTAGAACTCGTCGGTCAATGTCCGTAAACATTAAAATTAAGAGTGCTAGTTACTAATTACCAGTTACAAGCTACTAAATTAAGGTGGTACCACGGTTTGAAATCGTCCTTAAACATTTAATTGTTTGGGGATTTTTTATTTTTTTACGTCATTGCGAGGAGGAGAGAAACGACGACGTGGCAATCTCAGTAAGTTTTTCTGATAATGAAAGATTTACGATGTTCTTATCGAGATTGCCACGTCATTCCCTACGGTCATTCCTCGCAATGACGCGATTGTGTATCATAGCCCGTGCGGCGAGCACTATTAAAATTTTTTGTAAAAGTAATTTAATAAGTTCAAAAAATAATAATCATAATTAACTAATAAACTAAAAATATGTTTAAAAAAGTAGAATCACGGCAAAAGTTTCCAGAAATGGAAAAAGAAATAATTGAATTTTGGAAGGAAAATAAGACTTTTCAAAAGTCTTTGGAAAATCGAAAAGATGCTAAGGAATATACGTTTTATGATGGACCTCCTTTTGCGACGGGAACGCCACATTATGGACATCTTGTTGGAAGTATTATGAAAGATGCTGTGCCACGATATTGGACAATGCGTGGTTTTTACGTCGAGCGAAAGTGGGGCTGGGACTGTCATGGTTTGCCGATTGAGAATATTGTGGAAAAGGAAATGGGATCGCAGAAAAAGAAGGATATTGAGGCGTTGGGTGTGGATAAATTTAATGAATTGTGTCGTAGTAAGGTTCTTGGTTATGTTGATGTTTGGGAAAAGACTATTGAGAGAATGGGGCGTTGGGCGGATATGAAAAATGCGTACCGAACGATGGATAAGGACTTTATGGAAAGTGTTTGGTGGGTTTTTAAGGAGCTTTTTGATAAGGGCTTAGTTTATGAAAGTTACCGTTCAATGCACATTTGTCCTCGTTGTGAGACGACTCTTTCGCAGTCTGAGGTTGCGGAGGGTTATCAGGATATTAAGGATTTGTCGGTAACGGCGAAATTTGAATTGTTGGATGAAAACGGTGAGGGAACGAATACTTTTATTCTTGCGTGGACGACTACTCCTTGGACTCTTCCAGGAAATATTGCGTTGGCTGTTAATCCCGATGAGGAATATGGAATTTTTGAAGTGACAAGTGAATCTGGAATTAACTCCTTAAATACAGGAGATAGAGTGATTTTTCAAAAAAGTGATGACTGTATAATGAGACTTTTTCAAAACGTCGCTATTTATGAAAATCCAAAAAGATTTGTTGCTGTTGACCAAGGCGGCGCTGAATTAACTGAGATTAAAACAATAAAAGGAAAAGACTTAATCGGGAAAAAATACAAACCTCTCTTCAATACTTATGCAGAAAATGAAAGTTTAGAAAATCGAGAAAATGGTTGGAAAGTTTACGGAGCAGACTTTGTAACTACAGAAGACGGGACAGGAGTTGTTCACATTGCACCCGCTTTTGGTGAGGATGATATGAATTTAGGAAAAGAAAATAATTTACCTTTTGTACAACACGTTGGAATGGATGGACAATTTGCTGATGAATTAGAAGAAGGATTAGCAGGATTAAATGTAAAACCGATCGAAAATCATCAAGCGACTGATATTGAAATAATTAAAAATTTAGCGAAAAAAGGATTACTTTTCTCAAAGAAAAAATATGAGCATAGTTATCCACATTGTTGGCGTTGTGATACACCGTTGATTAATTACGCAACATCTTCTTGGTTTATTGCCGTAACAAAAGTAAAAGATAAACTTTTAGAAACTGCCAAAAAAGTAAATTGGTCTCCCGCACATTTGAAAGAAGGACGTTTTGGAAATTGGTTGGAGGGAGCACGAGACTGGTCAATTTCTCGACAAAGATTTTGGGCGTCAGCAATTCCAATTTGGAAATGTGAATGTGGTGAAATGAAAGTTTTCGGAAATGTCACAGATTTGGAAAAAATCAGTGGAGAAAAAATTGATGATTTACACAAACATGTCGTGGATAAAATTGTTTTTGATTGTGAGAAGTGTGATGGAAAAATGCACCGAATCCCTGATGTTTTAGACACTTGGTTTGACAGTGGTTCAATGCCGTATGCACAAAAACATTATCCATTTGAAAATAAAGAAAAATTTGAAGCAACTTTTCCAGCAGACTTCATCGCCGAGGGAATCGATCAAACTCGAGCTTGGTTTTATTACCTGCACACAATTGCCGGAGCGATCAAAGGAAAGTCTGCTTTTAAAAATGTGATTGCTAACGGAATCGTTTTAGCGGAAGATGGAAAGAAAATGTCGAAGAAATTACAAAATTATCCTGATCCGATGGAAATGTTTGAGAAATATGGAGCGGATGCGGTACGTTATTATTTGATGGCGTCTCCTGTGGTAGTGGCTCAAAATTTAAATTTTTCTGAAAAAGAAGTTGGCGAAGTTGTTCGAGGAATGATGAGAATGTTGTGGAATTCTTATTCTTTTTTTGTGCTTTATGCGAATATTGATAAGTGGGAAGCGAAAGAAAAATTTTCAGCGGAAAGTAAAAGTAATTTGTTGGACAAGTGGATTGTGTCTGAATTGCAAGTTTTGATCAGAGATTTTAATGTTCACATGGAAGCTTATGAACTTCATAAAGCAGCTCGATTGTTGCCAAAGTTTACTGATAATCTTTCAAACTGGTATATTCGTCGTTCAAGAAAACGTTTTTGGAAAAGTGAAGATGATGATGATAAAAATGATGCGTATGCGACTTTGCATTATGTTTTGATTGAACTTTCAAAAGTGATGGCACCATTTACACCGTTTATAGCGGAAGAGATTTATCGAAATTTGATGAATAGTGTAGAGACAAAAGATCTTTCGTCTGTGCATTTAACAGATTTTCCTAAAACTAATGAGGGATTGATTGATGAGAAGTTGAATAAGCAAGTTCAAGATTTACGAAATGTAATTAGCGAAGGATTGCAATTACGTTCTCAAAATAAATTGAAAGTTCGTCAACCGTTGAGTGAAGTTACTGTTAAAAAAGACTTCAGTGAAGAAATGCAAGAAATTATTAAGGAAGAATTGAATATAAAAGAGGTTATTTTTGATAAAAATCTTGAAACTGATATTGTTTTGGATATTGAAATTACTCCTGAATTGAGATTGGAAGGTCAAGCTCGTGAAATTATTCGTCATATTCAACAAATGCGAAAGAATGCGGATTACCAAGTTGATGACAGAATTAATGTGAGTTATCAAGGTGGTGAGGAAGTTTTTGAAAAGTTTGGTAAAATGATTGCAAAAGAGGTTTTGGCAGAGAAATTTGAGAAGGGAAATTTGGAAGAGTTTGATTTGGAGAAGGAATTGGATGTTGATGGGGAGATGGTTGTTGTGCGAATTAAGAAATAGAATTGTGAAAATAAAAAAAGCTCCGTATTAATTACGGAGCTTTTTTAAATCTAAAGAAATGTTACAATCTTTCAGACATGTCATGCTGGAAGACATAATTTGTTCAATAGCGTTGTAGAGACGTCAGCACTGCTGCGTCTTTGAATACAAATTAATCTATTCAGTATCTACACTTTAAGTTTAAAGAAAATTTAAGGTATGTTGTTGTTCTGAGATCCTGAATAAATATTTTTCCGCTTTGCTACAAAATATTTTTCAGGATGACATGTTTTTTATTAAAGTTATTTTAATTTTATTTTATAGTCGTCATACTGGATGTCAGAACAAATATAATTAATTCCATCTTCTTCTTCATATATTTTTCTTAACTTTTCACAATAATCTTTTGCGAAAATCCCAGTAGAATCATTATATTTCGCAAAAGCAACAACACCCTGACCTTCCATAACAGAAATCTTATATAATGTAACTAATTGACTACTATCATAAGACGGTTTATCTTTTTCTTTGTTGAAAAATCCAAATAATACATAAACAATAAGAACACCGATTATTAAATTTTTTATATTTTCTTTTTCCATATTTTAAAAATTATCTTTTGCCCTCTCATAAAAGAGAGGTAGCGACTAATGTCGAAATATGATTTAATAATAACACCTGACATTTATTTAATCAAATCCATCAAACTCAGTTTCAATGAAAATAAACTATCAAGCCATTTCCCTGAACAAAAAAGACATCGCTGAAACCGATCGCCTTTACACTTTTTACACAAAAGAAATCGGTCTTTTACACGTTCCCGCAAAAGGAATCCGAAAATCCCAAGCAAAACTCGTATCTCAAGTAGAAATATTCACATTCGCTAACATCAGTGTTGCCAAAAACCGAGGGCGAGGAACTTTAGCAGGAGCCGTTGCCGAAAATACCTTTGATAATTTAAAAAATAATTATGAAGTTTTAAAAGAAGTCTATCGAGCCAGAGACATTTTTTTACGAATTATTTACGGAAGTGAGCCTGATGAAAATATTTTTAATTTATTTTTAGAATATTTAAATCTAACAAACGAAATTGCTAAATTTAAAAATGTTGAACAAAAAATAATCTGGCTAACTAATTCTTTTCTCTTTAAACTTTATCGTTTGCAAGGTTATATTTTTTCTTTTTCACGTTGCCGAGAATGTGGAAAGAAAATTTCTGAGCAAGAGCTTAATTTTTTTAGTACGCACGTTAGCGGAGTTGTTTGTCAGAATTGTGGAAGAAAAGTTAAATTTAAAAATTTAATTGATATTAATACTATCAAAGCTTTCAGATTAATTATTGAAAATGATTTTAAAAATTTAACGAAAGTATCCGTTGACAACAAAGTTAATAATCAAATGTCAATAATAATTAAAGATATTTTAGAATGGGTTTTACGATAGTCTTTTAACTTAATTTTAAATAAAAGAACTGCACATTAAAATATATTAAAAAAATTAAAAAAACTCTGTACTTTTTATTTAAAAAAATTTATCTTAATTTTTTTCAAAAGTTTAATAGTAAGCCCAAATAGTCATTTTAACTTATTGAAAATAGCTTGAAGAAAATTCTTATTTTTCTAAAAATCTGTTACAATGTAAATATAAATCTCAGAAAAAAATAAATATGCCAATCAAAAAAATAAGAGAAGATCTTCACAAAAAACAATCAAAATATGCCCGAAGAGAACATGAAAAAACCGCTTATCATGAATGGGAATTTGAAGAAAACAATAAAAATAACAAAACAACTTGGGAAAAATTACGTGATCGTTTTTTTGCCACTAAAGTCAAAGCTATAATTTCAGGAGCTATAATTCTTTTAGTTATTACAATCACTTTACTTTCCGTAACAGCGTTCGTCTATTTTCAAAAATCTTTTTTTACGCAAAATAATGTTACTTTAAATATTATTGCTCCAACTACAGCCGATAGCAATGATTTGGTAGAAATCACTTTTGAATATGAAAATAAAAATCGAGCTGCTTTAAAAGATAGCGAAATAAAAGTACAATTCGGCAAATATTTTGTGCCTGTGAAAAATCAAATAAATTTTAAAGTAGCTAGTTTGAATAGCGGTGTAATAGAAATTGGCAATATCAATCCTTTTGGTAAAGAAAGTGTAACTATCGCTGGTCATTTTGTCGGTCCAGAAAATTTTGTGGAAAATGTTGAAGGTAATCTAAGCTATCAACCAGAAAAAACTAGCACAATTTATTCAACACAAGGAAAAGCATCTACAACTATAACTAGCTCTCCAATTGTAATTAGTTTTGAGTCTCCGAAAGAAATAGTTAGTGGCAGCTCTTTGGATTTAAAAATTACTTGTCGTAACACCAGTCGTGAATCTATTCGTGATGTTAAATTAATTATTAATTATCCTAATACTTTTTCTTTTAAAGATGCCGAACCAAATTTTGCTCAAGATAAAGTTTGGTTTATTGATGAATTATCACCTCAAAAAGAACAGGAATTTACTTTGCAAGGTATTTTAGGTGGTGATATCGGAATTTCTCAAAAATTTGAAGCTCAAGTTGAAACACAAGCCAGTCAAGGAGATATTATTTATGCCGTCCACGAATATGCTCCAACCATTATTAATGCACCTATAATTCTTAGTCAAAGCACTGGAAATAAAATTGTCTACGCTGGAGATGTTATAGATTATACAATAAAATTTACCAACGATAGTGATGTTCCAATCCGTGATGCTATTTTGAATGTTGTTTTTGAAGACCGAGTTTTGAATTTTAACAAATTAGACCTTAACAAGAAAGGCTTTTACGATAGCAAAAATAAAAATATAATTTGGAAAGCGTCTGATGTTCCCGCTTTAAAATTAATTGAACCTCATGAGTCTGGCGAAGTTTATTTTAATATTCCTTTAAAAGAAAATTTACCAATTCAAGATACTACCGATACAAATTTCATAATTGAAACAAGAGCTTCTATCGACAGTGAGGACGTTCCCTCACCGATTCGAGCCAATAAAACAATTTTGACAAATTCACTTATCGTTAAAGTAGGCACTCAAGTTCCATTTATCATAACAGGAAAATATAAAGAGGGCGAACTTCCACCGAGGGTAGGTAAAGAAACTATTTACACATTAACTATTGAGGCGGGAAGTTATAATAATGATTTAAAAGATGTTGAGATTTCCGCCGTTCTCCCCACTGGAGTTTTTTGGAAAGAAAATGTAGAAGGTGATAAAAAAGATAGTTTGTCTTTTAACGAAAGAGCAAATACAATGAATTGGAAAATTGGCGGAATTACCCATGGCGAAGGACTCCTCACCCCAACTCAGAAAATTAGTTTTGACATCAGCATTATTCCCAGCGTTGATCAGATTGGGAAAACGCCAATTTTAATGAAAGATATTATTTTAAAAGCTAACGATATTTTTACAAATATAGATATTTCAAAACGTCATGATAAAAAAACTACTTATTTAGAAGATGAACAAACTCATGATAATAATACTGTAGTAGAATAAAAAAGTGCTCGCCGCACGGGCTTTTCACCATTCAATGTTCAACATTTTTCGAAATTTTGAAACATTCTTTCATTCTGTAGAAAACGCATATATGCGTTCTCTACAGAAATCATGAAATACCTAAATTATGTCATCCTGAAAAATTATTTTGTTTTTCGCAGAAAAATGAAATAATTTATTCAGGATCTCAGAACAACAACATACTTTAAATTTTCTTTAAACTTAAAGTATAGATTCCGGATAGACTAATTTGTATTCAAAGACGCAGCCGTGCTGACGTCTCTACAACGCTATTGAACAAATTACGTCTTCCGGAATGACAGGTCTGAAAGATTTATAAAAAATTTCTACAAATTTAATTGTTTAAAAATCTAAAATACTATCCAAATGACTCACATCAAAAAAATATCTAAAAGTAAGAACAATTTAAGTCGAGCTCTTGAAGTTTCTTTAAAATCAAGAAAAATAACCACACCCTTTTTCATGCCAGACGCTACTCGAGCTAGTGTTCGTGGGATAACTAACAGTCGATTGGATGAAACAGGAATTCGAGCGATGGTAGTCAACACCTATCATCTTTTTTTACAACCAAAAATGGATTTAATTAAAAAGGCTGGTGGTGTCCACAAATTCATGAACTGGAAAAAACCATTGCTTTCCGACAGTGGCGGTTACCAAGTTTATTCACTCATTCACAAAAATCCAAAATTGGGGAAAATTACTGAAGACGGAGCAGTTTTTCGAAGTGTAATTGACGGATCAAAACATTTATTAACTCCCGAATTAGCAATCGAAGTTCAATTTGATTTAGGTGTCGATATGATGGTAGTTTTGGATGACCCTCGTCCAAATAATATTGAGAAAAAAATAATGGACGAATCAGTGGAAAGAACTGTCCGCTGGGCAAAACGTTGCAAAATTGAATTTGAAAAACAGATTGAAAAAAGAAATATTTTAGAGGAAAAAAGACCATTGCTTTTCGGAGTGGTGCAAGGCGGACTTCATACTGATTTAAGAGAAAAATGTGCTAACGGTTTGAAAGAAATTGGTTTTGATGGTTATGGCTTTGGTGGACGACATCTTGATGAAGATGATGTTTTTCTTGAACAGATAATTAAAGATACGGCTAATTATATTCCGGATGATGCGTTGAAGTTTGCTTTGGGAATTGGTACGCCTCAGGATATTGCGAGGTGTTTTGCGGCAGGTTGGGATATGTTTGATTGTGTGATTCCGACACGGGAAGGACGACACAGTCGAATTTTTAAATGGAAAGATAAGGGTGTTATTTTTGAAAATGATTCAAAAGATTTTTATGAAACGGTTAATATTTCAAATAGTCGTTTTAAAGAGGCTTTTTCTCCGATTGATGAGAATTGTGATTGTTATGCTTGTGCCAATCATACGAATACTTATATTCATCATTTGTTTCGGGCGAAAGAGCCGTTGGGTGCTCAGTTGGTGACGATTCATAACTTGAGGTTTTATATGGAATTGATGGAAGAATTGGGAAAGAGTGTTTAAATTTTATTTATATAAAAAAGAACCAGTTTTATGACTGGTTCTTTTTTGTTTTATGTTTTAAAAATATTTTAGAATTTTTAATTATCCCAATAATTACTCATATCGCTAGAAAGACCTACAATCCAAGGACACGCTACCCAACCAATTTTATCTGACTTTTTTATTTTACAATAATCATGTTCAGAATCGTATCCAATTAAAGAAATTTCATCATTATTTTTTAGTTGAGAAACCACACTACTTCTATCATCAAAAGAAGGCCAGACGTTAATTGAACCAACATCATAATCCTCCATACCTTCTTGTTTATCTATCGTTGTTATTTTATAAGTCTTTTCATACCAAGTAGATTTATCGGTTTCTTTTTCTGTAGATTTTTCTGATTTATTAACGTTATCTTTTTTTTCAATATTTTCTTGATTACTAACATCTTCTGTTTTTACAACTTCCTCAATTTTACTTTCTTTTGAGTCGGTTGTGATTCCGAACAAAACAAAAGAAACTAAAGCTATACTTCCAAAAAGAGTCAATGCCTTTTTGCGTGTCATTTCGCCATTTCCAATAAAAGAAAGGGTGCTTGGTTTTTTATAGCCAATAAATAATCCTACTAAAGAGATTAATAGGATCAGCAAAAACAAATCTTCCATATTTTTTATTTTTAAAAATTAACTTAATCTATTATAACACGCACAATTCCCAAAAAGTCAAGCAATCTCACAATATGTCATTCTGAACGAAGTAATTTTGTTGTTAAACAAAATTACGCAGTGAAGAATCTCAGTAAGTTTTTCTGGTATTTTAATTTTATAGTTTTATGATTTTTTGTAGGGGATTCTTCACTTCTTTATTTTTTCTGATGAAAAAATAAATCCGTTCAGAATGACAGTAAATTTTTAGAATTTAAAAAAATGTTCAATGGTGAAAAGCCCGTGCGGCGAGCCTGCCTGTTGTCTGCTGACAAGCATGGCAGACAAGCACTTTTTTTAAATAATTTTAAAATAAAATCACACAAACAAAAAACCACCCTTTCGGGCAGTTTTCAAAAAGAAACTATTTAACCTTATCAATAAATTTAGCAAAAATTTCAGGATTCTCCATTGCCATAAAAGACAAAACATTCCTATCAATCTGAATATCTTTCTTAGACATATCATTAATAAAAGTACTATACTTCAACCCATGCAATCTCAAAGCATTATTCAAACGAATGATCCACAAAGATCTCATAGTCCGTTTCTTCGCTCGACGATCACGATAAGCATATTTACCAGCTTTCATCACAGCCTCTTTAGCCGCTCGATAATTAGTACTTCTCCTCCACTTGAAGCCCTTTGCTAACTTCAATAAATTTTTTCTCCTCTTCGATGCGGTAACCCCGCGTTTCACTCTAGGCATATATTTTAGTAATCCGTAACTAGTCATCAATAACTAGCCCAGTTAAAAATTAATTATTTAGCTAATGCTCTCAAAACATTTTTTTCATCAGTTTTAGAAAGTCTTTTGTCTTGTCTTTTCGCTCTAGTTTCACTTCCAGTTTCCTTAGCATTAAAGTGATTTTGACCTGTCGAACGTCGAGTTACTTTCTTGTTCTTAGAAATTTTCACCTTCTTAACGAGAGACTTTCTTGTTTTTATCTTTGGCATAATATTTTTTCTAAATGTAAAAATCAAAAATTGTACTACTATTAAAGGTATAATAGCTTTTAATTAAAGAATTGTCAAGAAAATGTTACCCGAATTCAAACCCCGAAGCCCC
>JAGLWU010000027.1 GCA_023133275.1 Candidatus Moraniibacteriota bacterium
ACGTCAACACAGAAATTAGAGTGGCTTTTCGAGAGGGATTAGAAAAATCTTTGAAAGAAAATGATTCTATTGCTCCATATAAATATTTGCAATTGCCTAAAGATAGGATTTATCAAGTTGTTTTAGAAAAGATAAAATTATTCGCTAATTTAGATTAGTCAAATTTTTTTAAATATACTTAAAATGACAAAAAATTTTATTATTGAAATTTTAGCGTAGATTTTTTAGTGTTAAAATTAAGTGATTTTTTAATCTAATTTTAAAATCTAGCTTTGTCTATTTTTTACTTGCACGAGCAGGCAGATTTTGTGTATAATAAAATTAATAAAATATCTTTTTAATAAATTTATCTATAAATTATGTTTTTAAAAAAAATTAAAGGAGGGATTGTTTTGACATTGTTTTGTTTCATGTTTTTGACGAATAATGTTTTAGCTCAAGAAGATCCAAGTTCGTCAGCAAAGGAAGTTAATATCTATCTATTTTATAGTGAAACCTGCTCTCATTGTGCAGAGGAAAAAGAATTTCTAAATAAATTAATAGAAGCTGACAATAGAATTAAATTTAATCAATTTGAAGTTACGAAAAATAAAGAAAATGAAAAATTGTTTAAAGAAGTGGCGGATAAATTAAATGTGCCACCTTCTGATATTCTAATTCCATTCACGGTGATTGGGGATAGTTATTTTGTGGGATGGATAAGTGAGGAGTCGACTGGCAAGCAAATTGAAAAAGTGATTTACAAAGCCTTAGAAGATGGTTGTACTGATATTGTTAAAAATTCATCTGATTTGCAGGAAAGTTGTGAGCAGACAAACGAAAAGCAACAATTTTTAGAAAATATTTCTCTGCCGCTTTTTGGCGAAGTTGATTTTAAAAATGTTTCTCTGCCAGTTCTAACTTTTATCATCGCTTTTTTAGATGGATTCAATCCTTGTGCGATGTGGACATTGATTTTTTTAATTTCACTACTTTTGGGAATGAAAGACAGGAAAAAAATGTGGATTTTAGGTACAGCTTTTATTGCGGCGTCGGCTTTTGTATACTTTTTATTTTTGAGTGCGTGGTTAAATTTATTTATGTTTTTAGGTTTAATAGCAAGTCTTAGAATATTTATCGGAATAGTGGCTGTTGGAACGGGTGGTTATAACCTAAAAAAATATTTTACGCAACCAGCAGGAGTTTGCAGTGTTACTGGTGGACAAAAAAGCCAGAAAGTTTTTGAAAAATTGAAAATGTTAATTCAAGAAAAAAGTTTTTTTATTGCTTTGATTGGAATTATTATTTTAGCTTTTGTAGTTAATTTAGTGGAATTAGTTTGCTCGGCTGGTTTACCTGCAGTGTACATTCAGGTTTTGACACTTAGCGATTTACCGACATATCAATATTATTCTTACATTACTTTTTACATTTTGATTTTTATGTTGGACGATTTATTTGTGTTTTTCGTAGCAATGACGACTTTGAAACTTACGGGTGTGAATGCCAAGTATTCTAAGATTTCGGAATTGGTTGGTGGAATTATTATGTTGATTATTGGTGTTTTGTTAGTTTTGAGACCAGAGTGGTTGAGTTTCGGGATGTAGATTATTGATAGGACTTTTTTACAGTAACTACGTATGTGGATATTAACTAAGACTTTCTCCTTATACTTTTATTTAAAATGAAAGTATAAGGAGTTTCTTATTTATTCGAGAATTTTCTTTGACTTTTTCCTTAAAAAATGCTATAATATCATGATGTGAATAGAAAGTAAATCTATTAAATACAGAAACAAAATTACAATTTTTTTATGAATTACGCCTTAACTGATAACGACCCAATCATTGACGATCAGAATAGAAATTACATTTTGAAAGTCAAGGATCTGCCCGATAAAGAAAAGCCACGTGAAAAAATGTTGAGCGGAGGACCAGATCGACTTTCAGTGGCTGAACTTTTAGCAATCGTGCTAAGTGTGGGAACTAGGAAAGAAGAAGCGCTAACTATGTCAACTCGTGTTCTCAAAGAATACGGAGAAAAAACAGTAGCCAATCAAATAAATCCTTACGCTATTCAAAAAGATCTCGATATTCCGATTACAAAATCATGTCAGATTGTGGCTTGCTTTGAATTGGGAAGACGTTTTTTTCAGAAAAATGAAAATGGCTTAACAACTGTTCGCACTACTCAAGATGCTTCTGAATATTTGCAGGATATGGCAAGATTACCTAAAGAACATTTCCGAGGTTTGTATTTAAATAGTCATTTTAAAATTATTCATGATGAAATAATTTCAGTAGGGAGTCTCACTTCCAACATTGTTCATCCGAGAGAAGTTTTTAAGCCAGCAATTGAATATTCGGCAGCTGCGGTTATTGTTGCTCATAATCATCCTTCAGGAGATAAAACGCCTTCTGATTCAGACATTGCGACAACCAAACAATTAGTTCAAGCTGGACGGATTTTAGGAATTGAATTATTGGATCATATTATAATAACAAAAAACGGTTACACTAGAATTCCAAAAATTAGTTAAGTTATTCAAACAGTCAACAAATTTTGTTTGTTGATAGGTTTTTGTTTTTTGTAAAAATTAAAAAATATTTTAAATAAATAATTAATTAAAAATTAAAAAAATAAAATGGAAGAAAAACAAGTAAAAATGAAGTATCAAATTAATGATAACCATATAATTAGTCAGGATGTTTCAGATGAGATGATAGGTTGTTCAAACTTATTTATTAATGATAGTGAAATAGATAATTCTACGGATAAAAGTTATTATGATAAGAAAAAAAGAGTTAAAGATATGGAGCTTTGTATTAAATTTGATAATTATTTTGCGACATTGGCGTCCATTTTAAATTTTGTGGTGGAGGCAGAAGGTATGGAAGATTCAAATTTAGGAATTGTTATGAAAAAAATTGAAAAAGATTTAGGTTATTTACAAGAAAATTATACGATTACTGAAAGAGGTTATAAAGATAATTCAATGAGTATTTTTTAACTTACTTACTGTTTATGATTTTTAATTAAATACTTATTTTTTAAACGTATAAAATTGTTGTGATTAATTATTGAAGATAGGGAAATTGGTGTTGCGTTATTTTGTTGAATGTAGTAGAGCTACTCTTGACAAGCCTAATAAATTCTATAAAATATAAAGTATTAGCACTCTCTACGTGAGATTGCTAATTATGTTAAATAATAATTTTTTTAAAAAAAGAATATGGCAAAACAAATAAGTTTTAGTACTGATGCACGAAAAAAGATTGTAATTGGAATAGATGCTGTGTCTAATGCAGTTAAAACAACTATTGGTCCAAAAGGTCGAAATGTTGTTTTGGATAAAGGATTTGGCGCTCCAGTTATAACTAATGATGGTGTTACTATCGCTAAAGAAATTGAATTAGAGGATAAGTTTGAAAATATTGGGGTAGAATTAATTAAACAAGTAGCCGATAAAACTAATGATGCGGCTGGGGATGGAACGACTACTTCAACTATAATGACGCAAGCAGTTGTTCGGGCGGGGCTTAAATTTGTAGAAACAGGAATTAATCCTGTAGGAATTCGTAAAGGACTTGAAGCAGCAAAAAATGATGTGGTAAAAATTCTTCAAAAAAATTCTAAAAAGGTTGAGTCTAAAGAAGAGATGGCACAAGTAGCAACTATTAGTGCTGAAAATAAAGAGCTGGGTAAAATGATTGCTGATGTAATGGATAAGGTTGGAAAAGATGGAGTGATTACAGTAGAGGAGTCTCAAACTGTTGGTCTTTCTTATGATATTGTAAAAGGCGTGCAATTTGATAAAGGATATATTTCTCCTTACATGATTACCGATGTGGAATCTCGAAAAGCTGAAATGAAAGATTCTTACATTTTAGTTACTGATAAAAAAATTAGTGTAATCAATGACATTTTACCATTGCTAGAAAAAATTACTCAAAGTGGTAAAAAAGAATTAGTTATTATTTGTGAAGATTTAGATGGAGAGGCTTTGGCTACTTTGGTGGTAAATAAATTACGAGGTGTTTTAAATGTGTTAGCAATTAAAGCTCCTGAATTTGGTGATACTCGAAAAGAAGTTATGGAAGATATTGCTATTGTAACTGGTGCTACGGTTATTAGTGAAGATAAAGGAATGACTTTAGAAACTGTTGAATTAGAAATGTTAGGCAGTGCAAAAAAAGTTATTTCTACTAATGATGATACAACTATTGTTGATGGAAAAGGAAAAAAGAAAAATATTGAAGGTAGAGTTTCTCAAATTTCTCGTCAAGCTCAAGCAAGTGAGTCTGATTACGATAAGGAAAAGTTACAAAAACGTGTAGCAAAACTTACTGGTGGTGTAGCAGTTATTCGAGCTGGGGCAGCGACTGAAACAGAGATGACTTACGTTAAACATAAATTAGAAGATGCATTGGCAGCGACTAAAGCGGCGGTTGAAGAGGGTATTGTGGCTGGTGGTGGAACTGCACTTGCAAAAGCGGTTTCTTCTTTAAAAGTTAATAATCGAGCAAATAATGAGTTTCGAGCAGGTTATCAGACTTTATTGAATGCGTTGGTTGAGCCTTTGCGACAAATTGTTTTTAATACTGGCGAAAAAGATCCTGCTGTTGTTTTAAATAATATTATGGAAAGTGAGGGTATGAATTATGGTTACAATGCTCTTGTAAATAAATATGAGGAGGACATGATTAAATCTGGTATTATCGATCCTTTGAAGGTTACTCGAACTGCTTTGGAGAATGCGGTTTCAGTGGCTTCTATGGTATTGACTACTGAAGTGGCTATTACTGATAAGCCTTCGGAAAAAGATGATTCAGCGGCAATAGCTCAGGCTGCAGCTATGACTGGTGGAATGGGTGGCGGTATGCCAGGAATGGGCGGAATGATGTAAGTTTGATTTTTTTCTAAATTTTTTTAAAATCTTGAAAATAAAAACACTGTCTTTGCGGGCGGTGTTTTTTTATTGACTTTTTGTACTTTATTTGGTAGTTTTGAAATAGATAGGATGTTCTTTTATACAAATAATTTTTAGGAGGTATTGAAATGGGATTTTTACTATCAGAGAAGTTATCTGCTAAAAACGTGAATGAGGCAATTGCTCTGATTAATCAATTACGGAATGGAAAATTGGTGGAGATAATTAACAAGATTGGAAGATGTGATATCATCATTTTAGATTCGCCAATTAATTATCCTTTTAGACCAGTGCCAGAGCGATTAGTGGATGAGATAAATGCAATGGGTGAAATCGTTTTAACTAACGGAGCAATTATTGATCCGTCGGTTAGGATAGAGCCACCAGTTGCTATTTTTCCGAATGCTTGGATTGGCTATAGTTCTTGGATTAGATCTCTCAGTATTATTGGTAGTAACTGTAAAATAGCTAATGTAGAAACAAACCGATCAGTCATTGGCAACGGAACAATGTGTTCACATGGTGATTATATTGGGTATTCCTATATATCATCTGATTGTCGAATTGGTGGTGGATTCAAATCCACAACAACTATTTTTGAAGGAGTTGCAGAGAGACCTAAAAGTATAATTCTTCGATATGGATCTTCTGGTAAATCTATGATGGATATAGAATGTTCTCATTTTGGTTGCATTTTAGAGTCTTGTGTTTTACTTGGTTGTAATACAACCACTATGCCAGGAACTTACTTGCGTAAAGGTAAATATTTACCAAACTTAAGTCTTGGTGGTAAGAGACCTGGAAATAGAGCTTTTCATATGGCTCGTACTTTTTTCTCGGAATTATAGAATGAATAAATCTGAATTAATAAATAAAACGCCTATAGTTAAAAATATAGGCGTTTTTACTTTTTAAATTATATTATTCACAAATTAATCTAATTAATTCAAAAGCTTCAGCAAACTCTCCTCCAATTTGTTTACCTCTTAAATTTGCCAAATCTCTGATGATTCCATTTTCAAAGAAAGAATTTTTTCCGTGAGATGGAAATTGTGAAATAATCTCTTCTTTAGCTTCAAAATTTTCTTTACTTAATTTTATAAAAGCATCAGGTTTAAAAGAAAAATTATTCCATGGAAATTCATAGCCTAGAATAGTTTTATTTTTAAAAATTCTTAAAGCTTCTTCATGAACAACTTGATGAGTTTGATGAATGTCATAGCTACTTGGAATGAAAATTATATCGGGATTTATTTTTTTATTTACATCGTAGAAATTTTGTAGTATTTCAGAACGAACATTATAGAGATCCCGAGTATCATATTCGTAAGATATTAAATTTTCTTTTGGAATTGATAACATTTCTAAGCTTTTGTAAACGCTGTTTTTTAAAATATCTTCTTTACCTATATTATTTGGAAATGATAAATTTAGGTAATAGATGTTATTTTTTGAACTAAGTTTGTGTAAACTACCAAAACAACCTAATTCTATGTCATCTAAGTGAGGTGCAATTGCTAGAATTGTTTTATTTTCTATTTTCATTATAAGTTTTTTAAAAAATTATCCCTGAATAATCCCCAAAATTTCTTCTCTTTTTTCTAGCATTAATTTTTCATTATCAGCCTCAAGATTTAATCTCAAAACAGGTTCAGTATTTGATGCACGAACATTGAACCACCAGCGAGAACCTTTTTCGTTATTCCAAAAGCTAATTTTAATACCATCTAAATCATTAAATTCACCGTCAGAATATTTTTCTTTTAAAGTTGCAATGATTTGATTTTTGTCAGAAACTTCATTATTAATTTCGCCACTGTGATAATAACGAATTGCATTATCAGCGATTTCAGAAATTTCTTTTCCAGTTTCTGCCATTAAATTTAATAAATAAATTACAGGTAAAGATCCAGCTTCTGCTAAAAAGTTTTCTTGAAAATAGTAATGTCCAGAAAGTTCACCAGCAAAAATTGCATTTTCTTCTCGCATTTGCTTTTTAATCAAAGCATGACCAACTCGACAAGGTTTTGGCTTACCGCCATTTTCTTCAATAATTTCTTGAACTGACATTGATGATCGTAAATCATAAAGAATAGTTGCTCCTGAATTTTTTTCTAAAATCATTTTAGAAATTAGAGCGGTGGTGATATCCATTGGGATAATTTCACCTTTTTCATTTACAAAGCCAACTCGGTCAGCGTCTCCATCGTAAGCAATCCCTAAATCAGCTTTTTCTGCTAAAACTTTTTCTTGTAAATCCTTTAAAGTTTCAGTTTTTAGCGGGTTAGCTTCGTGATTTGGAAATGAACTGTCAAAATCTTCATACATTGTCACTAATTCGATATTGTCGGAAAATCTTTTGTATATTTCTAATTCCATTATTCCCATGGCATTGGCACAATCGACAACAACTTTGAATTTTTTATCGCCTAAATTCATAAAACTTGCAAAATGATTGAAATATTCTTCTTTAATATCTTTTTCGATCATTTCACCTTTTTGTTCAACTTCTTTAAATTCACCTTTCAAAACAATTTCTTTAACGTCTAACATTCCGCTATTTTCTCCAACTGGCACGGCATTTTTTCGACAAAGTTTCATTCCGTTGTATTCTCCGGGATTATGAGAGGCGGTTAAAATTATTCCTCCGTCAACGTCTAATTTTCCGCTGGCGAAATATAACATTGGTGTTGTTGCTAATCCTAAATCGTAAACATTTGCTCCTGCGTCGGTGATTCCTTTTTTTAATTCTTCGAAAAGTGCTGGGCTGGATTCTCGAATGTCGCAACCGATTACTATATTTTTTGCTCCTAAAAATTCTACATAAGCTCGTCCGATTTTATAAGCTGCTTCTTCATTGATTTCTGTTGGGTAAATTCCTCGAATATCGTAGGCTTTAAATATTTTTGCGTCCATATTTTTTGATTATTTTATTATTTAATTTTGCACGGCTATATTATAGCACTTTTATTGACTTTTGTGGTAAATTTGTTTTTTGACAGGATTGTTTTAGCGTGTGATAATTTAAAGGTAAATATTTAAATAATAAAATATGAATGATGTATTATGGTTTATTGTTATAGTTGCAGGTATTGTTATCTATAACAGATATGAAAAAAATAAAAAGAATCAAAAGGAATTTGATGATTTATGGGTTAATGCTGAAAGATATGCTTATCATGTGAGAAAACTTGGAGAAGGTGATTTATATGAAATGATAAATGCAATGGAAAAAGATATAATGCGTTTAAAAGAAAGATATAATCATGATAAGGAAAAACAGAGTCAGATTGGTGAAGACTGGATGAAGTATGCTGAATGTCTTAATAGCCTCGTTTCTTCATCGGAGATGTGGCTACATGCTGATGAGGATGACAGAGAAAGGATAGATAGGGAAAAAAATGATCTTCATATTACTATTAAAGAGATAGAAAATGATATTTATGATGAATTGGGTGAATCTTCAGAAATAGCATTAACTCATCAAAAGATTAAAGAGGGGAGCGAGAGCGAAGAATAATAAATATATGCCAGAATTACCTGAAGTACAAACAGTCGTCAATGACTTAAACAAAAAAATCATCGGTTATACAATCGTTGATTTTTGGAGTGATTGGAAAAACGCAATCAAAAATTTAACATTTGTATCTTTTCAAAAAAATATTAAAAATAAAAAAATATTAAATGTTCGACGAATTGGAAAAAATATTTTTATCGATTTAAGCGACGGTTGGACTTTATACATTCATTTAAAAATGACTGGGCATTTGTTGATTAAAGATAATAAAAAGATAAGTGAAAAAGAACAAGAAAATTTTAGTGAGAGGGTAAATCAATATGTTCATCATATTTGGTTTCTTGATAAAAATAGTAATAAGGATAAAAGTAATTGTCAGATGAATTTGGAATTTTCTGATTTACGGAAGTTTGCTAAAATTGTTTTAATGAATACAGAGGAAATTGAGAATTTGCCAGAGATTAAAGCTTTGGGAATTGATGCAATGGATCGGAAATTTAATTTTAAAAAGTTTCAGGAAATTTTGGAAAAGCGTCCAAAAAGTTTGATTGGGATTATTTTGATGAATCAGAATTTGATTGCTGGGATTGGGAATATTTATCGGAGTGAGATTTTATTTGAGGCGGGTGTTCATCCGGAAAGAAAGATTGGTGATTTGAATGTTGGAGAGATGAGGAATATTTTTGATCAAATTAAGATTATTTTGAAAAAGGCGATTCGGATGCGAGGGACGTCGGATAGTGATTATCGAGATACGTCTGGGGGAAGTGGTAGGTTTCAAAATATTTTAAAAGTTTATCGATTGGATGGTGGGGTTTGTTCGAAATGTGGAAAGGGTGAGATTGAGAGGATTAAGATGGCACAGAGGAGTGTTTTTTATTGTGGGGAGTGTCAGAAGTAAATTATTGTATTTTGTAGAGGTATTACATTGTGATGTCTTGGGAATTTGAGGAATTATTAATCAATAAAAAAATAGTAATGAAGAAATTTTTAGTTTCATCTTTAGTTTTATTTATGACCTTTCAGTATGTAAATGCTGAGAGTGACTTTAAATCTGCTGAAGATGAGGTTAATTATTTGAGAAATGATGAGAGGGTTGATGAATTAGAAAAAAGAGTTGATCAGAGTTTGGATAATTTGGATTCTAAAGTAAAAGATTGTAATGTTGAAAATGATAAATTGAATAATATAGAAAAAGAGTTAGAAATTAAATCGGATCATATTAGTTCAAGTTGGAATTTTCTTAATTGGATGACTGCTTTGTTTAGTGTAGTTGTGGGGGTTATTGGTTTCTCGAGTTATTCAAGGTATAAAAATGCCATTAAGGAGATAGAAAAAATTAGAGAAGAAGCAAAAGAGAAAGCAAAAATAATTATTGATGAATTAAATGATGTTGGAGGTAATGCAGAAAATAGAATGAAAGAAATATCAAAAAAAGAAATTAATAAATTCGTTTTATATTTTAGTGGAATAAATTATTATAAAAATAATGAATATGAAAATGCTATAAGATATTTCAGTAAAGCTATTGAAAATTATCCAGATTTTTTTGAAGCATTTTATAATAGAGGAGTTGCAAAAATTAAATTGAACAATTATGTAGGAGCTATTGAAGATTTAAATGAGGCTATTAGGTTAAATCCTAATTATTGGATAGCTTATACAAATAGGGGAATTGCAAAAATTAAATTAGAAAATTATGAGAATGCTATAGAGGATTTTAATAAATCTATTGAATTAAATCCGAATGATCCTATAGATTTTAATAACAGAGGAATTGCAAAAATTAAATTAGAAAATTATTCAGAGGCCATTGAAGATTTTGATGAAGCTGTTAGATTAAATTCTAATTTTCCAAGTTCTTTTTACAATTTAGCCTGTACTTATAGTTTGTTAGAAAATTTTGATAAGGTAAAAGAAAACTTAGAAAAATATAAAAGTTTAATAAAAATTGATAAGGATAAATTTGAAAATGAATCAGATTTTGATAATTTTAGAAAAGCAGAGTCTGAATGGTGGAATAGTTTTATAAATTCATAAACTTAAAAAGTCCGTGCGGCGAGCACTATTTTGAATAATGTGCTTTAATAATAGTTAAAGATTAAAAGTGTTTTTTTAAGTTTCGAAATCTAGTTATTGATAGCTAGATACTAATTACTAATAGATAAAATTATGGCATTGCAAGTTGGAATTGTTGGTTTACCAAATGTGGGGAAGTCGACTTTGTTTAAGGCGATTACTAAAAAAGCGGTGGATATTAATAATTATCCGTTTTGTACGATTGAGCCGAATGTTGGTGTGGTTGAGGTTCCGGATGAGCGGATGGAAAAATTGAGTAAGCTTTCTGGTTCGCGGAAAATTATTCCGGCGATTATTGAGTTTGTGGATATTGCGGGATTGGTTGAAGGTGCGTCGAAGGGTGAAGGTTTGGGAAATAAATTTTTGGCGAATATTCGTGAGGTGGATGCAATTATTCAGGTGGTGCGTGTTTTTGAGAATGGAAATATTACGCATGTGCATGATAATGTTGATCCGATGCGAGATATTGAAGTAATTGAAACTGAATTGATGTTGGCGGATATAACGACGGTTGAGAAAACGATTGCTCGAGTGGAAAAATTAGTTAAAAGTAATGACAAGAATGCAGTTTCTCAATTGGAATTGGTGAAAAAAATTCAAGATGCTTTGAATGATGGGAAGTTGGCTCGAACTGTTGAATTTGATTTTGAGCATCAACCGAGTAGTCAGATTATTGGGGAGATGAGTTTGTTGACGATGAAGCCGATTCTTTATGTTTATAATGTTTCTGAATTGGAAGAATCTTTGGATTCTGAATTGGAGAATAGACCGCATGTGAAATTGGATATTAAAATTGAGGAGGAACTTATGGATTTGAGTGTGGAGGAAGCTACGGAGTTGGAATTGGTTTCTCATTTGAGTGATTTGATTAAGGAGGCTTATGCTTTGTTGGGATTGCAGACTTATTTTACGACGGGCGAGGTGGAGACTCGAGCTTGGACGATTAGGGTTGGTGCGACGGCTCCTGAGGCTGGGGCGGCGATTCATACTGATTTTCAGGAGAAGTTTATTCGGGCGGATGTGGTGCATTGTGATAAGTTGGTTGAATTGGGTTCTTGGGGTAAGGCTCGGGAGACTGGTGATTTGCAGACGGTGGGGAAGGATTATGTGATGGTGGATGGTGATGTTGTTGAGTTTAGGGTTTAACAATTTTTTGGAAAATAAAAAGAGCGACCTCTGAGGTGGATCGCTCGTAGTTTTCGGATGAAAATAATCTTATGGCTTTTTAGCCGTTGTGGATTTGTCTGCCAGTTTTTTTCTTTTGTGTTATGGAGGAAAAAAGCTCGTGGAGAGATGTGCCATTCATTGTGACTTTATTGAATTTGACGGTGTAAGTATTCCTCTTTTTTGTAACATTCAGGTGTTTTCCTCCTTGCACATTACAAGTTACAGTGACGAAATTTGTATTAAAATCGTCGACGTTAGCTTTGCCGAAGAAATCATTAATTGTTTGTCTAATTTTCAGATACTCAGTTCCAGAAAAGTTAGTCATTGTATTCCCCTTTTATAGAAAATTTATTTTTTTTAGGGTTTTTATTTGGTTATTTTTGCTAACCAAAACCTAATAAATAATTTTACATCATCATCATCATTTTAGCAAGCTAAATTTTTGTGATAAACTTAAAAAAGATAAGTTATAAAAATAATTCATAAAATCATGAAAAAAAGAATAATAATTTTGGGAGTAATAATCTTAATAATAATCGCTTCAGTTTGGGCAGGGCTAAAGTTTTTTAAAAAACAAATAATTACTTTTGAAACAGTGAAAATAATCTCTTTCGATTTAACAAAAAACAGTCACGTAAAAGATGAATCAGTCGCATCAGGAACAATTATTTCCAAAGACGGATTAGTCCTAACCAATCATCACGTAGTAACAGACGAAAACGAAGAAAATTATGAAGTGTTTGGAATTTGCATTGTTGAAGACGAAGAGAAAAAACCAAATTGCACGTACACCGCATCTTTGATCGCAAAAAATGAAAGTTTAGATATCGCTTTGTTACAAATAAATGACAAAGATATTTTTAGTGAAGATGTTAAAAATTTTAACTATTTAGATTACAAAGGCAAAAAAATTGGAATGGATGAGGAGGTAAATGTAATCGGTTTTCCGGTGATCGGAGGAAAAACAATTACTTCAACGCAAGGACAAATTAGTGGTTACGAAGAAAAAGAAGGGACTAAATTTTTAAAAATAGATGCAAAGATTGATCAGGGAAATTCTGGCGGAACGGTAAAAAATTCTCAAGGGAAGTTTGTGGGTGTGCCATCTTTTTTGAAAAGTAATTATGAGACGTTGGGTTACATTATTCCCTTGGAGGCGGTGCGGGATTTTATTGAAGAAAATGTTGAAAAAGATTCAGAAAAAGATGAAATGGCAATTGATTTGTTAAATAAGTTTTTGCAGAAAAAATATGATGCGGAAGAAAATCGGATTTATCGTTCTAGCTTTTATCCATATTTTGAAGTAAATATTCCAGAGGTTTGGGAAGTTGAGTATGTTAATGCGGAAAGTATTTTTTTGAAACAGATAATTAGTGGTAATGATTTAGTATTTTCAATAAGAATGGGGCGAGGTAGTTTTGATTTACCACAAGAATATATTAATATTAATTTAGAACGAATAGAAAAAAATAAACATCAGTTAAAAAATTACAACAGAAAAGATCTTAAATTTAACGAATTTGATGGATTTAAAATTGAGTCTGAAATGATGGGTGAAAAAAGAGCTATTTTTGTAGGAATAAGAGAAAATGCATTATTGTCTTATAATTATAGTTATTCTGTGGAAATTGAAAGTGAAAGTAAAGAAATGATTAAGGAAATTTTAGATTCCATGACTTTTTTAGATAAAGAAAATGATACTGAAAAAAATAAAAGGCAGGGATTTAACAAAAATCCAAAAGCCAGTATTGAAACTTTTGATAGTTTTTATATTTCTTATATTGATAATAATATAGAAGATCAAGATTTATTATTTTATATCACTTCTCCAGATTTTGTTGAAATGAAATTTCAGATTTCTGAGAAGTTTTTACCGAGAGATTTTTGGAACATGTCGGAGGAAGAAATTTTTGATAAACGTTTGCAAGGATTATCTCGAACTTACGCTATAACGGACAAGTATAAAAATATTCAAATAAATGGAATGAAAGGTTTTGGATTCACTTATTCCTACATTTTTGATGATGTAAAAAAGCCGCACAAAGTTACTCAAATTTTTCTTTTCAAAAATAACAAAGAAGTTATAGAAATTATTTTTGACGATTTAGAAAAAAATCACGATGAAAATATTAAAACTTTTGTGAAAACCATTAGTACTTTTAAATATGAAAATAATGAGGGTGAAACTGTTTTGCCTCAGTTTAAAGCAATTTATAATGATTTGAAAAATTATTTGTATGAAAGTGAAATTGGTAGTTTGATTAATCATGGAATTTTGGATTTTGAAGGAGAAAGTTTTATGCCAGAAAAAAGTATTTTAGGTAAAGAAGTTTTATTTTTTATTTTAAAAAGCAAAGTTTTTATTGAAAAAGGTAGAAATTCAACGAAAACTTTGGATGCGATTAAGATTGAAGGATTTTTTGGTTATGCTGAAAGCAAAAAAATTATTGACACATCATTTAATCAAGAAGGAAATATTAATTTGGGTAGTGCGTTGAAAATAATGTGTAAAGTTTATGAATTGCCAGTTTGGGAGCCACCTTATGTCATTGAGGAAAACCTGCCTTATTTTAACAGGTGGTCTTCTATGAATGTATCAGTTAGCGTAGGTCGGAATGAGGTTTTGACTAGAGGTAAGTTTGCAGCGGTTTTATATTATTTCATGCAGTCGGCGGGAGAGCGAAGGGATTTTTAGAATTCATTTTTTTTGAATAATTAAATGACACTTAAAAACAATTTAAAATATATATTTGGACTTTTAGCTGGAATGTTTTTGGGTGGTTTGGCAATTTTTCTGTTTTCCAATCTTGTTCAAGTAAATGTTCAGTCAGTAAAAGGAGAAAATAAAAATATAATTTCGGAAATAAAAAAAGAAAAAAATAATACAGAAATTCAAGAAAATATTAAAATAGAAAATTCTTCAGCAGGAGAAAAGTTAGAGGAAAAAAGTTCAGTGCCAATAAAAATGTTATTCGGTGGCGATGTGATGTTGGATAGGCAAACTCGTTTAGACATTTCTAAAAAAGGTGCGGGATTTTTAACAGAAAAAATTAAAGATGTTTTTCAAGATCAAGATATTGTCATGATTAATTTAGAGGGTGCGGTAACTTCCAATTCTTCAGTTTCAAATGTTCCAGTGAGTAATCCAAATCACTTTCGATTTACTTTTGACAAAGAACAGGCGAAACAATTTTTATCCCTGAATAATGTAAATATTGTCAGTGCTGGAAATAATCATATTTTAAATTTTGGACAAAGTGGTGAGCAGGAAACCCGAAATTTTTTAGAAGAAAATAAAATTTCCTATATTGGCATGCCGAGTATGCAGGAAAATAATTCTGTGATTAAAAAAATTAAAGGTAAGAAAATTGCTTTTGTGGCTTATAATTATTCAGCAGGATTAAGTTTAGAAAAAGTTATTGAAGAGATTGAAAATGCAAAAAAGAAAAGTGATTTTACGGTGGTTTATGCACATTGGGGTTCAGAATATCATTTGCAGGAATCTGGTCATCAAAAAGATGTTGCTCATAAATTTATAGATGCAGGGGCGGATTTAATTATCGGTTCGCATCCTCATGTTGTACAACCGATTGAGATTTACAAGGATAAAACTATTTTTTATTCTTTGGGTAATTTAGTTTTTGATCAGTATTTTTCTAAAGATGTACGGGAAAGATTGATAGTTAATTTACTTTTTGAAAATGATAAAATTAGTTTTGTTTTAGTACCACTTTATACGAATAATTATGGGCAGTTGGAATTGATGGATTTGGAACAGCGAAAAGTTTTTTTGAATCGGATTGCTGGTGATTCTAGTGTGAGCGAAGAAATGAAAGAAAAAATTAGGAAAGTAAGTTTTTCTTTAGATTTAAAGTGACAGTTTTAAATCGTTAATTACAAATTAAAGGGTCATTAGCTCATCTGGTAGAGTACATCCATGGCATGGATGAGGTGGTCGGTTTGAGTCCGACATGATCCACAAAAATATAATTTTTATTTTTTAGCACTTCTTTAATTTTTTTAGCTGATTAAGACTAAATATTGATACAAAATTATTTTTTCCAACTTTGTCAGAAATGTTGTATAATAAAAGTAAATTAAAAACAAAAATATGAAAATAGACAATTTACATTTATACGATTATTTATTAGAACAAGATTTAGTCTCAGGACATAAATTAGATGAATACTTCACAAAAGCACAAGACAAAAATATTCAGCTGATCGAAATTCTAGTCAAAGAAAAAATATTTAGTCAATCACGAATGTTGCGTATCATTGCAACGGTTCTAGGATTTAAATTTATAGATTTATCACAAGTAAAAATTTCCAATAAAATCATAAAATTAATTCCCAAAAAGACTGCTGAAAAATTTTGTGCGGTTGCTTTTGAAAAGAAAAGAAATATTTTAAAAGTAGCGACTTGTGATCCAGAACATTCCGAACTTTTTCAATTTCTAAAGAAAAGAACGAAATTGAAAATAGAATTTTATCTTGCTGAAAAAGAATCAATCAAAAAATCTTTATCACAATATGTGAAAAAAATATATTTAGCCGATGTTTCCAATGATAAATTATTTGGGGAAGTTAGTAGCATTGATCAAAAAATTGATAGAGAAGAGTTTATTATTCGAGTAGTTGATGTAATTATTTCTCATGCCATTATAGATTTAGCAGGTGAAATTCAAATTGAAAACAAAAAAGGACAAACGATTATTTGTTATCGAGTTGACGGAGAATTGGTGGAAAAAATACTTTTGCCAGATGATATTTTTGAAGAAATTACTGAAGTCATTAAAATTATGGCAAAGTTGAACACACGAGTTGAAAATTTTTATCAGAACGGAAATTTTGTTATTGAGAAAAATAATGTTGAAACTTTTTTTCAGGTTAGTATTATTCCAGATTTATTTACGGAGAGAATTATTATTCGTCTTGATGACAATGTTAATGATAATTTGTCTTTAGAAAAAATTGGTTTGGCGAAAAATAATGTTGAAACTATTTATAAAGCAATTCGAAAAAATCACGGAATGGTTTTACTTTCCAGTCCAAATGGTGGTGGCAAAACAATAACTTTTTATACTCTTTTGGGACTGATAAATTCTTCAGATAAAAATATTTCAACCATTGAAGATCCAGTGGAAAAAAATATTAATAAAGTTAATCAGATTCAAGTTGATGTTCTCAATGGAATAAATTTTAAAAGTGGATTATTTTCTATTTTTAATCAAGACGTGGATGTTATTGGTGTTGGTGAAATTTTAGATGAAAGTACTTTGGAAACTTCATTAGATGTGGCTAATTCGGAAAAATTAGTTTTAGCGACAATGTATTCTAATTCGGCTATAAATGTTATTCAGAATATTTTTGAATTGGATGTTGATTTGGCTTTGGTGGCAAAAAATATAAATTTGATTGTTTCGCAAAGGTTGGTGAAAAAATTGTGTGTGCATTGTCGGGAGAAATATTTTTTAAGTGAAGAATCTGTTCACACTTTAGGAAAAAAATATGATTTACCTAGAATTCAGAAGATTATTGCTAGTAGAAATGATTTTGATGGTCATATAAATTTGCTAGAATCTCCATTTTACAAATCGAAGGGCTGTAAAAAATGTGGAGGTAGTGGTTATCAAGGACAATTAGGAATTTTTGAGATTTTAAAGCCATCAAATCGGGTTCGAAAATTAATTGCACGAAGAGAGCGGACTGAAAAAATTCGGGAAATTATTTTAGCGGAAGGATTTGAGACAATGATTGATGATGCGTTTCATAAAGTTGTGCAAGGTGTTACAGATTTTAAAGAGATTGGTGGAATATTTAATTCGAAGTAGAATTTAGATTTACAGTTATTGATATTTTAGAAAGGCGTATTTTAAATAATTTTTTTGTACTCAATGCACGGGCTTTTTGGCTTTAATATTTTAAACCCTTGCAAAATTTTACAACTTCCTAAATATGTCATTACGGAAAATAATTTTGGAATGAAATGAAAAAATTATTTATCTGGAATCCATACTTTCAGTTTAAAGAAAATTTAAAGCACAGCGTTTCTCTGAGACCCTGAACAAATTATTTCATTTTTCTGCGAAAACTAAAATAATTTTTCAGGATGACATTGCGATGAGAGAATTAGAAAATTTTTATAATTATATTTTAATTTAAAACAATAAAATGAATTTTTTCAAAAAAAACTTTTTTAATTCTAAAAATAAAATTGGTGTTGACATCAGCGACAATTCCATTAAGTTTGCTCAAATTGGAAATAATAAAAAAAATAATATTTTGCAAAAGTTTGGTAATTTTTCTTTGGCGAAAGGGGATGTGATTGACGGAAAAATTGTGAATGAGAAAAATGTGAAAAAAATTATTAAAGATGCCTATTTTAAATTAAATTTGGATTCCAAAAAAATAATTTATTCAGTGCCAGAAAAAAATGTTTTTCATCGGACAATTATTTTATCTCAGATCAATGAAAATAAAATTGATGAGGTGGTGAAATGGGAAATAAATTCGGACAGGCAAGAGGCGGTTGAGAATTTTTATTATACTTGGAATATTGTTGATTATTTAGAGGAGGAAGAAAAAAGTGTGGTGGACATTTCTTTCGTTTCAAAAAATATTGTTGAACAAATGAATAGAATGTTCACTGATTTGAATTTGCAAGTTCTGGGTTGTGAATTTGAGTCGAATACTTATTTGAATTATTTGCCACGTGATAAATTTGTGAATAAGTCTTTGTTAATTATTGATGTTAGTGATAAGAATTCTAATTTTACGATTTATGATAAAGGAAGTGTTAAATTGACTGTAGATAATTGTTTTTCTTCTGATTTGATGACTGATATTTTGGCAAAGACTTTTAATATTTCTTTTGATGAGGCGGAAAAAATGAAACAGACTCAAGGTATTGGTCAAGTTTTTAATAATGATCATTTTTTTAACGCTGTTCAGCCGGTGGTGGACGGGATAGTTATGGATGCGAAAAATTTGGAGAATTTTTATTTGGAGCAGAATAATTTAGGTAATTCAATTGATGATGTTTTAGTTGTGGGTGGTGGTGCTAGGATGAAAGGGTTGTCGAAATATTTGGCGTATCGGTTGGAAAAGCGTGAGATTTCTTTGGGTCGACGGGGTGATGTTTGTGTGGATGGTTTGGACTTGAGAGAGAATGAATTAGCACAATATGTAGTGGCGATTGGAACGGCTTTGAGTTAAATTTTTTGCAAATAAAAAAACGACCTCTTGAGGTGGGTCGTCGCAACTTTCAGTGAAGGTTTAACCTGTGTTACAGTTATATAATGAGTTGTTCAGCATATTCGAGAAGTTCATTGGTTACTCGAAATATTTGAGGCATACCGTTTTTGAGGAGAGTTTTTGCAGGAGCTTTCAGATTACCTGTATACTCTTCCATTATGATATACTTTCCACTAAGAACAGTGTTTAACTCGCCGTCTGCCCAAGTAAAGGCATCGCCGTGTTTTTTGAAATTGTCTTCGCATGAAATAATAATTTGCGTGGCAGTATCTTCAATTTTAGCCTTTTGCCAGTAACTTCCCATCATTCCGTAAGGATTTTTTCTTAAAGAATTAGCGATTTTGTTCAATAATTCGATGTTCATTTTGTATTCTCCTTGGTTGGGTTTCATTAGCAATAAGAGCTACATTTCATGCAGACTTTTATCTGTACACCAATAAATAACACGAGTAGAATCTGTTCTCCTTGTTTTTGGTGAATAGAGATAATAAAAGTTTCCAGTGTAGATCGAATTCTTTTCTTCGCAAACAGCCGTAGCTTTTTCGTTGACTTTTTTTTCAAGTCTTGTAAAAATTTGTTTGTTTTGAAGTATTGTTGGGTAATTGCCAATAAGGGTTATTGCAACAACTACAATTATCATTGCAATGATTGACAAAATATTTTGCATAGCATCGCTTAGGTTATTCCACCACGTAATCATAACTATCTCCTGTTTTTTCTATTGATTTGTTAAATAACATTCTTGACTGCAATTTTTTATTCTACATTATTATTATGTCAAGTCTAAAATTTTCCCAAAAACATAAAACCCAAAAAGTCCGTGCGGCGAGCACAGGAATTATTAAAATTTTCGTTTCAAAAAATATTAAAGTATTATAATAAAAAATAAACTATAACATAATGAAACAACAAATCACAAAATTTTCGCAAAATCTACAAAAAGAATTTCAAAAAATAATTTTTTCAATCAATTCTTTTTCCAAACTCAAAAAAACATTTTTACATACAGCTTTTGCCTTAACTTTTACTTCAGGATTAAGTTACATTTTCGGATTTTTGCGAGACAAAACTTTTGCCTACAAATTTGGAGCGGGGGAAATTTTAGACACATACTATTCAGCTTTTGCAGTAACAGATTTCGTTTTAGCAATTTTTGTAACAAGCAGTATCGGAGTGGCCTTCATTCCGATTTTCACAAAATTAAATGTTGAAAATTCTAAAAAAGCGAGTTTATATACACGGGATATTTTATTTTGGTTATCTACTGCAGTTATTTTATTTTCGATTTTGATTGCGATTTTTATACCGTTTTTTGTTAATTTTCTAGTTCCCGGATTTAGTCAGGATCAACAACAACTTTATATTTCTTTTGTGAGAATTATGCTTTTGTCGTCAGTTATTTTTTCTTTCAGTAATGTATTTGGCGGAGTGTTGATTAGCACAAAAGATTTTTTCTTTTATGGAATTGCTCCGACTTTTTATAATTTAGGAATTATTTTTGGAGCTTTTTTTCTAGTGCCAAACATTGGATCAATTGGGTTGGCTTGGGGAACAGTTTTTGGAGCTTTATTACATGCTTTAATTCGTCTTGTGATTTTTGTACAGAGAGTGGAGGTAGGTAATTATTTTTCTCTGCAAATTAGCTTTTCCAAAGAAATTAAAGAAACAATTTTTCTGATGATGCCCAAAATTTTACAAATTTCTGCTTGGCAAATTTTACTAATTTGGTTTACACGTTTGGCGACAAATTTATCGGAGGGAAGTGTAACGATGTATAATATTGCTCGTAATTTTCAAAGTATGCCAGTAAGTTTGTTAGGGATTGCAATTTCATTGAGTGCGTTTACGTCTCTAAATGAATTGTTAGTACAGAAAAAATATCTGAGTTTTTCTGAAATGGTAAAGAAAAAAAGTTTTTTAATATTATTTTTAACTTCAGGATCAGCTTTGGTTTTAGCAGGATTGAGTTTTTGGATTATTAAGTTTCTTTTGGGTGGAGGTCAGTTTGGTTCAGAAGAAGTTAAAATGACAGCTTTGATTTTGGTAACGTATGCAATTTCAATTCCTTTAGAAAGTTGGATGCATTTATTGGCTCGAATTAATTATGCTTTGGGCAATACCATTATTCCATCAGCAATTCACATTTTAACAATCAGCATTACAATTCTAGTAAGTTGGATTTTTGTTGGTCAAATTGGTATTTTTATTATTCCAATTTCTTTTACTGTTGGATTAGTTATTCAGGACTTACTTTTACTTTTGAGTTATAAGATTTTGCATTTTAGGGTAAGAAATAAAATATCTGTGGTATTTTTTGGAAATACTTTTTAAGAAATTTTTAAGGAAAATATTTTTTGTGCCAATCTGCTTTATCTACCGACAGACAGACGACAAAGACAGGCTTACCGTACAGACTTTTGAAAATTCTATTGATATTTTGGGAGATGTAGATAATTTTCGTTATAAAAAAGCTTTTGAAAAAATTGCTTGTGATAAAAATTTAGATATTATTTTTACAATTTTAACTTCGCAAGATAAAACTCCAGTTGAAAAAGTGGTGAACGCAATTATTGAGTTTAGCTAGAAAAATCAAAAATTAATTATTTGAATTTTATTGACTTTTTTTTGAAAAGATGATAATCTGAACAGAGTGTTAATTTTTCTTGAATTTTATTTTAATTATATGAAAAGAACTTATCAACCAAAGAGGAGAAAGAGAAATCGAGTGCATGGTTTTTTGAAGAGAATGGCGACTGCAACTGGGCGTCAGGTTATTAAAAGACGTAGACAAAAAGGTAGAGCTAAATTGTCTGTTTAATTTTTCTTTTGAATGTTTAAAAACAGCTCATTTGTGGACTGTTTTTTTATTGACAAATCTAATTAGATAGGTAAAATAATTATATAATTTTTAACGATTAAAGATATGGCAAATAAGGCTTTGATGATAAGATCTCTAGACTTATCAGAAAATACTGTTAATTCTGGTGGAGGAGATTTATACTTTTTTGATTTACTGAGTAATTTACTGAATAATGTTTTTGAGTTAATATCTTCTCTTTTGACCACTTTCTTAGTGATCTGTGTAATTTACATTGTTTTTAAGATGTTAGTTTTATCCAGAGGAGGTAATGGTAAAGAGGCTGTGGCAGCAGTAACGACTGACATCAAAAAAGTTTTTGAATTTTTTTTGGGTATTTTATCGGCAATTTGGAATTGGGTTTTAAATGTTTTTGTATTTTTCAAGAAAAATAAGTTGGTTATGGGAGTTGTTGTAGGACTGGTGATTGTTTTAATAATTGTATCTAAATATAATTTGGTTCAGGTGATGAGAATTCAATCTGGACAAAAAGGAGTGGACACAATTTCAGGTAAGGTGCTAGATCCAGGAACTTATGTTATTTCTCCTTTGAAATCGAATTATGTTATTTCTCATGTGGCTAATTATCAATTTGATATTGTTGAAATTACAGCTGATTCAAAAGAATTGCAAGATGTTGTGATGGATGTAAACTTGACTTTCCACTTAAAAGAAGAAAAATTAGTGGATTTCTATCAACGAGAAGGCTTGGTTAGTATCTGGGATGTATCTGATTCAATTGTAACACCAAGAGTGGTGGAAAAAATAAAAAATGTAGTGAAAAATTACTCATTCAAAGAGGTAACACAGAAACAAATTGAAGTAAAAGAAAGTGTTATAAAAGAGATTAAAGTAGTACTTGATCCATTAGGAATTGAGGTGGATGATTTGAATATTGTAAATATTAGAATTTCTAGTGATTTAGTTAAGACTTTAGGTGAGCGTGATATTTTGGATGAGAAAATGGAGATTGCTGAAAAAGAATTAAAAATCGCCGAACAGGAAAAAGCTAAAAAAGTGATTGAAGCTCAAGGAATAGCTGAGTCAAATCGAGAAATTAGTTCTCAACAGATCACTGCTGAAATGTTGGAACTCAAAAAGATCGAAAATACAGCACAAGCAATTGAACAATGGGATGGAAAAATGCCAAATCAAGTTGGTGGTAACTTTTCATTATCAGAATAGATTTTTTAAAGTAAAACTTTCTAGTTGTGAAGTTTTGCAGTGTGGTTAATGACTTTTCTTTAATTAAAATAAAAACACCTTCTTTATCAGAGGTGTTTTTTTGAAAACTTTTTAGATATTTTACGTATTATTGGTAACAGGTTGGGTGGTGTAGCTTTTAGTTTGCTATAATATAGAAATGAAGAGAATTATTTTTAAATTCGAAAAATGAAAGATTATCAAAATATCTCTGACAATCAGTTGGTGGAGTTTTCCAAAAAAAATCCTGATGATTTTGGTGAGTTAATTAAACGGTATCAGAATCAACTTTTTCATTATGTAAAAAGAATTTCTTATTTTTCTAATGAAGATATAGAGGATATTTTACAAAATGTTTTTATTAAAATTTACAAGAATCTAAATAATTTTGATCAAGATTTAAAATTTTCCACGTGGGCTTATCAAATTACTCGCAATACTACAATTGATAATATTCGTTCAAAACAAGCACGACCGCAGACGGTAGATTTAGAACAAGATGATTTAGAAAGATTTTTTCAGTCAGGAGAAAGTGTTGAAAGAAATATTTTTAAAAAAGATGATTGGAAAAAAATTAAAAAAATAATTTATGAAATGCCATTTAAGTATCGAGAGATTTTAGTTTTGAAATTTTTAGAGGAAAAGAGTTATGAGGAAATTATGGATATTTTGAAAAAACCGAAAGGTAGTGTGGCGACGTTGATTAGTCGAGGGAGGAAATTATTGGAAAAAGAATTAGAGAAAAATAATTTGTTTTTGGAAAAGCTGAGAAATTGATATTTATTAATTTTTTCAAATAATACAATTTGTCATTCTGAACGGATTTATTTTTTCGCTAAAAAAATAAAGGCGTGAAGAATTTTGATAAGTTTTTCTACTACTTTATTAATTTAAAAGTTTTATGATTTTCTGTAGGGGATTCTTCACTTCATAAATTTTTTTACAAAAAATTTATTACGTTCAGAATGACTGGTAATTTGAATGACAGGAGACTTTAATGACAATAAATGTTACAGAGAATTTTTAGAATTTCGAAAAAGGTTAGATGGTGAAAAGCCTGTGCGGCGAGCACAATTTATTTTTTAAAGTTATAATTATTTTTTTAAATTAAAATTATGAGTAAAGATATTTCTGGACAAATAGTTGATAAAATTAAGAAAGAGAAAATTAGTTTGAGACCTCGAGTTTTTGATTATCGAAGTTTTCTTTTTTGGATAATTTTTGCTTTTTTAATTATTCTTGGCGGAATGTCTTTTTCACTGATTTTAATTTCGATTTTTAGTTTTGGTCGGGAAAATTTTCAATATGCTTCAGGTGGATTTTGGAAAATATTTTTAATGTCAATTCCTTATCTTTGGGTGATTTTTTTTGGTACTTTTGCTTATTTTGGACTGCGGGTTTTTCGTTCGACAAAGAGGGGTTATCGGCAAAATTTTTCGTTAATTTTATTGATTATATTTTTAGCGAGTTTTAGTTTTGGTTCCTTACTTCATATTTTTGGTTTTAGTAGGAGAATGCATCAATCTATGGTTGATCGAGTTCCTTTTTATCAAAACATAACTCCTACTATGGAAGGTCAATGGGCGAGACCAGATATGGGTATGTTGGGTGGTCAAATTATTAAAACTGGAAAAGATTTTATTGTTGTGCAAAATTTTCGGAGTAAAAAAATCACTGTGATTTATTCAAAGGAAAGTATTATTGGGGAAGATGTTAAATTGGAAAAAGGTGAAAAAGTGCGAGTAGTGGGCAAAAGAGTTGATGAGGAGACTTTTGAAGCGAAAATTATTCAGTCTTGGGAGAATGATAGATCTTTGTCGCCTCAAGATAAGGAGAAGATAATGAATTTAAGAAAAAAGAATATTAGATAAGTTTTTTCAATAGAACTCTTCGGAAACTCCAATAAAATCTATTAAGATTACCACATTCCACTTTACCATACTTGCAATGATAAGAACTTTTCTAAATATATTTTTTAATTTTCATAATTTCCGAAGAAGTCTAATATTACTAATTTGATAGTATTATTACACGTTCAATAAATTAAAATAATTAAATAAACTATCTTGTTTACAATCTATAATCAGAAGGGTATTTTAGACTTAGGAATTTTTCTATTGTATTTTGTGAAAGTTAAATTAAGTTTTAATTTTTTATACTTGACTTTTTATTTGATATGGGGTATATTAAATGTTTGTTGATTGATGAACTTGAGTAATTATATTTTCTCTCTTTTCATCTTAGAACAAGAGTGTTAATTAATTACTAATAAATTCAATTTTATGGCACGTGAAAAAAGAAATTACTATGGAAATAGTAAAGGTGGGGGCGGTAAGTTTAATAATAAAAGATCTAAAAGAAGACGTGGACCGAAGAAAGAGAATATTCATCCATCAAAGTTTATAAAGGTAGCTTGTATTAAAGAACAAGAGGAATATAAGCCGAAAAATACTTTTGAGGATTTTAAAATTCCTGATCTTATTCAAAAAAATATTACTAGACAAGGAATTGTAACTCCTTCTCCAATTCAAGATCAATCAATTCCGCAAGGAATGGCTGGCAATGATATTCTTGGTATTGCAAATACAGGAACAGGAAAAACTATGTCTTTTGCTCTTCCGGTACTTAAAAGATTATTGAAAGATAAAGATTCTAAAGTGATCATTATGGCACCGACAAGGGAGTTAGCACAGCAAATATTAGATGAGTTTAAAATGCTTACTCGAGGGGCAAAAGTATTTTGGGCATTACTGATTGGAGGAACTTCAATGCGTACACAACTTAAAGATCTTTCTAAAAAACCTCGTATCATTATTGGTACTCCGGGGCGTATCCAAGATCACATTAAGAGAAAAAGTTTAAATTTAGCAACAGTTAATATGGTTGTTTTAGATGAGGTTGATAGGATGCTTGACATGGGATTTATTGATGATATGAAAAATATTTTGGGAAAACTCGCACAAGATAGACAATCATTTTTCTTTTCAGCAACAATGAATTCTAAAGTGCGTAATTTAATAAATGAATTTTCAAAAGATCCAGTTACAATTTCAGTGAAAACAGGAAATACAAGTGATAATATTAATCAAGATGTTGTTAAGTATAGATCTCCTGATGATAAGTTTGATAAACTTCATAAATTGTTGACGGAAAATAAAAAGAACAAATTTTTGATTTTCGATGAAACGAAGAGAGGCGTTGATAAGTTGAACAAGTCATTGCAAGAGCGAGGATTTCGTGTGGATGCGACTCATGGAGATAAAAGTCAAGGACAAAGAAAGCGGGTTCTTGCAAAATTTAAAGTTAATCAAATAAGTGTTTTAGTAGCGACGGATGTGGCTGCTCGTGGGATTGATATTAAAGATATTACTCATGTGATTAATTATTCGACTCCGCAAAGTTATGATGATTATGTTCATCGGATTGGTCGGACGGGTAGAGCTGGTCGTATAGGACATGCTTTTACTTTTATCAGGGGGTAGAAAAATCTTTTAAAAATTTGGTTATAAAAAACAAGCTTTCGGGCTTGTTTTTTTGTTTAAGATTAAAAGTTGTCATTTTGGTTAGGGCAGAACTTACGGACAATGAAAATTTTTTGAAAAGAATTCTTGTGCTCGCCGCACGGGCTTTTTTGGGTTTAAAATTTTAAATCACTATAAAATTTTTCCAATTTTCCAAATATATTATTCCTGAATATTTTTTTTGAGTCGTATTGTAGAGTCGTTTTAGTAAAACAACTCTGCTTCCAAGATCTTAAATTTTTACAAAATAGACATCCAAAAAGGCAAAGTCAAAATTGACAATATTGTACTTAACACAATCGAATGAGCAATGAATTTTTTATTCAAATTATATTCATCTGCCAGAGCAAAAGGCGTGATAGCAAAAGGCATAGCTAATTCTATAATTGAAATTGAAAAATTTGAAGGAGAAAAACCAAAAATTTTTAAACTGAAATAAAAAATAGCGGGTAATAATATCAAAGTTACGATGGAGAATAAAAATATAAAAAACCATTCCGATAATTTTCCGAATTTTGATGACCCGATAAATATTCCTATCACCAATAAAACAATCGGAGTTACAGAAGTACTGATCATATTTAAAGGTTTATTTAAAATTAGTGGAATTTCAATATTTAATATTCCAAAAATTATTCCAAAAATTATTGCAATAATGAGAGGTTTTTTAAAAAGGTTTATGAATAAATGTTTGATGATATGTCTTTCTCCATTACTATTATTTGCATAATCTAAGTAGCCGACGCCAACTGTGAATATCCAAAAAAAGTAAATTGCTATCAAGAGACTTATTTGAGACAGTGTATTTTCTCCGTAAACTTGAGTGATGACTGGAATTCCGAGATAAGCAATATTTCCAAAAGTGAGACAAAAGAAAAGTGTTAAAAAAGTTTGTTTTGTAAACTTGAAAATTTTATTGAGTGCGATTATCATTATAAATCCAGTGAGTACAACTACGGAATTAGCTAGGATGAGTGGAAATTCTGCTTTGAAGGAAAATGATGTTTTTGCGAGGGCGGAAAAAAGTAAAATTGGTAATCCGATTTTAACGGCGAATTCATTTAAAACTTTTGACCAGTAATCATGGATGTAATTTAGTTTTCTTAAAATTGCACTGACGAAAATGATTATGAACAGTGGTGCGATGATATTTATTATTTGGATGATTTGAAACATGATTTTTAGTTATTGAAATATTTATTATTTAAGTATATGATTTTTCTTTTTATTTGGCAATTTTATATTTGTAGAGAGATGTAGCAGTGCTACGTCTCTACGGATAAAAATGAAAACTTTTTGTTTTTCTTGCGTATTATTAGGTGAGACGAGGGAATTTGACAAAAGCTAGCATCAATTTTTCTCGAATCAAATTAAATAATAAATAATTAAAAAGAATTATGAAAAAGTCAAAAATGATTGTTCCTGCTCTAGTTTTAGGAGTGGCAACGATAGTAGGTGTTTCTAGTTTTAATAATGTTAGTGCTAATGAGGAATCGCAATATTCTCCAATTATGCAAAAGGTTGCGGAGAAATTTAATCTTAATCAAGATGAGGTAAAACAGGTTTTTGATGAAAATCGTGAAGAGCGAAGAGCTGAAAATAAAGCTAAAGCTGATGAAAGACTTAGTAAATTAGTTAATGAAGGGAAATTAACTGAAGATCAAAAAAATGTTTTAATTGCGAAAAGAGAAGAGATAAGACAGGAAAGAGAAAATTCTTTTGGTGAAATGAAAGATCTTTCTCCTGAAGAACGAAAAGAAAAAAGACAAGAACATCAAGAAGAAATGAAAAAGTTCTTTGAAGAACAGGGAATTGATCATGATGCTTTGATGGGAGATGGTGGAATGAGAAATGATCAAAAACAAGGATCTGGTCGTGGACAGGGTGGCGGTGATCGGCGTTAAGAAAGGTTTTTTGAAAAATAGTTTGATAATAAAACTCCAACTTTTATAGTTGGAGTTTTTGTTTTGTTGATTTTTGTGTAGGGGTTTGCCAGTGGCAAACCCCTACGAATGTGGTGAATTTTTTTATAATTTTTTACTATTTGTAGGAACTGGTTTTATAATCTATTCCTGCGAGACATTTGGGTTTCACAGTTTTTTTTGGGGATTATGGAATTAATTTTGTGTTTAAAAAGCCCGTGCGGCGAGCCTGTCTGTTGTCTCGTCGACAGACACGGCAGACAGACACAAAAATTCTTTTATGAATATTTTAATTTTGTGTTAGAATATAAATATAATTTTATAATAAAATAATTAATGGATGGACAAGTGATAATTCAGTTTTTGACTGATTATGGGTATTGGATAATTTTGCCTTTGATGATTATTGAGGGTCCGATTGTTACTATTTTAGCGGCTTTTATGGCAAGTTTGGGGATTTTTGATATTACTACAGTTTTACTACTTTCTATTGTTGGTGATGTTGTTGGTGATATTATGCTTTATGGTGTGGGTCGTATTTGGGGGATGACTTTTGTTAGGCGAGTTGGAAAATATATGGGGATTACGGAAAGTTTAGTTTTGAAAATGGAAAAGTTTTTTGAAAAGCATGGTGGGAAGACGATTTTTTCGGTTAAATCTACGACTGGTTTGTGTTGGGCGACTTGGGTAGCGGCTGGGATTGTGAAGATGAAATTTTGGCGATTTGTTTGGTATTCTTTTTTGGGTGGTGTTGTTTGGAGTGCTTTTTTAGTGGCGATGGGTTATTTTTTTGGTGAGTTTTATGAGCGGATTGTTGAGGGTATTAAGTTTGCGGGTTGGATTGTTTTTGGGATTGGTGTTTTGGTGATTGTGGGGATGAATGTTTATAAGAAAGGAAAGAGTGAGGATTTGTTTGAAGAGAAATAATTAGTTTAAATAATTTTTAATTAAATATATGAAAATAAGTAAAAATAGAATTGTTATTGTAATTTTAACTGTAATTTTGTTAGTTTTTATAATTTATATTTTAATTCCTGTTAGTGAAGATAAAAATTTAGAGTCAGAACATGTAAATAAAAAATCTTTTAATTTAGAAAATTTAAGTGAAGAAGATGAAAAGTTTCTCAGAGAATCTTTAGGTAATCCTAAAAATATTGAGGATAGATTAGATCCAGTTTGTAAAAGACATGAAATGTGTAAACCGATTTCCATGGCTAGTTTTAAAGGTAATATCAAAATGGTTAATTTATTATTAGATGTTGGTGTAGATATTGATGGAAAAACAGGCGAAAGTGGTGATACTCCTCTCATATTTGCTATCATGCAAGAAAATAGAGAATTGGTGGAACTTCTTATTTCAAGAGGTGCGAATGTAAACGAAAAAAACTTTTTTAACATGTCTGCTTTTGGTGGTGTGTGTGGTATGGGGAATGAAGAATATGTTAGACTTTTTTTAGAGAATGGTGCTGATGTCAATCAAATTCTTTCTCGAAAATTTAGTGAAGATGATGAGCCTTCGCAAGATGTTACTCCTCTAATTTTTGCTACAAGAGAAAATAATTTAAATGTTGTTAAATTACTTATTGAGGCTGGAGCTGATAAATCGTTGAAAGATTCAAATGATAAGACTGCTTTAGATTATGCAGAAAAACAAAATAATAGTGAGCTAATGGAAATTTTGAAATAAGAATTTTATGCAAACAAGTATAATCATCAGGACAAAAAATGAAGAAAAATATCTTGGGCAGGTTTTAGAAAAACTTAAAAACCAAACTTATCAAGATTTCGAAATAATTATCGTTGATTCAGGTTCAACCGATCAAACTTTAAAAATTGCAGAAAAATATCTAGTTAAAATTTTTCACATAAAACCAGAAGAATTCAATTATCCTTTTGCATCTAATTTTGGAGCGAGAAAGTCGGAGGCAAGTAAATATTTAGTTTATTTATCTGCACATTCTTTACCAATTTCAAACACTTGGCTGGAAAATGGAATTTCAGATTTTACTTCAGAAAAAGTTTGTGGAGTTTATGGAAATGTTTGGGCGTTACCTGATGCGAGCATTTGGGAGAAAATTATTTTCAATAAATGGATCGGAAAGTTAGAGATTTTATTGAAAAAGAAATATGTTATTAATGAATCTAGAATGGGAGTTTTGGGTTGTACTAATGCGATTATTAGAAAAGATTTATGGAAAAGAAATAATTTTGATAAAAGTTATGGTTTAGGTGGAGAAGATGGCGTTTGGGCAAATTATTGGCTGGAAAAAGGTTATGAAATCATTAGGGATTCTAAATTTTCAGTTTATCATTCGCATGGATTAGGATTTTTTGAACTTATTGAACAATCCAAATATTGGAAAACTTTAGGAAAACCGCAACCTTTTGAATTTCCTGAATTTAGAAAGTGATTTGAAGTTCTATGATTCTCTGTGGGGGGATTCTTCACTGCGTAATTTTGTTTCACAAAATTACTTCGTTCAGAATGACAGTAAACTTTGAATGACAGAAAATTCAGAATGATAATAAACTTTTAGAATTTTAAACAAGAGGTCATGACCCCTTGTTCAGAAAAGCCCGTGCGGCGAGCACAGAAAAATTCTAAAAATTTGTTTGACGGAAAGGTTAAATTAGTGTAATCTGATTAATAGTATGGAAGACTGTATATTTTGCAAAATTATAGAAAAAGAAGTGTCAGCTAAAATTTATCGAGAAACTGATAATATTTTAGCTTTTGAAGATGCGTTTAAAATTGCACCAGTGCATGTTTTGATTATTCCTAAAAAACATATTGAGTCAATGAATGACATTCAGGATAATCAGTCGGAAATAATTTCAGAAATGTTTTTGATTGCTCGGGATTTGGCGAAAGAATTGAAAATTGATGAGTCTGGTTACAAACTTTTGATTCGAACAGGTTTGCACGGTGGTCAAGAAGTGCCACATGTTCATTTGCATTTGATTGGTGGAGTTCCGTTGTCTGAGGATATTCGACCGATTTAATTTTTCGATGAATTATTTTTTTAGTAGAAAGTAAATATACTTGTTTTCCTACGATTAAAATATATTTTTCGGAATGATATGATTTGGGGGTTTATAATTTAATAGGGAATTAGAATATTTAATTTTTTTAGGTATTTAATATTCCACGTTAAGTGGTTAATTTATAGATTTTTTTAGAAAGGAGGCGGTATTATGGTTTATGTTTATAAGAAAAATGAAAAAGAAACAACTGATGGTTTGATCAAGCGTTTTACTCGTAAGGTACAGCAAAGCGGTGTCTTGATGCACGTTCGTAGAAATCGTTTTGATAATGGTACGCAAAGTAAAATTAAGAGACGTGAAGAAGCTTTGTATAAAAAGAACATGAAAAAGGAAGTTGATAAACTTAAAAAATTGGGTCGTTTCGATAACGATGCTTTCAAGGAACTTAAGAAAAAACTTAAAAAAGAGAAGTAAAAATGGATGCGTGATTTTTTTCACGCATTTATTTTTTATAATATTAAATTTATGAAAATTAGCGAAAAAATTAAAAAGGATCTTATACAGGCGATGAAAACTGGTGAGGCGGAAAAGCGTGATACTTTGCGGATGTTGGACAGTATGATTAAGAATGAAGAAATTGCGAATAATTCTCGTGAGGAGGGTTTGAGCGATGATGATGTTTTGGTTTTGGTTAAGCGAGCGGTTAAACAGAGGCGGGATAGTATTGAGCAATTTCAGGCTGGTGGTCGAAAGGATTTGGCGGACAAGGAAAAAATGGAGCTGGATATTATTAGTGAGTATTTACCAATGCAAATAAGTGATGAGGAATTGGAGAAGATTGTTAAGGAAATTATTGTGGAGGTTGGGGCTGAGTCTAAGGCGGATATGGGGAAGGTGATGGGTTTGGTGATTGGTAAGGCTGGTTCGTTGGCTGATGGTGGTAGGGTTAAGGATATGGTGATGAAGAATTTGGGGTAAGATTAACACTTTAAATTTATGGCAATATTTTCAATAAAAAATAATTTAGCAAAACAGTTAAAGAAAAAAAACTTTCAAAATGAAAAAGAACTTCAAAGTTTTGTCGAACAAAATATGGAAAATCTTTTTGGAATTAGATTTCTTGCTTCTGAATTTACAACTTCAAAACAACATGGCGGTAGAATCGATTCTTTAGGATTGGATGAAAATAATTCTCCTGTAATCATTGAATATAAATGGGGCGAAAAAGATAATATTATTAATCAAGGTCTTTTTTATCTTGATTGGCTTGTAGATCACACAGGTGATTTTCAGCTTTTAGTACAAGATAAACTTGGTGAAAACATTGAGGTTGATTTTGGTTCTCCTCGTGTTTTATTAATTGCTCAAACTTTTAATAAATATGATCAATATGCTATTAATAGAATGGCGGAAAATATTGAACTTTGGGGATATTCTCAATATGAAAATGATATTTTTGAATTAAAATTAATTGCTAGCTCGCAAGCTAAAAAAATTAATAATTCTACAAAACAAATTTCAAAGGTAAAGTATAAGGAATATTCTATTGAAGATCATTTGAAAAATAAAAGCGATAATGTGAAAGGATTATTTGCAACCCTTCAAGAAAGAATTTTTGCCTTCGAGTCGGAGCAAAAAATTGAAGAGAATTTACGAAAACATTGTATTGTTTATAGAACAAATAGGAATTTTGTATCTCTGCAACCACAAAATAAATTAGTTAAAATTTTGATTGATGTTAATAAAAAAGAGTTAAATGATCCAAATGATATGATTCGTGATGTTTTAAGTATTGGAAGATTTGGTACTGGGATTTCTGAAATAAACTTGAAAAGTTTTGATGAGTTAGATTATGTTGTGGGATTAATTGAACAAAGTTATCTACAATCTTTTTAATAATAGCTTTCATGAATCTAAAAATAGATCTAACATCTTTCATCAACCAACCCCACGAAAAAAACTATTTTCAAAAAATCGCCGAACAAACATTTCAAGAAGTCGGTGAAGAAAAATTCAAAAACAAGAATATCGAAATCAGTTTAGCAATTGTTGACGATGAAGAAATCAAAAAACAAAACAATTCATTAAGAAACAAAAACACCACAACCGATGTCCTTTCAATTGGAGATTATAGCGACAACAAAAATATCTTCACAGAATTAAAAACAGAAGACAATATTTTTCTCGGCGAAATAATTCTCTGCTATGAATTTATCAAAAAATCTGCTAAAATAAGTGGGACGACAATTGAATATGAATTGTCTTATGTTTTTTCTCATGGAATTTTACATTTACTAGGTTACAAACATGGAGAAGAAATGTTTTCAATTCAAGAAAAAGTCAGTCATAATAGATTATTAGACATTTAGATTTTTAGAGCGTAAACTTTTAAAATATGAAAAAAAAGATTATTGGTTTACAAAATGTGGAACATGCGTGGCAGGGAATAAAACTTGCTTTTAAATATGAACGAAATTTTAAAATAGAAGTTATTTGTGCCGTTGTCGTAATTTTGATACTATTTTTTTTGAAAGGCTCGATGCAAGATTTTTTAGTTATTTTAGCGGTAATATTTACGATTTTAATAACAGAATTAATTAATACTTCCATAGAAAGATTAGTTGACATGATCCAACCGAATGAACATCCTCATGCAAAAATAGTTAAAGATATGTCAGCAGGATTTGTTTTATTAGCAGTAATTTTTTCAGTTTTTATTGGGGTAGTTATTTTTTATCCGCTTATAGTTTCAAAATTTCTCTAAATATTTTTTTATTAAATTAAGTATAAGTGTTATAATGTAAACTGTAAGATTTTTTATTATAAATTTTTTTAGATTTTCAAATATTTTTAGTATATGAGAGATAATATTATTACTAGTATAGATTTAGGTTCTTCGCTTGTACGTTGTGTTATTGCTGATGCGTCTTCTGAAGTAGATGGTCAAATTAGGATTTTAGGTGTGGGAGCGGTTGAGTCTGATGGTATGCGTCGGGGAGCAGTTGTGGATATTGTGGATGCAGCTGAGGCTATTTCGGTAGCAGTGGAGAAAGCTGAAATGATGAGTAACGTGCAAGTTAAAAGTGCCATTGTTAGTATTGGTGGTGCAGGTCTAACTATTGAAAGCACAAAAGGTGTTGTGGCGATAGGAAGAGCTGACGGTGAAGTTACGGAAGATGATGTAACTAGAGTCATTAACGCAGCACAATCTATTGTAGTTCCAGCAAATAAAGAAATTATTCATGTGATTCCTCGGTCTTTTCGTTTAGATGATCAGAAAGATATTAACGATCCGATTGGTTTACAGGGTGTACGACTTGAGGTTGATGCAGTGGTTGTGGAAGCACCTGGAAATCATGTAAAAAATTTAACTCATGCTATGGAACGGGCAGATATTACTGTTGAGGATTTTATTATTGAGCCGTTAGCAGCAGCTGAGTCAGTTCTAACAAAGAAACAAAAAGAATTAGGTGTGGTGTTAGTTAATTTAGGAGCTAGTACAACTTCATTGGCAGTTTTTGAAGAGGGTGAATTAGTTTATACAGCAATTGTTCCAATCGGTTCAGATTTTATTACAAATGATATTGCGATTGGTTTGAGAACATCTATTGATACAGCAGAGAGAGTAAAGTTTGAATATGGAAGTGCTATTTTAGATCAAGCTAGTCAACGTAGTAAAATTGATTTGTCTCAAATTGATCCACGTGAAGATGGTGAAATTCCACACAGTCATGTCATTGAAATTATTGAAGCTCGGTTGGAAGAGATATTTGAATTAGTGCAAAAAGAATTGAGAAGTATTGGCAAAGATCAATTATTACCAGCTGGAGCAATTTTAACAGGTGGTGGCGTTAATCTTCCTAGGGTAGCAGAATTTGCCAAAAGAAAATTGAGACTGCCTGTTCAAATTGGTCGACCAGAAAATCTTTTAGGAGTGATGGATAAAGTCGATGATTCTTCTTATGCTACAGTAGTTGGACTTATTCTTTGGGCGATGGACGATATACATTATTCTGGTGGTAGAAATAAATTTACTTCAGGAATATTAGGAGCTGTTTCAGGAGGTGCTAAGAGTTCAGTAAAAAATGTCGGTTCTTGGCTGGGTAAATTTTTGCCTTAGTTTATTAATTCAATTTGACATTAAGGCTGGGCTCGTGTTAAAGTGAATTACTAGATAGATTGGTATTTTTGAATTATTTTAATTAATATTTTGCTAAATATTCGCTATAATCAGGTATTTTTTTTATCACTTGATTTGATAGGGAATTTGGTAAATTTTTTATAAAATTATGGGAGAAATTAAAACAGACGTAGAAACATTTGCTCGTATTAAAGTTGTTGGAGTTGGTGGCGGTGGTGGAAATGCAATCAGTCGAATGATTGATGCTAATTTGAAAGGTGTTGAATTTGTAACGATTAATACGGATGCTCAAGCTCTGCATCATTCAAGAGCGGCTGAAAAGGTTCATATTGGTAAGAATTTAACCAAAGGTCTTGGTGCTGGGATGAATCCGGAAGTTGGTCGTCAGGCAGCTGAAGAAAGTCGAGAAGAAATTCAAGGTGTACTTAAAGGTGCTGATATGGTTTTTGTTACTTGCGGTTTAGGTGGAGGAACAGGAACAGGTGCAGCTCCGATTGTGGCTGAAACTGCTCGTGAGTTAGGAGCTTTGACTGTGGGTGTAGTTACTCGTCCATTTTCATTCGAAGGTGCAAAAAGAAGTTCTATTGCTGCGGAGGGCTTAGAAGTGTTGAAAGAAAGAGTAGATACAATAATTACTATTCCAAATGATAGACTTTTATCCATTATTGACAGAAAGACCAGTTTAGTTAATGCTTTTAAAATTGTGGATGATGTTTTGAGGCAAGGTGTTCAGGGTATTTCTGATTTGATTACTAAACCGGGTGTAGTTAATGTTGACTTTGCTGATGTAAAGGCAGTTATGTCAAATAGTGGTTCTGCTTTGATGGGAATTGGTATTGCAAGTGGAGAAGATAGAGCAGCTGAGGCAGCAAAAGCAGCGGCGAACAGTCCTCTTTTAGAACTTTCTATTGAGGGAGCAAAAGGTGTTTTGTTTAATGTTAGTGGAAGTAGCGATGTTACTATGCTTGAAATTAATGAAGCAGCTAATATTATTACAGAGACAATTGATCCAGAAGCTCGGGTTATTTTCGGTGCGGTGTTAGACGATCAAATTGGTAAGGGTGAAATACAAATTACAGTAGTGGCGACAGGATTTGATAGTGATGAAAATGAAACTAAAGGAATAGTTACTAGAGTTGAAAAGAAAAAGGAAGATGTTACTGTAAAAGTAAATCAAAGTGAAAGTCCAAACATAAATGTAAATCAGGGTCAGATTCAAAATAAGAGTGCTGTTAAAAATGAAGAAAAATCAGTAAAAGTAATTCCTAAAAAAGCAGAAATTAGAAGAGAAGAAACTGAACGAAGAGTTGTGCGACCAGAACCTGAGATAAATCAATCACCTTTTTCTACTAAATCACTCAGATCTAATAACAATATGATTGTTGATGAAAAGGTGCAATCTCGTAATATACCTAGAAATGAAAAAGCAGAAAATATAGTCAACGATGGCGATGATGATTTTGAAATCCCAGCTTTTATTAGGAAAAAAATGGATAGATAGGTTTTGTGTAAATTTGTTTTCTTAATATTTAAAACTCTCTTGATTTTTTTAGGGGAGTTTTTTTGTTTATAGATTTCGCAGTGGTTTTGTGGTATTATTTAGTTATGGAAAGAAATAAACTTAAAAAGTTTTTGAAAGTATTGGGTTATCAACCTCTTGATGGAGAGGTTGGTTTTTGGTTTAAAAAATATAATAATCATAATGATTATCAAATTATAGTTAAGGTTAATGATAATTTAAGAAATTCTAAAATTGATTGGGGAAATAAAATAAAAATTGGTAGAAAAAGTACCTCTAATTTTTCGCAAAATGAAACTTTTGTTGTTTTTGAATGTGTAAATAGATTATTAGAAAATGGAAATAAACCAGAAAGTTTAGTTTTAGAAAAAGAATGGAAGCTTGGTCATAAAGGAAAGGGATTTTTAGATATTCAGGTTTTAGATGAAAGTGGAAAGAGCTTTTTGATGATTGAATGTAAGACTTTTGGTAAGGAGTACGATAAAGCTAAGAATGATACTGAAAAAGATGGAGGTCAGTTATTTGGATATTTCATTCAAGAAAGAAATACTAAATATATTTGTTTATATTCTTCTATTTTTGAGAATAATAAAATAAAATCTTTTAGTGATATTATAGTTGTTAATAAAGAAATAAGAGGTTCTGAAAATAGTCGAGACGCTTTTGATTCTTGGCATCCTCAGATTTGGGAATCTAGGGGTGTGTTTGCTGTTGATGGAGTAAAATTTAGAGGAATTGTTAAAGGGAATAAAGAAAATGATTTAGTGGACTTAACTGAAAAAGATGGAGGTAATATTTATAATCGTTTTGCTGAAATATTAAGAAAAAATGTTGTTTCTGATAAAACAAATGCCTTCAATAAAATTTTTAATTTATTTCTTTGTAAAATCGTTGATGAATTTGAGACAAGAAAAGGAAATGAATATGAATTTCAGTGGAAAGATGGAGAGAGTAATGAAGATGTTTTAATGCGTTTAAATGATTTGTATAAAAGAGGAATGTCCAGATATTTAGATTTAAAGATTGAGGCTGTGTCAGAAAAGGAATTTGATGAGGCACTTGAAAACTTTGAATACAATAAATCAAAAATTGAAAAATTATTTATTCGACAAAAATTATATTCAGGAAATGAATTTGCATTTAAAGAGGTTTTTGATAAAGAAAGTTTTAATGAAAATTGTTTTGTAGTTAGGGAGGTTGTTAAGCTTCTAGAAAAATATAGAATAAAATACACAACCAAACAGCAATTTTTAGGAGATTTTTTTGAACGACTTTTGAACACGGGAATTAAACAAGAGTCAGGTCAGTATTTTACACCCACTCCAATTGCATCTTTTATTTGTAAATCTATACCTTTTAAGAAAATTATTGAGGATAAAAATAAAAGAGAAAAACCTTATTTTTTGCCTTATATTATAGATTATGCTTCAGGAGCTGGACATTTTCTTACTGAGGCTATGGAAGAAGTTGATCATCATATTAAAGACATTGATGGAGATTGGGTTTTATGTGGAGAAAAACATAAAAAAGAATTTCTTAAAAATAAAGATAATTTTGATTGGGCGAGTGAATATATTTATGGTATTGAAAAAGATTATAGATTAGCAAAAACAACAAAAATCAGCACTTTTTTAAATGGTGATGGAGATGCTAATGTTATCAGGGGAGATGGTCTTGATAGTTTTGAGAAAAGTGATGTTTATAAAGGAAAGTTAAAAGAATTTAATTTTGAAAATGAAAATAGAAAATTTGATATTTTAGTTGCAAACCCACCTTATTCTGTTGATGGGTTTAAAACAACATTAAGAGATGGTAAAGATTCTTTTGAGCTTTATCCTTATCTTACAGATCAGAGTAGTGAAATTGAGTGTCTTTTCATTGAAAGGGCTAAACAGTTACTCACAGAGGGAGGTATTGCAGGTATTATTCTGCCATCTAGCATTTTAACCAATACGAGAATTTACTCTAAGACTAGGGAGATCATTTTTAAGTATTTTAATATTATAGGTATTACGGAATTAGGACGTAATACTTTTATGAAGACACCTACAACTACGGTTGTTTTATTCTTAAAAAGAAAAAATAATAAAGATTTTGATGGGATTTTTAAAAAAGTGAAGCAAAGTTTTGATAATCAAAAAGACATTACTATAAATGGAATTGAAAAAGCTTACTCAAAATATTTGTCTTATGTTTGGCGTGATGAAGATAGTCAAGTTAATTTTGCAGATTATAAAACTTTAATTAATAAAAATCCAAATAAAAAAATTAAAAATCATGAGATTTTTCAAGAGTATGAAAAAAAGATAAAAGCTAAAGATAAGCAAGAGAAGTGGCAAAAGATTCATGATTTAGAAAAAGAAAAAATAACTTATTTTTTGAATGTTTATAATCAAAAAGTTGTTTTAATAAAAACTGGTGAGAAAAAAGAAGAGAAGAAATTTTTGGGTTACGAGTTTTCAGATAGACGAGGAGGTGAAGGAATTCATTCACTTCAAAGAGGTGAGGACATTAGTAAATGCACTCAGCTTTTTGATGCTAAAAATCTTTACAATTCAGAAAAGGCTAGTACTTATATTTTGGAGGCTCTTGAGGGAAAAAAAGAAAGAAAAATTCCAGAAAAATTAAAGGAAAATATTAGTCGTGTTGATTTGATTGATATGATGACTTTTGATCGTATTGATTTTGAGAAAAGTATTAATTTGAATGTTAAAAAAAAGATTAAAATTAAGAGTAAATGGGATTTTGTAAAATTAGAAACTGTTCTTTTTGAACAGCCTAAATCTAAAATAAAAGTAAAAACAGTCAATGACACAGAAAATGGAATTTATAATTTTTTTACCAGCGGTGAATCTATTTTAAATTTTAATAAATTTTTAGTAGATGGGAAAAATATATATCTTTCTACGGGAGGCAATGCCATTATTAAATTTTTTGATGGAAAAGCAAGTTATTCTACAGATACTTTTGTTATACAAAGTAAAAACGAAAATTTAATAAAAACAAAATTAATATTTTATTTTATTGAATATATAATTAAAGATATTGATAAATTTTATTTTAAAGGACAGGGATTAAGACATTTGCAAAAATCTGATTTTAGAGAAATAAAAATTCCTCTCCCACCAATAGAAATTCAACAAAAAATTGTGGATGTGATTGAGTCTTTGGAGAAAAAAGAGAATGAGATAAAAAGGTCAATTAAAGTTATGAGGCAAGAAATTAGTAAAATTATTAATAATATTTCAGGGGAAGAAAAAACTTTAGAGTCTATTTGTGAAGATATTTTTGCTGGAGGAGATAAGCCAGAAAAATTTTCATATGAAAAAACAGAGGAATTAAATATTCCAATTTATGCTAATGCAGTAAAAAACAATGGATTATATGGCTATACAAATGTTTATAGAGTCAATAAGCCTTCTGTGACAGTTTCGGCAAGAGGTACAATTGGTTTTCCTATTGCAAGAAATGAAAAATTTTATCCTATAGTAAGATTAATTGTTATTATTTCTGGCGAACGATTAAAAAATAAATATTTGGAAATCGTTTTAAAAAATGCAAACATAGTTTCGAGTGGGACAAATATTCCACAATTAACGGTTCCAATGGTTCAGAATATGAAAGTTCCTTTTTTGCCTTTTTCTAAACAACAAAAAATAGTTTCTCAAATTGAAAAGATTGAAAATAAAATTTCGAAATTAGAAAAAGAATTGGAAGAAGTTCCAAAGAAAAAAGAAAAAATATTGAAAAAATATTTGTAAAAAATACGGAGTCAATCCGTATTTTTTATTACAAATGAGTAACACTTTTAAGTTCAGAAATAATCTTTTTTAAAAGAAGGGACTTGTTCAATTCAAAATCATTTTTCAAAATTTCTTTAGCTTTTTCTCGAGCTAAAGTAACTAATTTCAAATTGTTAATATTTTTCATTGCACCATCAGTTAAACCACTTTGACGAGAACCGACAAATTCACCTGGTCCACGTAATTTTAAATCAATATCAGCTAGTTTAAAACCATCATTATATTTTTCCATCGCCTGCAAGCGTTCGCTATTTATATTTTCACTAAATAAAAAACAATAAGACTGATGCTCGTCTCGACCAATACGACCGCGAAACTGGTGAAGTTGAGAAAGTCCAAAGCGTTCGGCATTTTCAATAATCATTAAAGTCGCATTTGGAATGTCCACACCAACCTCAATAACTGAAGTTGAGACTAAAATATTTATTTTTTTATTTTTAAAATCAGTCATTAAATTTTCCTTATCTTTAGATTTTAAACGACCGTGAAGCAATCCTAATTTTAAATCAGGAAAAATTTTACTTTGCAATCTTTTATGTTCAGTGATGGCAGCTTTGACTTTTTTAATTGCTTCAGATTCCTCAACTAATGGAAGAATGATGTAGACTTGTTGACCCTTTTCTATTTCCTTTTTTATAAATTTATAAATAGATTTTTGATTAGTTGGAGAAATCACTTTAGTTTTAATTTCTTTTCTGTTCAAAGGTTTTTCATCCAATACAGAAACATCTAAATCACCAAAAAGAGCGAGAGCAAAAGTTCGGGGAATGGGCGTAGCGGTCATAGTTAATAAATGAGGTTTTAAATTTTTTTCTTTACGACTTAAATTTTCTTTTTGAGTGATGGCAGATCTTTGAGCAACTCCAAAACGGTGTTGTTCGTCTATTATCACTAATCCTAATTTCTCAAATTCAATATCTTCTTGAATAAGTGCATGCGTTCCGACTATTAAATTTATTTTTCCACTTTTAATTAATTCCAACATTTTTGGACGAGTAGTTTTTTTTGTCAAAGCAGGGTGCGATCCGTAAGTTTTATAAGTGCTGGTCAAAAGTCCAATTTCAAAATTATATTTTTCAAAAAAGTCGAGAAAAGTTTTAAAATGCTGGCTGGCTAAAACTTCAGTGGGAGCTAAAATAGTTACTTGAAAATTTTCATTAATACATTGTAGTGTAGCTATGACGGCGACTAAAGTTTTTCCTGCACCAACATCTCCATTGAGCAATCGATTCATTGGAGTTGATTTTTCTAAATCAGTTAATATTTGAAAAGAACTTTTTCGTTGAGCGTCTGTTGGTGCAAAAGGAAGTGTTTTAATAAATTTTTGGATTAATTTTTTGTCGAATTTAATTTCAGGCGATTTTTGTTGCGAGAAATTTAAGCGAACTTTTAAAGTGGTCAATTGTAAAATTAGCATTTCTTCAAAAGCAAATCTTTTTTGGGCTAAAATTACTTCGTTCATTTTTTTTGGAAAATGAATCATTCGAAGGGCTGTTTTAAAATTTGGTAAATGTAATTCTTTTAAAATTGATTGGGGGATTGGATCGGGCAAATTAATTTTTTTGTCTAAAATTATTTGAATTTGCCAGCGAATCCATTTTGAAGTTAGTCCTGCTGTTTCGGGATAAATGGGTACAAGACGTCCAGTGTTGGTTGGAATTCGATTGGCTTTTTCAATTTCTGGTGCACTAAAAGATAATTCATTATTTTTATCATTAACTTTTCCACTTATTCTCACTTGGGTATTGATGGGAAATGAGCGTCCAATGTAAGATTGATTGAACCAAATAATTTTGATTGTTCCAGTTTTGTCTTCTAATAAAGCTTCGGTTAATAACATTTTTCTTCCATAAGTGCGAATAGTTTGGATGTCAATTATTGTTCCGATGACGGTGGATTCTAAATTAGGTTGAAGTTGATTGATTGAAAATATTTTGGAGTAGTCTTCATAACGAGACGGAAAATGTTTTAGTAAATCTTTTACGGTGAACAAATTTAATTTGGCTAATTTTTTGAAATAGTTTTTTTGAACTCTTGGCAGTTTTTCTAATTTTGTGTCTAAATTTATCATTTGTGAATGTTATTTTTTGTTATATTTATTATACACTGGAATAGATTTTTAGATAGGTAGATGAGTAGATTTTTAGATTTGTAGAGACATTGCATTGCAATGTCTTGAGGATGTTTGAAAATTTGATAGTGTTCAGTAGGTTTTTATTGTATAATATTTAATATGGGAATTAATAGAATTAATTAAAATTAATATGAAAATTCAAAAAAAATCATTTAATTCAGTACTGTTAGAGGGAGCTCACGATGGAGCAGGTGGAAGACGACTTTATGTTGATCAAGGTGAGATTAATAATATTGATTGGCAAGCTATGACCTACGGTTATTTGCCTCCAAAAGGCGTTTTTGATTGGCATCATCATGATGATATTGAAGAGACAATGTTAGTTATAAAAGGAACGGGGGTAGTTAGCGATGAAGATGGTAACTACGAATATTCTGAGGGAGATTTGTTTATATTTCCAGCAAATACTAAACACAAAATAGAAAACCCTAGTGATCAACAGCATGAATATGTATTTGTAAGGGTTGCAACTAGGGAATTATAAATGATAATTGAGGTTTTAGTTAAAAATAATATTTTAAGTTTAAAAGTCCGTGCGGCTAGCACTTTTTAAATTATTATGAAACGTAAAAAATAAAGTTTAACATAATGATTATCATTATTTTGATAGATTAAATTTTTTTAAAATGCAAAAAGCCTCGGACATTGCCGAGACTTTTGTGTTAAAAGAACGAAGGTGTTTTTTTGTTTTTGCTTAAACTTAATTCAAGATTATAAACCAGATACGTAATTTGTGTAAACATTCAAGTTTTGAAGTTGAGTGTCGTTCAAATTTTTAGCTGATTGGATAGCTGTATCGATTGATTCGTTTGAGAAACTAACTGAAGTTCCTGGAGCGATTGTTCTGTTTGAAATATCTTTTTGCAAAGAATCTTCAATATATATTTTATGAGCAGGTGTTAATCCTTCTACATTATTTTCTGAAATATATTGAGCAGTAGCTTTACGAGCCAAATGAGTTAAACTATCTCCATAATTTGCGGTTACTGTTATTTCGTCATCTTTTTGTTGAGAATTATTGTTTTTAATCTCAGTTTTAGTAGATGGTCCTTTGCCTCTGTCGGTATTCTCAGTAGAGTTTTCAGTTGGAGATATTGTTGTTTGTGTCTGATCATTTTCTGAAGTTCTGTTTGTTGTTGAATCAGGTTTAACTGATTCTGTATCGTTTGCTTTATTTCTTGAATCAGCATCTTTCGCTTCATTCACTGGTATTTCATCGATAACTTCTTCTTGTTGAGCCTTGTCATCTACGATTGCTCCTTCATTACTTGATTTTTTTGAATAAGAATAAATCAAGAAAAATAGTATTAAAAGAGTGATCATAATGATAATTATAGCTTGCAAACTATCTTGTATCCAATTTGTGAATCTTTTGCCTTTACTTTCTTCCATAAAATCTTTCACCTTCCTTTCTAGTTCTAAATTGTTAAAAATGGCTTACGTTGAAGCTATCAGTTTTCATAAAGAAAACAAACTACAGTCATTGTACAGCGTTATCACAAGGAAATCAATATAGACAAAACAATGTTTTTCTGGTTTAATTATTTTATGGACTTTTTAAAATTTTACTAATAAGTTTATTAAATTCCTTTAATTTTTTACAAAAAATATTTCATGAATTTTATTCTTATTTTAATTTTAGTATTAACAATAATTATTTTTATAATTGGACTAATTGGAATTATTAATCCTATCATCCCTAGTTTACCAGTTATTTGGTTGGGTATTTTTATTTTCGTATATTTTGAAAATTTTCAATCGATCACTGTTCAGTTTGTAATTATCACGGCGATTATTGCTGTGCTGGGAATGTTACTAGATTTTGTGTCTAATATTTTAGGTGTTAAATTTTTTGGATCGAGTTGGTATGGCGTGATGGGTTCTGTTGTAGGATGTATCGTTGGAATTATTATTTTTCAAATTATTGGAATGATTATTGGAACTTTTGTTGGAGCATTTTTGGGTGAATATTTTTTGCACAAAGATGGAAAGAAATCGTTGAAAGCAGGTTTAGGTTCTTTTCTCGGTTTTATTTTTGGCATTGCTACGAAAATTGTTTTATCTCTGGTGATGATTGGATGGTTTTTTATTTTGTTATTTTAAGAAAAGTTTTGAATTAATAAGAATTTTGTAGGGGTAGTACCTTGTGCCTATCCATACGATAAATTTTAAATTTTGTGATAGGGTGAGCGCAATTATTTTCATAAAACTATTTTTTAAGTTTAAAATTTTCTTGTTAATAAAAAATAACCTTTATATTTTTTTGTTTAAAATATTTTTGTATTGCGTATAAACTTTTTTTTGTTTATAATAGAATTACAAAAACAAAAATAATTTTAAAAATTTAAATATTTTTTTTGTGTAATAAATTTATATAGAAAGGTAGGTGAAAATAATTATGGCAGCACGCAAAAAAGTGGCTCGCAAAAAAACAACTCGTAAGAAGGTGGCTAAAAAGAAAGTAGCTAAGAAAAAAGCAGTACGTAAAACTACGCGTAAAAAAGTTGTTAAAAAAGCAAAGAAAAAAGTAGCGAGAAAGAAGACGGCTCGTAAAGCAACAAAAAAAACAGCACGTAAAAAGACGGCTAAAAGAAAAGTTGCAAAGAAAAAAGTGGTTCGTCGAAAAAGAAGATAGTTTCTTACTCTATAGAAAATAAAAACAAAAATAAAACAAGCTTTGGTAATGCCCAGAGCTTGTTTTGTTTTTATGAAAATTATTTTGAATAGATGATTTGTTTATAGAATTGAAAAAGTTTTTTGAGAATTTTTAAATTTGTAGATATTGTTGAAAATTTTGTTAAAAAAACACAATCATTTAATGGGTAAAGTAGGTAGCTGTAATGTTAATAATATGAAGAAATTTTTACGAAAAATTGATTTGCCGATTTATTTTTTTGAATAGGTTTTATTGAGATAAGGTTTTTCTGTTGGAATTTATTGGGAAAAGTGGTAATTATTTTAATGCTTGTAAAAAAATATTTCCATCCAGCTGATATTTAATTAAAATTTTAAACAAATTATTTTCTTTTTTTATAAAAAACAAAATAATTTTTTAGAGTTGACGCCCAATTTAATTGGGTGATGATATGAGTTGAACAAGGGGTCATGACCCCTTGTTCAAAAAAGCCCGTGTGGCGAGCACAAAATTAGTTTAAAAATAAGTCAAAAAAATTCTTAAAATTTTACAACAAACTTGCATTATGTTATAATAAAATGGAAGTTAAAAATAAATATAAAACTTTATGGAATGTCAAAATAATGAAAAATCAACGATCATTAGCACTTTGTCTGAGATGGTTGGATCAATGTTAAAGGTTGTGCAGACAGGTATTGTAGAGCGAATAGAAAAAGTTGCTAGTCGTATTGTTCGGGATGTGGTGGGAGTAATTATTTTTGCTTTACTGGGCTTGGTGGGATTCACTTTTTTTCTGGTTGGAGCGTCAATTTGGTTGGGTGATTTTTCAGGATTAGGATTAGGATTTGGGTTAATGTCGACAGGTGGAGTAGTTTTTATTCTTGCTTTATTGATAGGGTTAATTCAAAGAATTAAATAAAATTTTAATTAAATTAATATAAAAATATGGGAAATAAATGTGATAATGAAGAAGGCATGAAAAAGCATTATTGTAATGCTAGGGAAAAAGCTGAAGAAATTAAAGAGATAACTTCTGAAAAGATGGAAAAAGTAAAAGAAATGACTTCTGAAAAAGTTGAGGATGTTAAAGAGAAAGCTCAAGAAGTGAGAGAAAATACTCAAGATTATATCAAAAAAAATCCTGAAAAATCTGTTAGTATTGCGGCTGGAGTTGGTGCGGCTGTTGGTGTTGCTTTTGCGTTTTTGTTTAGGCGTAGGAAATAGATTGAACTTGAATTTTATAAAATGAAACCTTTGCTTTTGTGGAGGTTTTTTTTATTGCTTTTAAATTATTTTAAGATTCATTTTTTGTAGATTTTTTTATATTTCTTGCATGTTGTAGTGCAAGGTCTTTACATTGAAAAATAAAATAATTTTTTTAGGAGGATAAGATTGGGAGTTTTATATTTTTCTTTGGGGGATTCTTCGCTACATAAATTTTTTTACAAAAAATTTATTACGTTCAGAATGACAGATAAACTTTTGTAGTGAACGGTTTCAAACCGTTCACTACTGAAATTACCACGTTATCTTTGGGTTGAAAATTTTCAACCCCTACATTGCAATAACAGTAATTTTTTAGAATTTCAACAAGGGGTCATGACTCCTTGTTCAGAAAAGCCCGTGCGGCGAGCACAATTATTTTTTTGATACTTTTTAATATCTTTGAGAAATGATATAGTGGATGTAGTGAACTTAAAATGTGTTTTTTTAAATTTTAAAATAAAATTATGATAAATCTTGAAAATAAAAAAGTAATTATTACGGGGGCAGCTGCGGGGATTGGTCGGGCTACGGCGGTGAAATGTGTTGAACATGGGGCGGATGTTTTGGTGATTGATATTAATGAGAATGGTTTAGTTAAATTGCAAAAAGAACTTGGCGAAGATAAAGTTAAGATTTTTAATTTTGATATTTCTGATTTGGGTAAAATTAAGGATTTTTTTGTGCAACTTAGAAAGGATGATATTAAAATTGATTGTTTGGTGAATAATGCGGGCATTTATTTGGGTAAATCTGTTTTGGATTATTCTGATGAGGATATTGCGAAAGTTATGGCGATAAATTTGATAGCACCAATTTATTTTTCTAAGGAATTTGCTCGGGATAAAATGAATGGTAAAAAGCAGGGCGTAATTGTAAATATTGCTTCTGTTTCGGGTGAAGCAGGAACTTCGGAGTCAGTTTATGGTGCAACTAAAGGTGGTCTCCTTGGTTTGACAAAAAGTAATGCGATTGATTTTTCTCCGTATGTTCGGGTGAATGCGGTGGCTCCAAGTGTTACTAAAACTGCTTTGGTGAAAAATATTCCAGAAGAGCGGTTGAAAATGCACGAAAAACATAATTTGATTAAGGAATGGATTGAGCCTGAGGATATTGGGAATGCGGTTTTGTTTTTGTTGTCGGATGTTTCGGGGCATTGTACGGGGATGACTTTGGATGTTAATAATGGGCGTTATTTGAGGTAGACTTTTGTTTTTGAGTATGTTATTGTTACGTGAAGTTAAATTTAATTTTTTATTTGAAAATATATGGAAGAACAGAAAAATGCTAATAATAAAAAGAAAATTTTTATTATTGGAGGGGTAATTTTGGTAGTAATTATTCTAGTGGGTGTTTTTATTTTGACTAAAAATATTAAAGAGGAAAAGGCTGAAGAACTACAAAGACAGGAAGAAACTAGAAAAGAAAAAACTGAAGAAAAAAAATTGAAAGAAGATGTTGAAGAAGAGAAAATTAAAGAAATAAAATTTCCTTTGGGGCAAAATAGATATTTGGAAATAGACGTGCCAGAAGGAATAAGCGTTGAACAATTTAAAGACACTTTTGTTTTTAAAAAGGATGATGTTATTTTTTATTTTTCTTTTGTCGTATTGAAGAAAGATGCAAAAAAGGATATTAAGACTAATTTTAATGAATTTTTTGAAGAAGAAATGAAAAATAATGCTTTGGAGGATAAGTTAACGATTAAAGAACTTGAGGGTGATATCTTTGATGGGTATTATTTTATGCCTGTTACTGACACAAAATCAAAAAATAAAGGTGGTGATTATAAATATCTTGCTCAAGCAGAAAGTTTCGTTGAAGATAGAATTTTAATTTCAAGTTATTTTGATAGAAAAAATAGTGAAGAAAATTTAGATCAATGGTTGGAGATTCTTAAAAATATAAAAATTAAACAAAATGAAAATATCAATTATTTAGAAAGTGAGGATAAAAAAGTTAGAATAAATATTAAGTCGGATACTTTTAAGTCAGACTTTAAAGATGGATATTTAACTGGAGAGGATGGAGAAATGAAAATTACTTTGATTATAAATGATAAAGCTAAAACAAAAAAAGAATGTTACAGTATATTTAATAAAAATATAGACTCTTTTTCTTTAAATATAGACATTAGTGATAGAAAAGATTATGAAAAAGATAATTTTTTAATTTCAGAATATTTAGTTAAAAATATAGGAAAAGAAAAAAATACTCAAAAAAGCATTTGGAAAATAAAATTTATTAAAAATAATTGTATAAGTATAAATATTAATTCATTTGCAGAGAAAGATCAAAAACTATTTGATGATTATTTAGAAAAAATAGAAATAGTTGAAAATTAATTTTTAGTTTTTTCATCTTTTAAATTTTAGGCAAGGAAATAAAAATCCTTGTCTATTTTTTATTAAATCTCGTGTTGCCTTTACAAAAAAACATGCGTATAATAAAAAGAGAATTAAAAACAATACAATAAAACATCACAATTATGAAAATCGGAATAAATGCAAGTTTTTTACGCAAGCCAGCCACGGGAATCGGACAAGTAACCACACATTTCCTAAACGAATTAATCAAACAAATAAGAGAAAACAAAAAACACAAAAACCATAAATTCGTACTTTATTTAGAGGAAGATATAGAATTAGATTTACCAAAAAACTTTCAAAAAAAAGTATTTCTACCAGCGTACAAGCGAGACGATTTATTTCGAAAAATCTGGTGGGAAAAATTTAGCTTACCTTGTCAGGCACATAAGGATGGATGCGATATTCTGTTCAGTCTCTATCAATCTGCGACAGTCATAAAATATGTTTGCATGAAACACATTGTTTTAGTTCACGATATCATTCCAAAAATATTTCCAGAATACCTAAATAATTTTCGCAAAAAAATTTACCAATCGCAAATTGAAAAAGGTATTTACGGGGCACATGTAATTTTAACTGTTTCGAAATATACAAAAAAAGATTTGATTGAAAAAATGAATGTTAATCCAGCAAAAATTATTACAAATTATATTTCTGTAGATCCTTTATATTCAAAAGAAATTGTTCAAAGTGAATCGGAGCGAGTGATGAAAAAGTATAATTTAAAATCAGATTATATTTATTCTGGCGGAGGTTTGGAAGTTAGAAAAAATACAGATGGAACTTTGCGAGCTTATAAAAAATTAGTTGATCGTAATTCCAATGTTCCGACTTTAGTTATTTCAGGAAAATTAATGCCACAACTTGTACCGTTAGTTATTGACGTTGAAAAAATTGTGAAAGAATTGGAATTGGAAGATAAAGTTAAAATTATTGGTTATATAGAGCAGAGAGATTTGCCTGCACTTTATAAAAATGCCTTGATGTTTGTTTATCCGTCGCATTATGAAGGTTTTGGAATGCCTGTGCTTGAAGCGATGCAAATTGGAGCTCCAACTATAACAGCAGATAATTCTAGTTTGCCAGAAGTTGGGGGCGAGGCAGTTTTATATTCTGATGATGAATCTGATGAAGATTTGGTGAGTAAAATGGAAGAATTATTAGAAAATGAAGAATTACGAAATGATTTGGTTATTAAGGCTAAGAAAAAATCTGAGGAATTTTCTTGGGAAAAGTTTGTTGATGGGTTTTTTGAGATTGTGGATAAAAATTAGTTATTAAATTTTAATTATTAGAAATAAAAAAAGGACTTTCCGAAGAAAATTCTGTAAAAGTGTCAGATTCAGTTGAATCTGTTTAAGGTTTAAGTAAGAAATGTAATTAATAAAAAAATAATAATTGCGACAAGTGATGATGTTTTTTTATGCCCCCATAAAAGAACAAGTATTAAGAACAGATTTTCTTTAAAGAGAATGAAAAGAAAAAATAATAGAATAAACACAATTAATATCGTAGTTTTTTTAATCATCAGTACACCTCACTTTATTTTTGTTGAAGAGTTTTATGTTTAAAAAAAAGTACTATGTGTAATTTATCAAATTATTATAAATATGTTAAAGTTAACTAAAAATAAAATATTAATTATATCAAACGTTGTAATTATTTTAACTTTAATTATTTTTTCAAATTTAGGATTTTTACCTTTGGAAAATTTTTTAATTTTTGGATTTTTTTCAGTTGCAATTTTTATTTTTGCTTGGTGGCGATTGCGTTTATTTTTTTTGTTTTTTGTTGGAATTATTATTTTAGAAAATATTAATCTCGTCCCAGCAGAATTGGGTGTAAATATTCGACCGTATCAACTTTTAGGTGGGATTATATTTTTGGTTTTTCTAGTAAAATTAGTTTTAAATAAATTAAATTTCAAATTACCAAAATTTTGTTGGAAAGACGGTTTAATTTTAACTTTTATTCTTGCGGGCTTTTTAAGTACAATTTTTTCTGAAAATCAAATTGTGTCCTTGAAACAGTCTATAATTATTACATCTTTTGGATTATTATATTTTTTATTCAAAGTTTTTATACAAAATTTTCAAGATTTAAAAAAAGTTATTCCATTTTTTTTAAGCTCCTCGTTTGTTGTAGTGATTTACGGAATTTGGCAGAATTGGCAATTTATGCGAGGCAGTTCTCATTTTGAAATAATGGCAGGACGTCCAAATACAACTTTTTCTGAACCAGATTGGTTGGGTATGTTTTTAGTTTTTCTGGTAGCTAGTTTATACATTTTAATTTTTAAAAAATATTATTCAATAAAAAATATTTTCAAAAAAGGAGATTGTTTATTTTGGTTTTACTATTCTTTTTTAGTTTTGACCTTCATATTATTAATTTTGACAGTAGCTCGAAGCGCTTGGTTAGGTGTAGGAATGGTTACGATAATTTATTTATTTTTAATTTTACTTGAAAGTTTAAGTGTTTGGTTAGAATTAAAAAAAGGTTTTCGTTTTCGTATTCGCAAAAATAATTTTTTTAAAAAGATATTTAAAAATTTAAATTGGAAAAGTTTTTTTTCACAGAGTTTCATAATTTTTTCAACAGGAATTATTTCAATTAGTTTAGTTTTTTTTCTAAATTTAACTAACTTTGAATTGGGAAATAGGATTCAAAGTACGGGAAGTGGAAAACAGGAAATTACGATTTCTTGTGTTTTAATGTTTGACATGGAACAAAATAATTTTTTAAACTCTTCAATAAGAGAAATTGAAAATATCAGCGAACTAAAAAAATATAATTGTCGACATATTAATTTGGAGGAAATTGAAAGTGAAGAATTAAAAGGAAATTTGGTAACTAAAATTTATCGGAGTGATCCAAATGTAAATGTTCGGGCGGAAGTTTATCGAAAATCTTGGCGAGAAATTAAGGGAAATTGGATTTTGGGAATTGGTTGGGGAAATATTGGGAGTGTTTTGGGAATGGATGATAGTGATACGGTTTTGAATTCGAGTAATATTTTTCTGGAAGTTTGGTTGGGAGCTGGGATTTTGGGAATTATTTCTTTTATGATTTTAATTTTTAGTATTTTTTGGCAAGGCATTATTAATTTTATTAGCAAAGAGGATATTGAAAAAAAATTGTTTGGGATGTTTTTGATTTTGGGAGTGGTGGCGATTTTGATTCCGAATTTGTTTAATGCGGGGATTATGCTAGGATTTTTATGGTTGTTTTTTGGAGTAAGTGAAATGGATGATTTTTAGTGAAAATTAAAAAATTATGTTTGACTTCTTCTTCTTCTTCTGATACGATGAAAAGTTAACGAAATTATTCGTTCGACATGTTTTTTTATCTACAATTATATATCAGGAGATAATTCTAATGGAAGCTACTCAATTTGTTGTTTCTAGTACCTTTAAAAGAGGTGGTTTCTTAGGTTTTTTTTGCGACGTTTATTATTGCGAAGCTCGGATAATAAAAAGCGAGCCTATTTATAAAAAATTTTTTGGAGAAAAAGTAGGAGGTGGTGCTGTACAAAGAAAAGTAAATTTAGAGATAATAAGTGTCATTTGGAGTGCTTCGCGTCAGAACTCTCAGGAACTCAGTTTTTATGTTCCTGTTGAAGATTGTAATGCTGAAAGAATGTTTGAATCTGTCCAATTAGTGATTGAGCAGTTAAATCAAAAAAAAGAAAATTTACTTAGATCAATGCCTGATGCAAATTGTAATGATCTAAGTAATTTAATTATATTTCTTTCTGGAATTAAATTACAAGATATTTTTGTAACACCAGTTACTTAGAGGAAATAAATAAAGGTCGTTTCGCAATCTGTACGCGGGATGACCTTTTGAACTTTTTTATTTTCTAAGTTTTTAAAAGTGCTATAATAAAATTAGTCTTTATTAAAAAAAACAACTATGAACAAGAAATATCTATTTATCATTTTTGGAATAATTACAATCTTTTCATTAAGTGGTTTTTTCGTGTATTCATTTGTTAATGAAAAAAATACAGAAGAACTTATTACGTTTGATGAAACAAAAATAGAAGACGAAAATAAATTAACACAAAATGATTTACAAAATTACAACGAAAATATTATTACATCAGCAAATCAAAAAAATATTCAAACTGAAATTTCTAATAATTCCGAAGATGAAAATTCTTTACCAATTCTTGACAGCAATAAAAAAACTGAAGAGTTAAAAGACAAAGAATTAAATTTAGTGAAAAAAGTCGAAGAAATAAAAACTTACAAATCTTTTAATTTTGTTGTAATAGCCGATTCAGAAAGTTACAAAGCAGCTAGCGGTCATGAAGAAAAATTTGAAAGTATGTTAGCAAAAACAGTTTCGTACAAACCAGACTTTGTGATTTTTTCGGGTGATTTAATTACGCAGGGCAGTCCAGACAGAACTAAGGTTGCAAATTTGAAAAAACTAATTAGAAAATATTATAGTAAATTTTACATTACATTTGGCAAGCATGATATTGAATGTGGGGTTCAGTGTGTAGATATTTGGGAAGATGTATTTTTTAATAAAAAACATGTGGCGGGTGAAAAACGTAAACTTTATTATTCCTTTGATTATGAAAATACGCATTTTGTTTTGTTGTCATCAGATTATCCCATTAAGCATTCTGTGGATGATGTTCAATTGAAATGGCTAAATGATGATCTTAAAAAAAATGACAAATCGAATATAATCGTTGTGGTACATGTTCCATCAGTTACTTTTTTCAAAGAGTCAGCGAAGGAGTGTCATGATATGTCTTGCAACGAGACGCAAAGAGTTAAATTGATTAATTTTCTTAAAAAGCATAAAGTCGATTTAGTAATTTCTGGGCATGAACACGTTTTTGATCATAAGATTGTTGATGGGATTGATTTTGTGATTGCGGGTGGTGTGGGAAAAAGTAAACGGTATAAAGATTCAATGTGGAAGGATAGTTTTTTGCAGATTACTGTTTCTGGAAATAGAATTATTTTGAAGTCTTTTGGAATTGAAGGAGAATTGATTCGGGAGATAAAGATTAAGTAGGAAATAATCATGAATAAAAAAACTATAATTTTTGATTTTGATGGAACGATTGCGGATACTTTGGATGTTGTTGTGAATATTTATAATAAACTTGCTCCTAAATATTTTTGTAAAACTTTAAAAAGAGAGGATGTGGAAATTTTGCGAAATAAAAAATCTCAAGAATTTATGAAAGATTATGGAATTTCTAAATTTAAATTACCTTTTTTAGTTTTACATATTAGAAAATATTTGAATGGTGAAATGAAAAATGTTAAACCGATTGATGGAATAATTGAAACGTTGAAAGAACTTAAAAATCTTGGTTATAATTTGGGAATCATGACGTCTAATTCAAAAAAGAATGTTGAGAATTTTTTAAAGATAAATAATTTAGATGACATTTTTGATTTTGTCTATTCGAGCAAAAATCTTTTTGGAAAAGATAAAGTGATTAAAAAAATTATTAATAAATATTTTTTTGAAAAAGATTTAATTATTTATGTTGGTGATGAGGTGCGTGATGTTGAGATGTCAAAAAAATTGGGAATTTCTGTTTTAGCGGTTAGTTGGGGTTTTAATTCTAGGGAAATGCTTGAAAATGCTGGAGCGGATGTGATTGTGGATAATTCGAGAGAATTGTTAGAGTGTTTGCAAAAATTTTAATTTTTCTACAAAAAATGAAAGGATTTTTCAGGATAATATGATTTGATAGTTTTATGATTTTCTGTGGGGGATTCTTTACTTCATAAAATTTTTCTAACGAAAATTTTATTACGTTCAGAATGACAATAAACTGGGATAACAAAAATTTTTTAAAATTTCAAAAAATGTTAAATGGTGAAAAGCCCGTGCGGCGAGTACTTTATTACTTTTTAAAACATTAGGCTCTTGTAAAACACAAAATTTCAGGTATACTGAGTAAATATGAAAAACATTCGAAACTTTTGCATTATTGCACACATTGATCATGGAAAGTCAACTTTGTCTGACCGTCTTTTGGAAGTTACAGGAACAGTAGAAAAACGAAACATGAAAGAGCAAATACTTGATCAAATGGATTTGGAGCGAGAGCGGGGAATTACGATTAAACTTCAGCCAGTGCAGATGCAATATGATTTTGAAAATACAAATTACACTTTAAATTTAATTGATACACCAGGGCATGTTGATTTTGCTTATGAAGTTTCGCGATCGCTGGCGGCAGTGGAAGGTGCTGTTCTTCTTGTAGACGCAACTCAAGGAGTTCAGGCACAAACTCTTTCCAATCTTTATTTTGCAATTGAGCAAGATTTAGAAATTATTCCAGTTTTGAATAAAATTGATTTGCCGAATGCTGATGTGGAAAAAGTGAAACGGGAAGTGATTCACGTTCTGGGATGTGATGAAAGTGATATTTTAACTGCTTCGGGAAAAACTGGAGAGGGCGTTAAGGATATTTTAAAGAATGTTATTGAAAAAGTACCAAGTCCAAAAGGTGATCCAGAAGGAAAATTGCGAGCTTTAATTTTCGATAGTGTTTATGATTCGTACAAAGGTGTTTTGGCATACGTTCGAATTGTGGATGGTGAAGTTAAAAATACAGATGATATTCACATGATGATTACTTCAAAAGATAGTAATGTTGTTGAACTCGGTCATTTTTTCCCGCAGTATGAATCTTGTGATATTTTAAAAACTGGAGATATTGGTTACATTGCGACTGGCTTTAAAAGTGTTTCGGAGTGTCGAGTGGGTGATACAATTACTTTGAAAAATTCTTCGAGCAAACAAACTTACGATGATGTTAAAACTTTACCAGGATACAAAGAAGTTAAGCCAATGGTTTATGCGAGCTTTTATCCGCAGGAGGGAAATGAATATAATGCGATGCGAGATGCTTTGGAAAAATTGACTTTGAATGATGGAGCTTTTCGTTTTGAACCAGAAAGTAATAAGGCTTTGGGGCGAGGTTTTCGTTGTGGGTTTTTAGGTTTGCTTCATTTGGAAATTATTCAGGCTCGGCTGGAACGGGAGTTTAATTTTTCACCAACAATTACGACGCCGAGTGTTATTTATAAACTTAAATTGAAAGAAAATACTGATGATGAATTGGTAAATATTTATTCCCCAACGGAATTACCTGATCCGTCAACAATTGAACATATTGAAGAGCCTTACGTTAATTTGGAAATTATTACGCCAGCGGAATATTTGGGTAGTGTGATGGAATTGATGGGGAATATGCGAGTGGAATATAAAAATACGAATTACATTGATGATGATCGAGTTCAATTAATTTTTGATGCACCGTTGATGGATGTGATTGTTGATTTTTATGATCAGTTGAAAAGTGTTTCGTCAGGTTATGCGTCAATGAATTATGAAATTTCAGGTTATCGAAAGAGTGATTTGGTTAAATTGGATATTTTAGTGGCGGGAGATGCGATTGATGCTTTTTCGAGGATTGTTCCAAAAGATAAGGCTTTTTATGAAGGTAAAGCGACGGTTGATAAATTGAAAGATGTGATTCCTCGGCAGAATTTTGCAGTGGCGATTCAGGCGGCGATCGGGGCGAAGGTGATTGCTCGGACGACGATTAGTGCTTTTCGGAAGGATGTTACGGCTGGGCTTTATGGTGGAGATATTACTCGAAAGAGAAAACTTTTGGAGAAACAGAAGAAAGGTAAGAAGAGAATGGCACAAAGTGGTAAAGTTGATATCCCCCCCGAGGCTTTTTTGCAGGTTTTGCGGAAATAGGGTCAGTTAAAAATTTTAAAAGTTCCATGTCAACTGACTACGGAGCTTTTCTTTTATTATTATAATAACAAACGCCTATCTACGAGGCTTTTTTTGTTACGGCGGCGGCAACAATCCTCCTAATAAAAATAACGCTGCTACTAATAGAAGTATAATTACAGCACATCCTGGAGTGTCTTTTCCCATTGCCATCTTTTTCTCCTTTAAATGTTTTGGCACGGTGTGGGTAAGTAGTGTGCCTTAAGGATATTCGAAATGAGAGACTTTCAATCAATCGAATAAGTTATTGTATATTATTATTATTCTGTTGCTACATTCAACAAAATAACGCA
>JAGLWU010000028.1 GCA_023133275.1 Candidatus Moraniibacteriota bacterium
CTTTTTTTCTGACTACTCTCTTGTAATTTTTGAACATTTTTTTGAGCTGTTCTACTCACAAAATTTTTATTACCTCCTGCACTTACCGATCTACTATGAGTCGATTTTTTAGGAGTTTGTTTTATTTCTTTCATAAATATAAATAAAAGTTAAATTATTAAATTAGATAGTAAACTTTTTATAATTTTCTATTTTAAAAACTAAAAACTTACCAATTTTCAGAATTTTTTATGAAAACATCAAAAGACATTTTTTATGAAAAATCCTTAAGTTAAAGCTACTTGATTAAGTAATTTGTAAATACAATTTTAAAAAGTCAATCCACGACCATCAATAAACCATTAAAATAACATCACAAAATAGTTAGTATAAATTATTGTAAATATTTTAACTATAAAAATATACAAAAAATCTATTAAACTATAATCAAATTCGCAAGCTTTAGAGTTTTTATAAACTTGTCTTGAAAAACAAGCTAAAAATAAAAAGTATTACCAAAAAATGGCAAAGAATAATTTTAAAAATACTAAATCAAAATTATTACTTACCGTTATCCAGAAATGTTCAACATATTTTTAAATAACTAAATTTTATAAAAATTGAAAATAAAAAAATTCAATTCACAAGATTATAACTAACTATTCACAGTTTACCACATACTTATAAAAAAGTCAACCTGTTATACATCCAAAACGTAATCTAAAATTAACTACTTTATTATAATACTTTTAAAATATCAATTTTACTTACTAAACTATCTAAATCAAAAACTATTCATTTATCTTTCCTTTTTTAGCAAAGTTTTTTATATCCAAGAATAACAACTTTCTCTACTTTTAGTTACATTCCTAAAAGTCTACAAATTTTCAAAAAGTTTTCTAACGTTTTGACCATTGTGGAGCACGACGAGCTTTTCTAAGTCCCGGTTTTTTACGCTCAACTTTACGTGCATCTCTAGTCAAAAATCCTTCTGCTTTTAATACAGATCTTAATTCTTCATCAAATTTAATTAATGCTCGAGCAATCCCTAATTTGATAGCATCAACTTGACCAGTTAAACCACCTCCTTTAACTAAAATAGAAACAGCACATTTACCATCTACTCCAGAAGACTTCAATGGTTCTGAAAAAACATTTTGTTGAGAAACTAACGGAAAATAAACTTCCATTTTTTTTCCATTAACAACTAATTGATTTTTATTGTCTTCGGCATCTTTATTTAAATATACTCGAACCTGAGCAACAGCAGTCTTACGTCTACCCACGCCATAAAAATATTGACCTTTAAAGGTTATATTAGTTTTATTGTTTTTTTCCTTAATTTGAGTTTTCTTTGTTGTCATATTTTTACAAAATTCTTTCAAAAAAATTAATTCTTACTATAATATCTGAAACACTTATTCATGAGTTACATCAATTGTATAATTATAATTATCATCATTAAAAATAAATAATCGTTTTTTCATACGACTGCCTAATTTATTTTTTGGAAGCATACCACCAACTGCCTGAGAAATTATTTTACTAGCATCTTTTTCTCTTTGCTGCTTTACTGTAATATCTTTAATTCCACCAGGATATCCTGTAAACCGATAATATTTTTTATCATTTTCCTTATTTCCAGTTAGTTTAATTTTGTCAGCATTGATGATCACAATAGCATCACCTCCATCAATATGAGGCGTATAATCTACCTTATTTTTTCCACTCAAAATACCTGCTATCTCAGTAGCAAATCTTCCTAAAACTTTTCCATTAGCGTCAAAGAGATGATATTGTCTTTTCATAATTATTAATCCTTATCAATAAATTTAATATTTCAAAAACCTATTTTTTTTCAGAAACAGATTTTTTAGTTTTTTTATCAACCTTAATAGTCTTCTTAACTTCTTTTTTAGCATCAACAAATTCTATAATAGCCTTGCGAGCTCCATCACTTTTTCTAGGAGACATTTTTATTACACGAGTATAGCCGCTTTTTCTTTTACTCATCCTATCCAATAATTCATCTTTAATTTTCTGAATAGCCACTATCGGCAATGTTGCCTCCAATTTACGAACTATCTCCATGTCCTTGCCTTCCGCTCTTTTAGCTTTAGTAATTACTCTATCTATTTTACTCTTTAACTCCTTCGCTTTTGCTTCAGTAGTTTCAATTCTCTCATGAATAATTAAACTAACTAACATTGAACTCAAAAGAGCTTTTCTTTGAGATGCCACACGTCCAAATTGTCTACCTGATTTACAATGTTTCATTTTTCTATAAAAAAATACTTAAATTACTATTTAACACTCTCTTTTTTATCAAGGGTAAGCGATTGAAATTGTTCCACTAAAATATCAACTGATTTATCAAATGCCTCTTTTGGTGTTAAACTTCCATCTGTAACAATCTCCAAAACAACTTTTTCATAATCAGTTCTTTTACCTACTCGCATATTCTCAACTTTATAATTTACTCTTTTAACTGGAGTATACACTGCATCAATAGCTATTAAACCTAGATCTTTTTCTCTATTTTCTTGTTGTTCAACTGGAACATATCCAATTCCTTTTTCAAGTACAATTTCCATTTCCAACTCTGTCTTTTTATCAGTGATTGTCGCAATATGTTGTTTAGCATTAACAATCTCAACATCAGCAGAAGTTTCAATATCCGTTGCAGTAACATCTCTTTCACCTTTTACTTTTAAAGAAATCTTTATTAATTCGTCAGTGTGAACACGAAAACGAACCTGTTTCAAATTTAAAATAATTTGAACAACATCTTCCATTACACCATCAATAGCAGAAAATTCATGAGCCACACCTTTAATTTTTACAGCGGTAACTGCTACACCTTCAATTGAAGATAATAATACTCTACGAATAGAATTTCCAACTGTTGCTCCATAATTAGGATAGCAACCTAGAACTTCAATTATTCCAGAATTATCTTTTCCTTTAGTATAAGTTACTTCTTGTGGAGTTGAGATTATAGACATATGTTTTAAATTTATTTTATAAAGAAAAAATTATTTGGAATAAAATTCTACAATTACCTGTGCATCTATATTTGCATCAAAATCCTCACGTTTAGGCAAGGAAACTACTTTACCAATCATCTTCTTATTATCTAATGTAAGCCAAGATGGAGTATTTTTTTTATTAGTAATATATTGTTCCTGATTCTTAAAATATCCATTCTTAACTTTATTTGGATTTATAGAAATTTCATCTCCGACTTTAACTTCATACGAAGGAACGTTCATCTTTTTTCCATTAATTCTAATCATATTATGACTAACAACTTGCCTAGCCTGAGGTCGTGTATTAGCAAATCCTAAACGATAAACAACATTATCCAATCTTTGCTCCAGTCTAGCTAATAATAAATCTCCTGTTACACCCTGTCGATTTTTAACATCATCATAATGTTTACGAAATTGTTTTTCCATCACGCCATAAATAAATTTAGCTTTCTGTTTCATTAGAAGTTGTTTACCATATTCACTAACATTCTTAGAAAAACTCTTTCCATGCATTCCTGGTGGGTAATTTTTACGTGCCAAAATCTTTGCATACTTTTCAGTACCGTATAAATTTTCACCGAAACGACGGCATAATTTTGCTTTTGGTCCTCTATATCGAGCCATAATTACCTAAAAAATAAAAAATTAATTTAAACACGTCTTGGCTTACGTTTTGTACATCCGTTATGTGCTACTGGAGTAATATCCTTAATCAAAGAAATATCAAATCCTCTAGCTGCCAATGCACGAACTGCTGAATCACGACCACCACCTACACCTTTAACAAAAACCTGCAGTTCTTTAATACTATGCTTTTGAACTTTTTCAACTATATCTACCACGACCTGAGAAGCTGCATAAGGAGTTGATTTTTTCGCTCCCTTAAATCCTAATAAGCCTGCACTAGACCAACCTAACACTGAACCATTTAAATCGGTAACAGTAACTATAGTATTATTGTAAGTTGACTGAATGTGTGCCTGACCTTTATGAATCTGTCGCTTTCCTCTCTTTTTCTTTGTAATTTTTGTAGGTACAGATTTAGTCTTTTTTTCAGATGATGGAGTATCAACCTTTTTAGACTTATCATTCTGATCTACGATCTTTTCTTCTTTTTTTGTAGTATCTTCAGTCATAAATTAAATAAAATGGAATTTCAATAAAATTATCTTAAAATTAATAGTCTACGTCTTAGAAGCTGCATTTGCTCGTCCACTTCCAGCTGTAACCCGTTTATTACCCCTAACCGTTCTACTGTTAGTCTTGGTTTTTTGTCCTCTTGTTGGTAGTCCAGCTTGATGACGTAAACCTCGATAGCACCCAATTTCTTTCAATCTACGAATATTCATCTTTCTTTCATGTCTTAATTCACCCTCTATTCGATGATTTTTTTCTATTAAATCACGTAGTCTATCTGCATCAACTTTTAAAATATCTTTAGCTCTAATTGTCGGATCAATTCCTAATTCCTCAAGAACTTTCTGACTAATTGAACGACCGATACCATAAATGTAAGTAAGAGAAATCTCTATACATTTTTCATCCGGAATATTTGTACCAGCTATACGAATCATAATTAATAAAATAAAAAATAAAATTAACCCTGTCTCTGTTTATGTTTAGGGTTTAAACAAATTACATACACCGTTCTTTTACGACGAATCACTTTACAATCTTTGCATATTTTCTTAACTGACGCTCTAACTTTCATCTCTAAAAATATTATAAATTAAATTCTATATCCTAAACAATAATAAAAATTCCTATAATCTCTGTGTAATACGTCCCTTAGTCAAATCATAAGGACTTATCTCTACCAATACTTTATCTCCTGGTAATAATCGTATGTAATTAACTCGCATGCGACCAGAAATATGAGCATGGACTTCATGACCGTTATCTAATTTTACCTTAAATGTAGTACTTGGTAAAGTCTCTTCTACTACACCTTCTAATTTTATAGTTTCTTTTTTACTCATAAATAACTTGAGTTCAAAACAACACAAAAAGAGAGGTATTTCTATCAACAAATCAATCCTATATCCTGAATAATTTAAATCCTAGAAATCTATACTCAACTTGTATAAAATTATTAACTTTTGAACTTACATCTATAATAGCACCTAATGAAATCTTGTCAAGTCTTACTAAATTAAAAAATAAAATTAGATAACTTTTCAGTATTTTAAAGCAACTATTCCTAACTAATTGCAACTATTTCATAGCTCATTGAACCATTAGGAATACTCACCTCAACTCTATCACCAACTTCATTACCAATCAATGCATTCCCAATTGGAGATTCATTTGAAATTTTATTTGTTGATGGATCAGACTCATTAATTCCAACTATTTCAAAAAGCATTTCTTTTCCATTTGTTTTTACAGTAACTTTTGAACCAATTTGAGCCGAAGAATCTCTTTTATCATGTTTAACTACTTCAGCGTTTTTAATCATCATTTCTAATTCAGCAATTCTCACTTCATTTTCAGCCTGCTGTTGCTTAGCTGCACTATATTCAGCATTTTCTGATAAATCACCTTGCTCTTTAGCTTCTTTAATAGCATTTGCGATATTTTGTCTAACAGTTATACTTTTTTCTTCTAATTCTTGCTTTAATTTTTTTAACCCCGATTCAGTAATTAAACGTGACATAATTTTATTTTCTTATTAAAAATTAAAAACACACAACTAAGTATGTTTAGATATTTACTATACCAACATTCAGTTTTTTGTCAAATACTTTTGTAAACAACTATATTTTAGTATTTTTTGCTCAATCGTATATAAACAAACACTGAAATACTTTTAAAAACCACAAACTTTATTCTAATCTTTTTTAAAATTCACTCTTTCAAATTTATATAAAATTCCTTTACTCTTCGCTCAATCGATAATTTTAATATTTTCTTGAATATTTCCTATAATTTCATTAAGTAAATCTAATATTCTACATTAAAAAATCCTTCTAAAAATCTTAAATCTTCTGTTTTCTTAAAGCACAATGAAACAATATTGAAGAACTTCAAAATTATAATCTTAACTAAAAATTTAGAGATTTATCCGTTCCACTTCATTTGTCTATCACACAAGAAACAGTAACTAGCTGAAACAACAACTTAAATTTTTAATTCAACTAAAATTTAAAATTCCTTTTATAACTTTATATAATCTCAAAAAAACTCATATTGCACTCAAAATTTAAAAAACTACCTAATACTACAATTCTTAACTACTGAAATATCATTGATAAAAACATCAGCTTTATCATCAATCAAAATTAAAGAATTATTTTCTTCGTCTTCAAACTTTTTCTCCTGTCCAATGCCAATAACTTCAGTCAAATAAGCCATAGCATACTGACCATCAGAATTAGCCACAGCCACATCAGCCTTGTAACCACCATTTCCTGTATAAATATCAATAAAAATAAACATATCATCATCACAAATATATTTTGTACCAGAAAGTTTTTTTAACGTCTCACCATTACTTTTATTAAGAACATTTTTTTCTGGAATTGAAGACACTTCCTCAAAAGTAACTTCTTCCAAACCATTGTTTTGACTGTAAAATATAAATGCAACTGCCAAAAAAGAAAATATCGCCACACTTGAAACAACTACTTTCTTAATTAATTCATCGTCCATTTTTTTCATATTTTTATTTTTAATTAATTATTTATTTTTATTTTTCCTCAACTTTATTATACAACAAAAAATATTTTTAGGCAACATTTCAATTTTTAACTTCTAAAATTAATTGATACAAAAATTCATTTTAAAAAAATTGAGTATTTAACTAAAGAAAGTCACTTTTACTTTTTTAAAAAGTAAAAAAACAATATATCTTCTTTTTAAGAACGTTTAAATAAATTAAGGATCCAGCCGAACAAACTAAACTTATTCATTTCTGTTGAAACAAACTCTTTAAAAATAGCCTTTTTACTCTCAATTTCATTTATTTTTAATATTATTTGTTCCTGAGCTAAAATTTCCTCACCATTAATTTGTTGTTTCAATTCCTTTATTTCAACAATCTTTTTATTATAAGTCAAAACTTGTTCTGATAACTGATCTAATTTCTTATAATCTGTTCCAATAAAAAAACTTTTAATTTTTGATCGATTTTCAATTTCTTTCTTTAAAATATTATTACTTTCATCTTGATTCAAAAAATCTAGATATAAATCTTCTACTTTTAATTGCTTTTCTTTATCTCGCTCTATTCTCTCTTGCTTTTCTAATTCTAATCTTTCAGTTTGTAACGCTTCTTCTTTTAATTTAGCTTTTTCTTCTTCCTCTAAAATTAATCTGTTCTCTTCTTCCTCTTTTTTCTTTAAAGACTCTTGTTCAGCTTTTTCTTCAACTAATTTTTCCTGTTTTAATTGATCTTCTGTTTTAATAGCTGCATTTGCAGTGTCATCAGAAAATTTACAAAAAGGTGCAAACTCCCCATCTTTATTACTAAATATTTTATTAGCTCCCATATCAACTGATTCTGTCCAATAACTTCCACCCGGAGATCCCCCACTTGGATTTTTACAAGTTATCCCATGATTTTTGTTACTAGAAATAATATTGTCGTAAACCCTCAAAGCCCCTATTTTATCTGCACTTTTATAATATTGAATGGCAATCCCACTCGCCCCATTATTTTGTAAAGTATTTCCACTTATTTTAAGCTCTGAGCCACCAGCAATCACTTCGATACCACTCTCATCGTTACCTTTAATTTTATTTCCTGAAATAATTCCATCTACATTTTGACGAATATCAATACCCTCTTCGCCATTATTAGAAACTGTTGAAGAACGAATCTCAATATCTTTATCTTTTTGAATGTACATTCCCTTTCCATTTTCTGAAATATTTGAATTTAAAACTTTTAATTTTCCGCTGCCCTCTGTTTCTATGCCCGTTCCCGCTCCAGTTATCGTTACTCCATCAATTTTTACATTATTTCCTTTTCCTACAGAAACCCCACCAGATTTAATTGTTAAATTTTCAATAGTCGTGCTATCCTCCATAGTCACTTTACCACTAATGATTGTTTTGCTTTCACTTTCTCCTTTGATTTTTACGTTTTTACTTAATGTGATGTTTTCTTTATAAGTTCCATTTTTAACAAAAATTTCTTTTCCTCCTTTTTTTAAAGCATCTTCAATCTCTTCAAAAGGATCATCTTTACTTCCATCGCCCTCGCTACTTGCATCAGCGTCAACGTAAAAATCATACCCCGCCAACACAAAAGTTGGACATATTGAAATGCCCACAAAAATTAAAAATATAAGAATAATTTTTCGCTTCATAATCATATTATACACCATTGAGAAAATTTAGAAAAATTTATTTGTTTTAATAAATCTCTCACAAAACCTATTTCTTGTTATTTTTGAAATAACGAAAAGATTGCAAAATCTTAAAATTTTTAAAATATATATTCTCATCATTTTTAATTTTGAAAAAAATTATAACGCTCTTTCTTATAAATTAATCTCAAAAGCCACATTTCCACAACAGCACAAAAATATTTCTACCCAAATATCTTATTCAAAATTTCGTAAGTATTTTTAGAAATATCTCTACTTTTGTAAAACTCTTTTAAATTTTTATAAACAATTTTCTGAATATCTTTAGACAATTTAGGATAAAAATTTATTGATCCACACAATCGAGCCGCCATTTCAGGATTCATTTTATCAATCTTTTTCAACTGTTCAACAAAAAACTTCATCCCCTCTTCCGTAAAAAAGAAACGATAATTAGTTGTAAACACACCAATTAGCCCTCGAATTAAATTTGGAACTTTGTAATTAAACAAATCAGATTTCAAAAGTTCTTTAATTTTTTCAATCGGATTTTCTTTAATATTACTTGAAGTGATCTGAAAATATTTTACAATCATATCCTGATCATCACTATATTTTTCAAGATAATTTTTAAACAATTTTTCATCTCTCGCTATTTGTAGAGTCATCAATTTCTCTGTCATTGTTAAAGATTTTGAATATTCCTCTTTGGCCAAAATTTTATCATCTAAATAATTAAGTGCCACATTTTTAATCGCTCGCTTTCCAATCGCCTCTTGAGACAAATCAATAGCTTCCGTACCACTCGCCTGATCAACAATTTTACGCAATTCTTTTTTAAAATTATTTTGAATCGCTTTTTTCATTTTATCAACTTGCTGATAAATATTTTCAATTGGCAAATCTTTTTCATAATGACCAAAAATTGTTGGGTAATTTGGCAATTTTAACATGCACGCTTTTAAGTAATCATTAACATCAGATTTCAAAACCTTATCAAAAGCCTTAATAGAATTTTCCGTATTTCCATTTACAATATCGTTCAAATAAACATTTTGTACCGCATCATATCGATTATAAAAATCCTTGTCATACTCAACTAGAAAAAAACTATCCTCCAAAGAATGTTTATAATCGTGAATAATCGGAGCTGAAAAATTTTGATTTAACGACAAAACTGGTTTTTCATCTGCTTCTAATTCAATTTTAATTTCATCGATTAAATGTAATGTTTCTGACTTTAAAACCTCACCGTCTTTTTTATTATACAAAGAATATTTTAAAGGTAACATCGCTTTTTTATCTTTACTAATTTGCAAAGAATATTTACGATTTTTAAAATTTTCTTCAACTTTTAATTTCGGTGTTCCACTTTCGTCATACCATTTTACAAAATCTGAAAAATCAAAATTATTTGCATTCTCCATCGCTGACACAAAATCCTCCGTTGTAACTGCCTGACCATCATGTCGTTCAAAATATAAATCCATTCCTTTTCGAAAACCCTCCTCACCCAGCAAAGTGTACATCATTCGAATAACTTCTGCACCTTTATAATAAACAGTTGTTGTATAAAAGTTTCTCATTTCTAAATATTCTTTCGGTTTAATTGGATGAGCGTTAGGAGAATCATCCTCTGTAAATTGTGTTGCCTTTAAAAATTCAGCATCTTCTACTCTTTTAATAGTTTCATCTCTCAAATCTTCACTAAATAACTGGTCACGAAAAACCGTCAATCCCTCTTTCAAGGTCAACTGAAACCAATCTCGACAGGTAACTCGATTTCCCGTCCAATTATGAAAATATTCATGACCAATCACACCCTCCACATTCATGAAAGTCGAATCAGTAGCCGTCTCTGGATCCGCAAAAACACAACTACTATTAAAAACATTTAAACCTTTATTTTCCATCGCTCCTGAATTAAAAGAACTCACCGCCACAATAATGTACATATTTAAATCATATTCTAAACCAAATTTTTCCTCATCCCATTTCATAGAATTTTTTAAAGATTCCATCGCAAATTTAGCTTTGTGAGATTCTCCTAAATCTGTATAAATTCTCAAATCAATTTCTCGACCACTCATCGTAACAAATTTATCTCGCAACAAATCAAACTCACCCGCCGCCACCGCAAAAAGATAAGCAGGTTTTTTAAAAGGATCCTCCCAAATTGCAAAATGCTTTCCATTCTCTAATTCACCACTTCCAATTGCATTACCATTTGAAAGCATCACTGGAAATTCTTTTTTATCTCCAATTAATTTTGTAGTAAATTTAGTCATCACATCTGGACGATCTGGAAAATAAGTTATTTGCCGAAATCCTTGCGGTTCATTTTGCGTAACTAAAATTTCACCCGATTGATACAATCCAGACAAAGCAGTATTTTTTGCTGGATAAATAGTAGTTTTAATAGACAAAGAAAAATTATCAGGCAAATCTTTCAAAATAATCGCTCCTTCAACTTTTTTAAAATCTATTTTTTCGTCATTCAACAAAATTTCTTTTAACTTTAAATCTTCTCCGTAAAGTTTCAATTGTCTGTCTTGAAAATTAGAAAATTCCATTTTATTTAAAACCTGAGTCATATCTTTCGCCAAATCAAATTCTAAATAAACTGAATCCAAATCGAAATTCAACGGACAATAATCTTTCAAACAAGTTTTTTTCATTTTTGACATAGTGAATAATTCTTTAATTATTTTTTGGAAGCAACGATGCTAAAAAAAGATAGCGGCATGGATAATAAATCACCATCTAAATTTTTAGCAATAATATTATGTTTTTGATATTTTCTTGAAAAAGAAGAACTATTTAATCTAACTTGAAAAACTGAATTACATCCTAAAATTTGCTCGACAGTTTTAACAAATTGATCAGGATTCAATCCAGTTAAACGTTCTTGAATTTCATATTCAAAATCATCTATATAAAATAATTTGTGAATAGTTTCAGTCGCTAAATCAGAAGTCATTGTAACAAATTTTGGACCCGAACGAATAACATCACCACTAAACAATAAACGTTTTTTTATTTCTTGAGAAAATCGAAAAAGAATATTTGAGGAAAGACCTTCAATAGAGAGTTCTACTTGTTTAGGCCAATTAAACGGACTGCATGGTTCTCTACACAAAAAAATACATGGATTCCAGTCCCAAAACAATTCTTTCAAAAAACTATTTAAATTAAAATGATTACTTCGATAAGGTAATTCATGGAATATTGCATTAGCAACAATTAAAACACCTTCTATTTCCCCTGACTTTTTTAAATCCTTTAAAAATTGTTGCATAATTGGAAGTTTTTCAACAACATTTCCCTGTATAATTTCTAAATTTTTATTTCTAGGCAAAGATTTTTTCTTTTCATTTGCTAATTGACAAGCATAAGAGTCTAGTTCCAAAAGCAATCCTTGTTTTATTGGAGAATTTTTTAATATAAATTCAATTTCAGATCCTTCACTACCGCCAATACTAACATACGCAAATTTATCAAGATCTGAAACATTTGATAATGATTTAATTTGATTAAGTGCCGTCTCTCCTTTGTGAATACCACTTTTACGAAACTCTTCATGATATCTTTTATAGAAATCTTCGCCCCCCCCCCATTATCTACTTTGCCTAATAATATATTTTCAATTTTTTTAGTAAGAAACATAATTATTTAGTTAAGAAATATTTTTTTAAAGTATCATAATCATGATCTTCTTGTTTTAAATAATTATCTAATTTCATTTCATCAACCCAATCAATCTGTTCAGTTTCTTTTTTATCAAATTCAATTTCTTCAGGTATACTATCAACAATTATTTTATACGTAATTCCAATTGTATGTGTATGTGCTATACAATATGAAAAAGCTCTTATAATATCTAATACTTTTATTTTTAAATAAAATTCTTCCATAAACTCTCTTACAAGAGCTTCTTCTGGAGTTTCACCAAATTCAACATGACCACCAGGAAGATGATAGATACCAGGAGCTATCTTTTTTGTAAGGGGTCGTTTAGCAAGGAGTATTCCATTCTCTGTTTCCAATATTCCAGAAACAATTATTTTTTGCTTATTTTCCATAAAAATATAAATAAATTATTAACGCACTACTAAAACTTACTGTATCATAATAATTCATAATTGCAAATTTCTTTTCCACCAAATCCTCAACCCCTCAATCAAAATCACATAATACAAAACATACCAAAGCACATTAACATCACCAATTACCACACAACTCCAATTCTGCTCAGCCAAAAAATTAACCACCCACACTTCATAAAATAACAAAAAATAAGCACACCACGCCATCAAAACCGCCAACGGCCAAAACACAAAACTAAACACCATCGCAAAAAATACAAAAAACATCGTCAACGGAATAATTGGCAAAATTAAAATATTCGCCAGCAAAAAAGTATTCGAAAAAACATGAAAATTATAAATGATAATCGGCAACACAAAAACTTGAGCACTAACTGTCAAAAAAATAATTTCCGCTAAACCAAAAACTTTAAATTTAGAAACTAAATAATTTTCAAAAATCGGATAAATCAAAATAATTCCTAAAGTCGCCAAAAAAGAAAGTTGAAAACCAACATCGTATCGCAACAACAAAGGATTAAAAAATAACATCACCGCTCCCGAAAAACAAATTGCACCCAAAACACTTCCTGCCCGCCCATAAATAACCGCCACCAAAACCAACGAACCCATTATTGCCGCTCGAATCCCAGAGGCTGGAAAACCAATAATTGCCACAAAAAATAAAACCGCCCCGATTGCCCACCAAACAGCCTGTTTTCTCCACGCACCTAAAAAAATTGCCACCGACATTATTACCATCGCAATCACCGTAACATTATATCCCGAAACAGCCACGATATGTGTCATGCCCGTTCGCGAAAAATCATTTTTCAAATCATTCGAAAGCCGATCATCACCACCAAAAATTAAACCATTTGCCAACGCTGCTTGAGGAGCTGGAATTAAAGCATTAATATTATTTTCCATTTCCATTCGCCAATCCGCTAAAGTTGAAAGGATTGTTTTTTCATGATTAATTTTTTCAAACTCAGGTTGATCACAAATATAAGAAATATGTTTCGTCGCCAAATACATTCGATAATCAAAATCATCAAACTTTTCTGAAACAGTCAAATTACATTTTAAATTTAAAGTATCTCCATAAATCAAATTGGAATGTCTCGGTGCTTTTACTAAAACTTTAATTTCAGGATTTTGAAATTTAACAATGATTAATGAATAATAACTTTTTCGCACAGGAACATCCACAACTTTTACTTCACCTTGAATTTCAGTATTAATTAATGAAAGTTCATTTGTTTTATTTATAACTTGATTGCCTCGCCAAAAACCAATTATGAAGAAAATTAACAGTAAAATAACTAAACTAAAATAAACATTTCGATAAAACAAAACTGTTACCGTTAAAATTAAAATAACAAAAATAAAGAAAAAATAATCTGTTGGCAAAATAAAAAAAAGTCCCAAACCTATTCCCGCAACAAAACAAACCATCACCAAAAGAAAAGTTTGAGAAATATGCAATTTTTTCATATTTTAAAAATTTGAATAAAAAAAATTAATTCTTTTCGAAAAAGAAAAAATAAATAAAGTGCTCGCCGCACGGGCTTTTCTGAACAAGGGGTCATGACCCCTTGTTGAATCCTAAAAGTTCCCTGTCATTCTGAACGTAATAGATTTTTTGTAAAAAAATTTATGAAGTGAAGAATCCCAAACAGAAAATCATTAAAATTTGAAATTACTAAAATATCAGAAAAACTTATCGAGATTCTTCACTCCTTTATTTTTTCTAGCAAAAAAATAAATTCATTTAGAATGACATACTTTAAAAGCTTCTCCACTTTCTCAGGTATATATACAAATTTACAAATCTTCCATTATCCAACTATTTCTTCATCAAGTCTTGAATAACTTTACTAAAACTATTTGCTGAACCAATAGATTTATAGACACTCGCAAAACGAATAAACGCCACATCGTCAACATCCCTTAATTTGTCCATAATAATTCGACCAATTTCACGACTAGTCATCGCTCGTTTCTCTTTCGATCGAACTTCATATTCAATTTTATTTAATAATTGATCAATATGTTCTTCATCAACTGGACGTTTCTTTAACGCTCGCCTAATTCCCTCTTCAATTTTTCCTCTATTATATTCTTCCTTGCTGCCATCTCGTTTAATAATTGTCAAACGCACAATTTCAACATCTTCGTAAGTTGTAAAACGTTCTTGACATTTTAAACACTCTCGTCGCCGACGCACTGCTCGACCACTTTTTACTTCTCGAGAATCGATTACTTTTGTTTCTTGTTTTTTTCTGCAAAATGGACATTTCATAAAAATATTTTAATTTAATAGTTTAACTTACTATTTTTAATATTATACACGTCAATTGAAAAGATGACAAAAAACCTATTTTATTTTTTCCAAACTAAAAGCCTAATTTCTGAATAAACAAAAATTAGACTTAAAGATAAAACTAAAAACTTTTTAAAATTCTATAGGAGTCCATCACCACCACGAGGACTATCTGAAGGTATACTTTTACAACCTTCAAAAAATACACCCGCTTCCGTAATAGTTGCTTTTGAACAATCTCCGTAAGAATTTGTTAACGGTGCAAGTTGAACTTCAAAAACACCATATTCACAATATTTTTTAACCGCCGTTCCCTCCCCAGAAAACATATCCGTTTGATTCCCAGATGGCCATAAAGCATCAACTTCATAACCCACACTACAGACATCCACACCATCTGCAGGAGCTGTAATTGTTGCGTCATACTGATCACAACATAGAATAAGCGAAGAATGATAAGCTTTCATTGATTGCACAAAATTACTTTCTCTAGCTTTTTTTCTTGCTCCAGTCAAACTAGGCATAATCACCGCAGCTAAAATACCAATAATCGCAATAACAATCAACAACTCAATTAACGTAAAACCTTTTTTCATTTTCATATTTTATTCACCTCCATTCTTTTTATTTTTATTTTTATTACTAACACTAATATTATACCACAAATTTGTAATTCATAATCAGTAACTCGTAACTATAATTAATAAATTCACAGAAACTGATTTTACAATCTAATTATCTATCTACTACCCTGTCTATAAATTTATTCTATCTACAACTGACCCGCAATATTATAAATCGGTAGCAAAACTGAAAATACTAAAGCGCCCACTCCAAGACCTAATGCAACTATAATAATCGGCTCAATGATGGAAGAAATATTTTTAGTAATCTGAGTAACTTCTTTTTGATAAAAATCAGCGATGTCTTCTAAAATCTGACCTAAACGTCCTGTTTCCTGACCAATTTTCATCATCCTAGCTACCATCAAAGGAATCTCTTCATGCTTAAAAAATTCTCTACCAATCTCCCCACCATCCTCAATATCTTTAGCTGCTAAACGAATAATTTTTCTATAAACCTCATTATTTACCACATCACCAACAATAGTTAAAGATTTAACAATAGGAATTCCACCTTTAATTAAAACAGAGAAATTTTCCGCAAAACGAGTAATATACACATACGTAAATAATTTTCCGAGTATTGGCAATTTCAATTGAAAACTGTCCCATTCTTTTTTTCCACCTTCACTTTTAATATAAGCATACATACCTCCAACGAAAGCAAATATAGCAAATAAAACCGCCCACCAATAAGATTCCATAAAAGCTCCTAAACTAATCATCGCTTCCGTATACCAAGGAACATCCACATTCAAGTCTCTAATAACCTCCGTCAACCTCGGCAAAATCCACGTGATTGTCAAAAAACCAATAACACCTGCCACTAAAATAACAAAACCTGGATACATCAAAGCTCCTTTTACCTGACTAGTCAACTGATAATTACGTTCTGTATTTTTGTTGACATAATCAATAGCACCTTGTAAATTACCAGAAAGTTCACCAGCCTTAATCATATTGACAGTAAGTGGCGGGAAAACATCGGGATGCTTAGCAAAACCGTCTGAAACAGAAAGTCCATCTCTAACATCTGCTTCAATTTCACCAATAATACTGGCTAATTTTTTATTGTCTGTTTGATCTTGAATGGTTTGCAAAGAAGTCGCAATGGGAATTTTTGCACCAATTAAAGTAGATAATTCACGGAAAAAAACCAGAATATCTTTTTGTTTAACGGTCGTAGTCATATTCTCCAGCTTTTCTATAAAACCTGATGATTTTCTAACCGCCACTACAGAAATTGGATTAAGACCATTTCTTTTTAATAAATTGTTGGCTGTCTCTCTATTAGCGGCTTCAATCACACCCTTTTTCTTTTGACCTTCTTGATTTGTTGCTTTAAATTTAAATTTCATAATTATTCATCTATTTGAATTGATTCTTGAACTCCGCCCTTAGATAACATTTGAGCGTATTCCCTATTTTTAGCATAAATCATCATCTGCTCTTCAGAAATTACGCCACTTTGCACCAATTCTGCTAATGCTTTATCTAGTGAAATCATACCTTCTTTTTGACCAGTTTCAATAACTGTATCAATTTGATAAGTTTTACCCTCACGAATAAGATTTTCAATAGCATGATTTTTAATCATAATTTCCGCCGCTGGTACACGACCTCCATCTATTCTTGGAATTAAACGTTGCGACATAACACCCAAAAGAATGCTGGATAATTGAGAGCGAACTTGATTTTGCTGATGAGACGGGAACATATCGATGATACGATCGACCGTCTGTGCTGAATCATTTGTGTGCAATGTCCCAAAAATTAAATGCCCAGTTTCTGCTGCTGTAATCGCCGTACTAATTGTTTCTAAATCCCTCATTTCACCAATAAGAATTACATTAGTATCTTCACGCAAAGCCGCTCTCAACGCACTCTGAAAAGTAAAAGTATCTTGACCAATTTCTCTTTGATTAACGATACTTTTATCTGGAGTATAAATATATTCAATCGGATCTTCAATTGTAATAATGTTCTGAGTTTGATTATGATTAATGTAATCAATCAGTGCTGCTAAAGTTGTTGATTTACCTGAACCAACTGGACCCGTTACTAGAAAAAGTCCCTGTGAAAAATTGGCAAAATTATAAACAATATCGGAAATACCTAAATCTTCCAATCTTTTTATTTCGCTATTAATGACACGCATGACAATTCCTGTATGTCCTTTTTGAGAAAAAACGTTCACCCTAAAGCGAGCTAAGTTTTCGAGGCTATAAGAAAAATCGGTATGTCCATCTTTTTTAAATTCTGATTTATTTCTCTCAGACATTAAAAAATTTGCAATTGAAACTGTAACTTCCGGAGTCAAAACAATTTCTTGTTCTAACGGAATTAAAGAACCATCAATACGAACGGTTGGATGACGACCTACTGCTAAATGTAAATCTGAAGCTTTTTGATTAACTGCAAATTGTAATAAACTGTTTATTTTATTTTCAGCCTCATTCGACTGATTGTTTTCGATATTTTGAAATTGCATATTTATTTTTATATAATTTTTATTTTTTATTTTAATTTATATTCAATTACTTCATATAATTTTTTTGATTTACACATATCATCCTCACATTCTATAGTAAATTCAATATTATTTTCAAATTCACTATGCGAACATCCTTTCTCCATATAACCAGCATAATTTTCTGTTGTACCAGTTAATTCATCAATGTCTCCAAAAATATCAAAAACTAATTTTGCTTCATTATCTTTCATTTCATAAACACCCGCACTAGAAATTTTTCCACCGAAATAAGATCCTATATCGCAATAATATAAATATCTTTGATCAGCTGTAAATCTAACATCCCCAAATGCATTATAGTCTAACTCTCCGTTAACTTTTGCTTCTACAAGTCTGCTCTCACTAATAGAATAAATTTTAGTTATTGTACTAGTCATCTCTGAACCACCATGTCCCGTTACACCATAAAGAATATAATCTTTTCGTGGAGAAAGCCTTACATTACTAAAAGCACCATCTTCAGCAATTTTAAATTCCTCGCCACTCTCATCAGTATAAATAACATAATTCATATCACCTTCAACAACAATAGAAACTTTTTTCTCACCTTTTTCAATAGTTTTTTCTTCTTCAATTTCTTTATTTACTTGATTAGAAACTATTTCAGTTTTTACAATATCATTTTGTGTTTCTGTAATTTCTTCAACTCGCTCTTGAATATTAATTTCTTTATTTTGAAAAAACATAAAGGCACTCACTAAAATCAAAGTAGTTACTAAAACAGTAATACTTATTGTAATAATTATTCTTTGCATATTTAAAAAAATTTTAATAAATAATTATAATTTCGTCTAACTGATATATTTTTCAACTTTTTCCATAACTTCAGCTGGCGTGAAAAAAGACTTAACCAAATAATCCTTAGCACCCATTTTCATACAACGATCTATATCATCTTCTCCAGAAAAATTTGTCAACACAACCACAGGAATTTCTTTCCATTCTTCCTTCTCATTAAGTTTTTCCAAAACAGTGAAACCATCCATTTCTGGCATTCTCAAATCTAAAAGCATCAAATTTGGCTTTAAACCTTCCTCCAATTTTTCAATAGCTTGTTTACCATTATCAGCTTTAACGACATTAAAACCAGAAATACTTATTTTAGTCTCAAAAATATCTCCAATAAATATATCATCCTCAACTAATAAAATTGTCTTTTTACTCGCTTGTTCTTTATTCATAAAAACTAAAATTTAAATGATTATTAATAAATATTATTTTGTTTCATATTCTTCATCGGCTACCTCATCTATTTTTCCGCCCACGAAATCACCACTTTCTGTTACTCTCTCCAATTCAGCTAAGGTAGTCATTCCTAATAAAACTTTCATAATACCATCTTGCTTCAAAGTGATGTAACCCTTTCTTCTCGCTACTTTATCTAATTCTATCACATTCCCTTCATTTTCGATAATAATATTTTGCATTTCTTCATCTAATTCAATCACTTCATACAAAGCCAACCTACCTTTTAAGCCAAGTCCGTTACATTCTTCGCAACCACGTCCACGATGAAATTTTAAACCTTGTGAAATATCCACCCCATATTTAGCCATTTCTTCAGTGGAAATATTCTTTAATTCTTCTTTTATTTTATTAACAAATTTATCTGCTATTTGAACTTCTTCTTTACAATTTGGGCATATTTTTCTAACTAATCTTTGAGCGGCTATAACTCTAGTTGCTGAAGCTATCAAAAATGGTTCAATATCCATATCAATCAAACGTGGTATTGCTCCAACGGCACTGTTAGTATGCACTGTAGAAAAAACTAAATGTCCAGTCAAAGCTGCATGAATAGCTAATTCTGCCGTTTCACCATCACGAATTTCACCTACCATTATAACATTCGGATCTTGCCTCAAAATACTTCGTAATCCACTGGCAAAAGTATATCCTATTTCTGGTTTTATTTGAGACTGATTTATGCCAGGAATAAAATATTCTACTGGATCTTCTAATGTAATAATATTTCGCTCTTCTTCATTTAATATTTTAATTAAAGCATAAAGAGTTGTTGATTTACCTGACCCAGTTGGACCGGTCATAAGAATCATGGCATAAGGATCTTTAATACGTTCCATAAAAATATCATATTGACTACCCATCAAACCTAATCCCTTTAAATTAAATGATTGACGATCTTTTTCTAAAACACGCAAAACAACTTTTTCACCTTCAACTACAGGTAACGACGACACACGAAAATCCACCTGACTACCATTATCTTCAATTCTAAAACGTCCATCCTGAGGCTTTCTTTTTTCATCAATTTTTAATTTAGATAAAATTTTAATACGTGAAATAACTGCCTTACCAACCTCCAATGGAAAACTCAAAGATGAATGCAAAATACCATCCTGCCTAAAACGCACTCGATATGTCTTATCAATCGGTTCAATATGAATATCAGAAGCTCTCCCCTCAAGTGCATGATCAATAATAACTTGTACCAACTTAGCAACTGGAGTATCCTGCACAGTAGCTTGAATATCTCTAGCGGATGAAGATTCTTCCCGACTTACTTCCTCTTCATATAACGATTGAACTACATTTTCAACTGCTCCTCCCGCCGATCCGTAATGAGCAAATATTTCCTCTAAAATCTCCTCAGTAGTCAAATAAACTTCTACATTTAAACGATCTTTTTGAGCAATGAATCTTAAAATATTTAAAGCATCAATATCTTGCGGATCTATCATTGCCACGTGCAAAATAGATGTTTCACGATCTTTATCAAAAATACCAATTCTATTTTTTCTAGCTATTTCTTCAGAAACCACACCTAAAGCTTCTGCTTTAATTTTATTTGGCAATTTAGATAAAGGTTTTACACCCAATTCTTCTGCTCTAATTTCAAGTTCACTTTTAGAACTATTATCATCCGCACCGCTACCAAAAGACTGAACTTGATTTTCTTGCTCTTTTGAATCTGAATCATCTTCTAAGTCTAGAAATTGACCTCCTGCTAATGAATCATTATTAATATTTGTATTAATTTCTTCATTCATATAAATACTTAATTAGTTTTTGGTGAAAAAGGATTTGGACGACCAGGATTAGCTACTTCAAACTCTTTTAACTGAGTTGTTAAATTTTTCACAAAATTAACAAATTTATAATTATCATCTGCTTTATCACTAATATTAGCAACATCGCCTAATGTCATAGATAAATTTTTTGGTATGTAAGAATAGTTAAAAGTCATATTCACATTTAAATCACCAATTAAACTTGACGATTCATCAGTTATTGCTTTATTTACAACAATCTTTTCTATGTGCAATGTATCAAATGAGTATAATCTATTCATTAAAAAAATCTCATTTAAAAATTTCTTTATGTTGTCATATTCTCCTGTAAACATAATATTCGCTTCTGAAGAATGAACTACTGTAGCCGCCGAATCCCTTCTGTTTATCTTTGGAGCCTTATCTGTGAAATCTATCTTAAAAAGACTTATTTTATTATCCTTTGCTTTTTGATCAAAAATATTTATAATATCATTTTCGATCGGATCTTTAGGTACAAAATTTGAAACAAAATTTAATTCGTCTGAATGTAATTCCACGCCTTTTTTGAAAGCATTAAATTTGTTCTTTTTCTCTTCAGTTTCTTGAACTTCGGCAATCTTGTCATCTCGATCAGTCTTTAACTTCAAAACTGTCTGAACTGAAGGAACTGCTTGAGCAACAATAAAATAAATAATCAAAATTATCATTATTAATATCAAAACAACTTTATTCATATTTTTATTTTAGTAAATTATTATACAAAACTAACTAATTCGAAGTTTGTTCAGTTTGAATATTATCTGGAGTACTTTCTGGTTGAACTTCTTCTACTGACTCCTCTTGAGTAATCGCTGGCTTATCTTCTTCTACTAGCTGAGACTCTTTTTGCGAAACTTCTTTTTTAATTTCTGGTTGAATTTCCTGCTGAATTTCTTTTCGTTTATTTTCTTCTGAATATAAAATGTAATCCGAATCTACTACATTAGCTGTAATCGTGAAGACAAGTCTACCTACATTATCTCTACTATTATCGCTGACTCGTACATGATCAAAAAATTCACTATTTTTAAATTGCTTAACTTGCTGTCCCATGAAAGAAAATTTATCAGCATCAAAAGTAGCAATAATTTGCTCCAATCCACTATTATCTACTGAATGATTAAATGATAATAAAACTACACTAGGCACTACAAGATTTTCAATTTCAATTAACACAGCCATTGTAGAATGCTTTTTATAAATATTTTTTTTCATTACATCCATTCTTTTATAAAAATCTGCCTCTTCACTTACCATCAGCCCTTTCAATTCTTCATCAATGCTTTCAATTTTAGTATTATTAATTTTAATTTCCTCTTCTAAAGAAGATTGCCAAAATTTCATAACACCAAAAACTCCCACAACAACAATTAAAACTAAAAAGGAAATAATCACGCCAAATGAAGATGATTGTGATTTTCTCTTTTTTTCAATTCGCTGTTTTACTGATTCGTTTTTAAAACTTACCATAAGCTAATATTTATTATTTAATATTTAATAATTTATTGACTTTTTAACTCCTCAATTCCTCGTTCAGCTAAACCGACTGCTACTGCAAAAGCAGGACCTGTAGATTGTTCTAAATTTTGAGCGACTGAACTATCATAAGTAACATGACTCCATGGATTTCCTATTATCACCCTCAAGCCTGTCATTTGACTCAACACACCATCAATACCAGTTAATCTAGCTGTTCCTCCACAAAGTATTACAGCATCTAGAGTATCTCCATTCCGAGAATTCACAATTCTTTTTATTTCACCTGCTATATATTTAATTGAATCAAAATTAATATTTCTACCTCCTGCAAAAAAATTCTCACCTGACTCCTTCAATTGCAAAGCCTCTGTAAAAGGAATTTGTAAACTGGAAGAAATAGCATTGGTAATATTTACACCTCCCACATTCAAACTACGGTTAACATACACCGCACCACCTTCAATCAAGCTGAGAGATGTGGTCTTTGCGCCTATATCAACAATAATAAATTTTCCTTTATCTTTTCCAATTAGAGATCTAACTAAAGCGAATGGCTCTAATTCTAAAGCATCCACAGACATACCCGCACCTAAAAAAAGATTATTGTAATAATTGACTTCACTTTTTGGAGCAGCCACTAAAACAACTTTCATCATACCAGGCTTAACAGGTTGAGCATTTTTTACTATTTCCCAACTAATATTAACATCTTCCATTGGAGCTGGAATGTATTTACGTGATTCAAGTTTAATTGCTTCAGCTAATTCAATTTCACTCATTATTGGAAAGTCAACCATAAGCACTAGTCCGTTAAAACTGGGTATGGAAACTGTTACAGAATTTGATTTTGGCTTAAAACTTTGTAGAAGACTAGCTAGTGCAGCTTGTAACCTTTCGCTTTCGGCACTACTAGTTAGATCGATTGCTTCTTGTGTGCCATCTAAATTAACCCAACCGTAATTTACTAGTCGAGATTTGTTTTTTATGAATTCCAACTCTACCGCTTTGATTGAGCGGGCACCGAAATCGATTCCTAAAAAGTAATCTGGTTTTTTACTAAATAAAGACATATTTTTTAATTTTTGTTCTTTGTTTTTCTTTTAATGGAATTATACCATAAAAAATATAAAATTGGTATTTGAAATAATTTTTGAAAATATTTATTTATTTTGATTTTCTATTTTTTCGCATTCTGACATGTTTACTATTTTAATCTCTACATTATATTTACTAATTACATCTCTATAATAATTATATTTTGAGTAATCTCAGTTCATCAAACCTCTCTAAAACTTTAAATGTTTTGTAGTCAATATTTTCTATTCAAGAAAAATAATCTAAATTTATAACATCATCACAGCAATACCTGGAATAAATAAAATTATTATCTTAAATAAAAATTACCTCACCAATTTCCCATAATACATATCAACAACATCAATCCAACTATCCACACCCGCTTGACTATGACCCTCACAAGTCGATCCACATTTCCAAACAATCAAACTAGCCGAGGTTCTCTTCTTACTTTTATAAATCAAATCATCCAATCTTTTACCCACCGTCTCAACAGCGTCTTTACGACTATTAAAACAAGTATGACCCGCTGAACCCATCAAATCACGATTTTCCCTATAACCCCAATAATTATAACAATCTTTACCGTTCAACACAGGAACCCTATTTCCCCACTGACTTTCTTTTTTAGCAATAGCAATTAAATAAGCCGCCACATGATAATCCTGCTCAAGAATATAAGGAATCATATTTTCAATCGGCTGACCCGCAACCATTTTTCTAATTTTTTGTTCTAAATCTTTTTTCTGATCATCTGTAATTTCCTCACAGCTATAATTTTCCACTTGACTAAAATATAAATTATCTTTAATCTCTGATTCTTTCTTAACAATTTCTTCTTTACTTTCAATTTTAGCAAAAGCATTATCTCCTAAATTCTGATGAACAAATCCCATGACAACCATTCCGAAAACCATTGCCCCTACCAAAGAAAATTTCCACAATTTCATAGAAGAAATTAAACTATCAGATTTTTCTTTTTTTTCAAGTTCTACACTAGAATCAATAGTATTGTCAATAAATTTTCTATTTAAAAAACATTTTTTTTCTGAACTAAAATTTACATCCGAATAATAATTAGACGAAGAAAATTTTTGAGAGTTGTGAAAACATTTAAAACCACTGATAATTTTTTTATTATTACTTTTTTTTGAAAAATTACTATTTAGTTTTTCATCTAAAAAATAATGACAATGACTTTTAAAAGATCGCCTCGCTTCATTCAAAAAAGAAATTTGTTCGCTACAACGAATACTAGAACTGGGAATTTTTTTTCCAATTCCATCTAAAGAATATTTAGCTTGATTATTTTTATTTAATTCTTCTCTTTGTTTTTTTATTTTTTCTTGATCAGTTCGCTTCTTACAAATCGTCAATCTTTTTTTGTTTTTGATAATAATATCCATAGTAATTTAATTATAACACGAAAATAGTTTTGTAAAAATTAAGGGAATAATTTTACCTTAATAAATTATAGATTTGAAAAAATTTAGAATCACTAAATTTTAAATCAAATTTTAAGTTTAATAAATTTATAGCATGTCAGCCACCAAAAAAATCGTAGCGGAAATTTAATCATAGAATTAATGATATTTATATGTTATTATTAAAAAAGTTTAGGAATAATTTGTTAAATTGAAAAATTTTAAAAAATAAATTAGACCTTATTTTAAAACTAATTTTAAAACTATATGATCGGATTTTTAAAAGGCATTGTAATAACAAAATCAAGCAATAATCTAATAATCAATATTAATAATGTTGGCTATAAAGTTTTTGCTAATGATTATATTCTCGAAAAAAGTTCTGTCGATCAAGAAATTACTTTACATATTTACACCCACGTGCGTGAACAAGAAATTTCACTTTATGGTTTCTTAACTGAAGAAGATCAACAAATGTTTGAATTACTAATTTCTGTCTCTGGAATTGGTCCAAAAGCTGCTTTGAATTTACTTTCTCTCGCCGACGTAAAAGCTATCAAAACTGCTATCGTCAATAAAGATATTTCCATACTTACTCAAGTTTCTGGTGTTGGCAAAAAAACTGCTGAAAAATTGATCATTGAACTTTCTGGAAAAGTTGATTGTATTGATATTGAAAGTGATAAATCTAATTCTGACATGGATGTGATCAACGCTTTGAAATCAATGGGTTATTCTATTTCAGAGTCTCGAGATGCTCTTAATGAAATTCCGAAAGACATTGATGATACTGGTGAAAAAGTTCGTCTTGCTTTGAAATTTATTGGGAAAAAGTAACTTTGCTAAAAATTTAATTAAAAAACAACTAAAATAAAAAAGCCATCGAAAGTAAAAATGGCTTTTTTGTTTTTTAAACTTTTGTATTATCTTATTTTCCAGCCATCACTAGTGTATTGAATTCTGACTGAGTCATTATCTGTTACGGTTAAATCTGTTGCAGCTCCATCAATATTATTTCCGTTTCTATCAATTGTTAGGTTGTTTGCACTTGTTCCTGTGTTTTTGATTGTGAATATTATTCCGTCTATTGGGGTTGCTGGTAATGTTAAAGTGATTATTCCTCCGTCTGTGTCTCCGTCTATTATTTCTGTGTCTGAATTTGTTATTGTGTAATCTGTGTCTTTTATTATGTAGCCTTTTGTTCTTGCTCCTACGGTTGAAACTAATCCATCATTCCTCACATTAAACAAACTCCCATTAGAACTATCATCAACTTTTAAAGTATAAGCTGAGTTGTCAGAAGTTGAACCTTTGATGTGAGTTCGGGCTGTTGGTGTTGATTGTCCGATTCCAAAATTTCCATCATAATCAATGATAAAGTCAGTTCTTGTATCATTTTCTTGTCTCACCGTAAAATAACCCGTCGGTGGTTCTATTTGACTTGATTTATCTGTAAAGATAGTTCCTGTTTTCCAAGAGGGTCTATCATTAACTATATAAACCAACCTATTATAGGGTGCTCCCCTAAATGAAGAAAAGGCTGCATTTCCTTTATCGCTAGACAATGCTTGTGTAGATGTTTGAAAATAAGCCGTTTCAACAGAATCATTAAATGTGTTTGTCCAACTGCCCAATCCTCTTAAAATATTATCACCATCTCCTTCCATGAAAGCAAAGCTAGTTGCATTAATACTCCCTGGATCTGGATTTGATATTTGATTAACCTCAAAAATCGTCTCCCCTTCATAGGAGTCAGGAATTTTTATTGTTAATTTATTATCATTATTTTTAACTTCAACATACCCATCCTCAGTAATCCTCATCCTCTCCTCATCATCAGTCTTAAAAATCAAATCCTC
>JAGLWU010000029.1 GCA_023133275.1 Candidatus Moraniibacteriota bacterium
ATCTATATTTTGGTAGCAATACCAATTTTTTATATATTGTTTATTACAATATTTTTAAATAAAATAACTTCTTTATTATTTAGTAATCAATACTTTTTAAATTTTTATGAAAATAATCTAATTTTATTTCAAGGTTAGTTTATTATAGGTGCCACACTCTTGATTGTAGAGAAATATGTATTCGTGAAGAAATAATTAATGAAAAAATCATTAAGAAAAAAAGTTGAACTATCGCTAAATAGTTCAAGGGAAAACTAGATATACTTACAGATAAATACCTAGAGTTTGTTTTATAGTAGAATTTTACAAAAGGAAAATAGAATAAGGTTCTTTTATTTAAAAATAAAAAGTACTAATAAAAGTGTTTTTTTAAACGTGTAGCCCGTAGGGGAATCGAACCCCTATTTCCAGGATGAAAACCTGGCGTCCTAACCATTAGACGAACGGGCCATATTTTTACGATAACAATATTTATTGTACATGAAAATAAATATAAATCAACCCCTTGATTTATTTTAAAAGTTTGTTATAATTGATCTTGTAGTGGAAATAATTGTTTTAAGTTATTCTAAGATTTTTTATTTTAATTTTTATAGGGGCCGGTAGCTCATCTGGTAGAGCATCTCACTTGCACTGAGAAGGCAGCGGGTTCAAGTCCTGTCCGGTCCACATTTTTATAGTAGAAAGTAGTGAATAAGAATGTTGCATTGTAACATTTAATTGAAAGTTTAAAAGTTTTAAGATTTGTTATTTTACATTTTACTTTCAACTATTTGAGTAAGGGCGATTAGCTCAGCTGGTTAGAGCGCGTCACTGATAATGACGAGGTCCGAGGTTCAAGTCCCCGATCGCCCACATTTTAAATCTCTCTCAGTTTTTTTGAGCGGGATTTTTTATTAGATGAAATTATATGAAGAGTAATAAAATTCTTTTAGATGCTAATATTAATTAGCGGTGTTAATTCAGATGATGCAAATCATTTGGCATGTTATTCTTTTTATGAAAATAATAAGGAAAATAGTATTTTTTATATTCCATCAATCGCATATTTTGAGTTTCAAGCAACACAATCTCGTAATAGAAAAAAATACAAAGAGCTTTATATGGAAAGTGTTAGAAAATATGATATTACTTATGATTTAATAAAAAAATGTGACAACCTAGATTTGTTTAATAAGTTTAATAGATTGAGAGGTGCTGATTTAGTTTATGCTTGCATTTCTAAAATTGAAAATATGCCACTTGCAACTAATGATAAAGATTTTAAGTCGGTAGAATCGGATATCTCGGTTATTTGGGTTAATTAAGAATTTAATTGACTCAAGCATTAAACTTATTATAAAATGAAAATATGAACGAGCGTCAACAAAAAATATTAACAGCTGTGATTGAAGAATATACAAAAACTGGACTACCTGTTGGTTCAGGTGTTTTGGTTGATAAATATAATTTTAATGTTTCGACGGCGACTCTGCGGGCGGATATGGTAAATTTAGAAAAAGAAGGTTTACTCTATCAACCACATACGAGTGCGGGACGAATACCGACTGATGAAGGGTATCGTTTTTTTGTTGAGGAAATTATGCCTGATCGAGAACTTTCTAAAAAAGAGCAACAGTCTTTACAAAAAGAGTTGTTACAATTGAAAGCACAAAATACTCGATTGACACGAACGACGGCAAAATTACTTTCTTCTCTGAGTGGTTATGTAGCGATTAGTGGTGTGCCTCAGAATAATGATTTTTCTGAATGTGGTTTGAAGGCTTTATTGAGTGATGTTGATACTGAAGAGTTGGATGATATTTGCGTGTTGGCGGAGAGTTTGGATTATATTGATGAGCGTTGCGATGATTTGATGAAGGAATTGTCTAATGGTGAGACGAGAATTTTTATTGGTGAAGATAATCCGATTAGCAAGACAAAAAATTATTCGATGGTGGTTAGTCAGTATGAGCAGGATGGTGAAAAGGGGATTGTGGCGTTGATTGGTCCGAAGAATATGAAATATGAGAAGAATAAGTCTCTGATTGATTATGTAAAAAAGTTGTTGGGCGGGGTTGGTATTTTAGTTTTGCTTGTGCTTGTTTAGGATTTTGGAAAATTTTAAAGCCGACATTCTCTTGCGAGTTTGCCGGCTTCAGTTGTGCGAGGATTCGCTTTAAAAAACAAGAATAAAACGAATTAGAAGGAGAATGCCACTCCTGTCATAAATCCATTCTTAATTTCACCGTGTTGGAGTCGATGGTTTCCGTTGATGAAGAACAATGGAAAACCATCTCCCAAGTTAAAAACTACTTTCGGACGAACATCAAGAAACTCGACGTCGCCCATTTTGAGTCCGAAAACTTGAACTCCAGCTGATACATTTTCGAAAACTGGATT
>JAGLWU010000003.1 GCA_023133275.1 Candidatus Moraniibacteriota bacterium
GGGCTTCGGGGTTTGAATTCGGGGAAATAAAAAGAAGCTTGACTATTGGAAACTTAAAAATAAAATGTGCAAAAACTATTCACAACAATGAAAGTATTGCATATAGATTTATAGAAAAAGAAAAATCAATTGTTATAACTGGTGATTGTGATTATGATATTAATTTAATAAAATTCGCCAAAGAATGTCATTTATTATTAATAGAATGTTCATTTCCAAATAATATGAAATTTAAAGGACATCTAATCCCAAAAGAATGTGGTGAAATTGCCAAACAAGCAAATGTTAAAAAGTTAATTTTAACCCATCTCTATCCAATATCATCAAAAAATACTAGATTAAAAGAAACTAAAAAAATATTTTCTAACACGATATTAGCCAAAGATTTATTAACAATGAAAATTTAAAAAAACGCAGTCTAAAAAACTACACTTTCTCTTTCAAAGAATGAATCGCTTCCGCTTCCCGCATAACCCTCTCCAACTTACTACCATAAATCCCTGCCTTATTCAAAACAGACTTCTTCTCCTCCACCTCATTACACAACAACAAACCATGTGTAACCAAATAATCCTTCTGCTTTTTCGTCAAACTCGTAACCGCCGTAATCGGATGCAAACCCGTCTCATCAATTAAATTAACCAATCCCTCATTTTTAGGATATTCCCAAGACATTAACCTAATCCCCGCACATTTTGCATAATCCCGAGCTTGCGAAGTAAATTCCGTATTCGTAACAATCCAAGCTCTATGCAAATGCTTTTTTAGACGATCCTTTTCAAGCCTCTCCCATCTCGCTAAAATATCATCATAACGAGCTTTCATGTAAAGCGCCACTTGAACATCACTTTTAATCCCTAATTTATTATGAAATTTACATTCAAAAATAAAATGCCGATCACCTTTTTTCGCCAAAACATCAACTTCATGACTAACACACATTCCTTTCATTATTTTTCCCGTTTTAGTCCAATAACCTTTCGCATTAAGCAACCTCGCCACAAATTGCTCAAACGGATAACCTGTCGGACCCAATTGAATTATCGCTCGCTTCAAATTATATCGAGCCGCCACTGGACGATATTTTTCTTTCAGTAAATCGAAAGCGTGTTTATGAATATCTTTTGTCGTTTTAAAAATATATTCACTTTCAATAGTTTTAACAATTTTATCCGCAATTTTTTTTGACGCACCTGAAAGACGCAAAGACTTTCTCAACTTATCTGTTGAAAAAGACTGCACATCTCCAGTTGTTTTTATAACTGTTTTTTGAGCTGACATGTTTTTTGGTAATTAGCAACTAGTCATCAGTAACCAGCAATTTTAATAAATTGCAATATAAAAAAATTTATGAACAAGGGGTTTATAACCCCTTGTCTAAAATCTATTTAATATTAACTGCACATCCTTGAATAAACTGACAAGCCTCGTCTGCATTATCCACCAAGTGGAAAAGATCTAAATCCTCTTTTGAGATAGCTTTATTCTTTTCATACATTGTATTTTTAATCCACTCAACCAATGGAGACCAGTATTCTTTATTTACTAAAATAACTGGAATTGGACTAGTTTTCCCTGTTTGAATTAGAGTTAACATTTCAAATAACTCATCTAAAGTTCCAAATCCACCCGGTAAAAAAACGTAAAATTGAGCTGCGAAAGAAAGGATAACTTTTCGAGAAAAGAAAAAATCGAAAGATTCTGCTTCATCAATATATTGATTTCGTCGTTCTGTTAACCCTTCGCCTTCATGTCCAGGTAAATTTATATTTATACCCACACTTTTTCCATTTTCTGATTGACTTGCTCCTTTATTAGCTGCCTCCATAATTCCAGGTCCACCTCCTGTAAAAATTGCAAAGCCATCATCCGCCAATTGTTTTGCTACTTTTTCGGTTTCTTGGTAAACTACATCGTCGAAACCATTTCTTGCACTTCCAAAAATACTAACTGATTTTCCAAATTTTCCTAAAAAGTCGTGTCCTTTTACAAACTCTGACTGGATTTTTAGTATTCTCCAAGAAAGTCCGTGAGTGTATTCTTCTTTGCTAATCATTTTTCCTGCGTCTAAAAACTCTAACTGCCGACCGATTGGCACGCTTATTTCTTTACCTGCCACGTTCAACTTCATTTCCTCTTTTTGTCTCATACTTTTTTATTTTAATTATTATTTATTATTTATTTTTTGATTAACCACAATGTATACAATCATCTGCCTCAAAACTTTCATAATAAGGCTCTAGTTTCATAATTTCATCCACCTTAATATATTCCTCTAATTGCCACTTTTTACAATTATTTTCATAAATTTTCTCCTCACCACAAGAAAAATTTAATTCTTTAAAAACTTTTATTAAAGAGTCAGTCGGATCCTCTCTTAACCAAATGGTAGAACCCATCGCATAAACACCATCATTAACTCCAAAAATTTTATTAATTCTATCTTCTCCACAATCGTAAGCTGTAAATATCTGTCCTAAAAATTGAATATTTTTGTATTTTTCATCAATAGGATAAATGTCGCTTCCAATTTCTATTGGAGTGGGTTGTGCATTGCATAAATCTTCTACATTATTTTTTTCATCTAAGCTCTCTTGTTTTGTCTCAGAAATAACCTCAGACTTAACAAATTCTTTTTCTTGATCTTTCACCATCTCATCAACACCTTTCTGAATATCAACCTCTTTATCTAAAGACTTATCTTGACTCATCTGCCAAAAAATAAAAATCCCTCCCAAAACTATTGCAGTAAGCATTACACTAAAAACCACTGTCAAAACCGTTTTTTTCATATTTATTTAAATTAATTTATTAAATTTATAAAGTCAAAAAATCCTCAACCTTTTCAACAATCGCATCACAATCAATCCCCTCATACGCCAACAACTCTTCAATTTTACCACTCTGAGGCATTTTATTCACAAACAAAGAATGTACAGACACGATTAATCGCGTATCTACATAATTACTCAAAGCACTCCGTACAGCTTCACCAATTCCACCCTCCTGATAATGATCCTCAACCGTCAAAATATTCCCAGTTTCTTTAATTGCCTGAGAAAGCGTTTTTACATCAATCGGTTTAATCGAATACAAATCAATCACTCGAATCATAATCCCTCGCTCCTTTAGTATATCATACGCTTTCAAAGTTTCGAACAAAGTAATCCCTGCCGTAGCAACAGTAATTTTATCATTATCACTTTTCCGCAAAATTTTACTTCCACCAATCTGAAACTCCTCATCTGAATTATACAAAACTGAAGTTTTTTCTCGTGTCGTTCGAATGTAAGTAACATTTTTATTTCCGCTAGCTTGCTTAATTAATTTTTCCGTCGAAACTGCGTCTGACGGATACAAAACTGTGCTATTTAAAAGAGAACGGAAAATCGCAATGTCTTCTAACCCCATCTGAGAACTGCCATCCTCACCAATCGAAACACCAGCATGTGATCCCACAAAAACTAAATTCTGATCAGACAAATTTGCCATCCTAATTTGACCGTGAGCCCGAGTTAAAAAAGCCGCAAAACTAGAAACAAAAGGTTTATAACCTCTCGCCGCCAAACCCGACGCCACGCTTGCCATATTCTGTTCCGCAATAAACATTTCAAAAAAACGCTCTGGAAAAACTTTTTTCGCTTTATCTGCTCGAGTAGAATTGCTCGTCTCTGCATCTAAAACAATTACTTTTTTATCCTCCTGCATAAGTTTAACTAAACCAGTTCCGTAAGCATCTCGAGTCGCCACTAAATCACCAATTTTAAAATTCGTGTCATCATGTAGAAGTTGAAAATTTTCAACCTCAGAGTGCGACGTAGCAATCTCATCAAGATTTTCATCATTCTTTAAATTTTCTGTAATAACTGTTTTTTCAAATTGTTTTGAAACATTTTCAACTTCAGGTAAACTAATTTCCCCACGAATTTCAAAATCAATTTCACCAAGTTCTTCTTTTGCTTTTTCAAACTCATTCGAATTCAAAACTTTTCCATGCCAATCATTTTGGTCTTCAATAAAAGAAACTCCTTTACCTTTAATAGCTTTAGCAATAATCATCGTTGGTTTATCTGAGCTGTTATCAATATTTTGAAAAGCTGAAAAAATTTCTTCACTATTATGCCCATCAACAATAACAGCATTCCAGCCAAATGATTCCACACGATTTTTATAAGTCTCCACATCATGACCTAACATCGTTTCCCCACGCTGACCCAACCGATTTACATCTATAATTCCAATTAAATTATTCAATTTATAATAACTAGCAATTTCCATTGCCTCCCAAACTTGACCTTCTGCCATTTCACTATCTCCTAAAAGTACAAAAGTTCGTGCATTAGTTTTTTCTAATTTTTTTGATGCTAAAGCCATACCCAAACCTACTGAAAGTCCTTGTCCCAAAGAACCTGTTGCTACCTCAGTAAACGGAAATTTCATAGTTGGGTGTCCTTCTAATCGACTTCCAAATTGCCGATAAGTTTCTAGCTCCTCCGCTGGAATTCCATTCGCCACCACCCACAAAGAATAAAAAAGTGGTGAGGCATGTCCTTTGGAAAAAATTAATCTATCATTATTTGGATTGTTTTTATCTTGAATATTGAATTTGAAAACTCCGGAAAACATTAAAGTTGTCATTAATTCTACAGCAGAAAGAGAGGATGTTGGATGTCCTGAGCCTGCTCGAGTGGTCATTTCTAAAATCCAATATCGGATAAGTTTGTTTATTTTTTCTAATGTTTTGATTTGTTTTTGCATGTTTTTTGTTTTTATTTTGTAGAAACGTAATGCTATTCTATTTTTTGAAAAAGAAAAAAGTGCAACCAAAAAAATGGTAGCACCCTTTATTTATTTCTGAATTTATTATAGCATGCGTAGAGTGAAAAGTCAAAAAAGTTTTGTTTTTAAACTGTTTTTAAGGTAGAATATAATTAACAAAATCATTAGTAAACTAAATTTAAAATTATGAATTATTGGACAGAGCTTAGCATTGAATATGCTAATCAAAAAAATTATCTTGATGATCTTTTTTCTGTATACCCGACAATTCCAAATGGAATTAGAGATTTAAACCAAGATTTGTGGAAAAAAATTGAAAATTCTTTTGATAAAAAAGATAATACAAAACTTATTGAAAATCTTTTAAAATTAGAACTTTTTCCAATAAAGGATTCTTATGTCGCTTACTTGAAAAGAGATAAAGCTACATTCAACAAAATAACGC
>JAGLWU010000030.1 GCA_023133275.1 Candidatus Moraniibacteriota bacterium
ATGATTTGTAAATTGATGATTTTATTAAAATAAATCTTAAAGAATTTTAATTTCTTTTTGAATAAAAAAATTTTCAAAATGATAAACTAGAAATATGCGGGTGAATATTAATTTTTTAAATTAACAAATAATTAAATTATTATTATGTTTAAATTTTACGGATTGCCATTTGTAATTTCTTTTTTCTTTTCAATAATATTTTGCTTAATTTTAATTTTTCTTTTTAAAAAAAAATCTTTTAACATTTTTTCAAGTAAAAATACCAGAACAGATTCAAGACATATTCACAAAAATAAAAATATTTCACGTTTCGGTGGGATAGCGATTATTTTATCTTTTGTCTTAACTCTTCTTTTGAATCAAGGTATAGTTTTTGATCAAAAAACTTTTGTGATACTTAGCGGTGCAATGATAGTTTTATTCTTTGGTTTAATTGATGACATTTGGGAGTTAAATTGGAAAGTGCAACTTTTTTTTCAAGTTTTAATAATTTCTTTAATTTTTCATTTTGGTGTTCAAATTGAATTTATCGCTAGTCCTTTTGGAGGTATTATTTTATTCAATCTATTTTTAAGTTTTATTTTTACTTTAGTTTGGGTTTTAGTAATTATGAATGCAGTAAATTGGAGCGATGGCATTGATGGATTAATGGGTGGTATAATTTTTCTAGCTTCGATTGTTTTATTATTTCTTTCATTGCGACCAGACGTGAATCAACCACCGTTATCGATTATTTCAATTGCATTGGCAGGAAGTGTCTTGGGATTTATGGTTTTCAATTTTCCGCCAGCTAAAATTTTTGCGGGAAGTGGAGGTTCTTTCTCTCTAGGTTATTTAATTGCACTTTTAGCAATTTTTGCAGGTGCTAAAATTGGTGCAACTCTTTTAGTTTTGATTGTGCCGTTGACGGATGCACTTTTTGTTATTTGGCAACGTTGGAAAAATAAACAATCATTTTTTCAGGCAGATACTAAGCATTTACACCATCGACTAATTCAAATAGGCTGGTCGCATAAAAAAGTTGTTATTTTTTATTATTCAATTACGGCGATTGGGTCGATAGCGGCACTCTTTACTCATTCAATTGGCAAATTATTTACTTTTATTATTTTTTCGCTGACAATTTTCATTTTCTGTTTTTTTATGAATAATTTGGTTAATAATTTAAAGGCATATGATAAAAATTAATAAAAATTTTTATAAAATAATTCTGTTGGTTACTTTAATTATTCTTATTATTTTTGGTATTTTTTATTTTTCACCGAAGAGCGTGAGTTATGGCGATAAAATTAAAATAAATAATGTTGAATTTTTTGTTGAGGTTGTTGATGATAATTTGAAAAGGCAAGTAGGATTAGGTAAAAGGGATAATTTATGTGAGAATTGTGGAATGTTGTTTATTTTTGATAAAGTTGGTCGGCATGGTTTTTGGATGAAGGATATGAAATTTGATATTGATATTTTGTGGATTAGGGATAGTGAGATTGTTTTTATTGAAAAAAATGTTTCTTATGAAACGCCTGAGACTATTTATAATCCTAATGTTGAAAGTAATTCAGTTTTGGAATTGGACTCTGGAGTAGTTGAAGAGTTTGGGATTGAGGCTGGAGATAGGATTGAGTTTTGATATATAAAATTAATCTTTGCTAACTTTATAATGTAGTTGAATAGTATTTTTTGAAAGTAGTTTTGTTTCTAATAATTCTAAATTTTTATAAATAGCAACTTCAGAAAAAAGTTTAATTCCTTTTCCAAAAATAAATGGTTCAACATCGATATAAATTTCATCGATTAAATTTTTCTTTAGAAAAGAAGTGTTCAATTTTTTGCCACCAGAAATCAACACTTTTTTAAAACCTTTTTCTTTTAATATATCTAATGCTTTAGTAGGTGAATTAACAAATATAAAATTATTTTTAGGCGGTAATTTTTGATTGGTTAAAATGATAGTTAGTGGATTATTTATAGAATTAAATTCATCACTTTCTTTCATTATTTTATAAGTATTCCATCTAATTATTATATTTCCGATGGATTTTACTATTTTTGAGTAGCTTTTCCATTCTGATTCTGACCAAGGAGTTTCATTATTTTTTTTGGCAATGTAACCATTTAAAGAAGTTGCCATGTACAAGATATTTTTCATGTTTGTAATATTAATTTAATTTTTCTCCAACTCTTCAAAAAAGTATTTGTGAATTAGAACGAATAATGTCGTAGAAATAGCAGTTAAGAATAAATCAATAATTATACCAAATTTTAAAAGTGAAACAAAGGTTAAAGATGTAACAACAGTACAACCAAAAATAAAAAAATACCTATTAATAATTTTATAATCAAATGAAATTTCTTGCTCACGAGCGAGGATCGTAATTATTCCAATCATTACAAACAAAACTCCCGTGAGTTCACCAAGCGAAATATAATTACCTAAAATTCCTGGTAAAATAATTTCCCCAGCGATAAATCCTAGGAAAATAAATAACAGAATTGCTAAAACGTCTAATGAAAGTCGATAAGTTATTGGACTGCTTAAAATTTTTATTATTTTTTTCATATAAATTTAGTTTTTAGATTATTAATACGTTAGATTTTTAGATTAGATATAAACTGAGAGTTTTATATTTTTCCTTAGGGGATTCTTCACTTCATAAATTCATCTGCGATAAATTTACTACGTTCAGAATAACAGTAAATTTTAAAATTTCAGAAAAGCCCGTGCCACGAACACTGTTTTAATTTCCGTATTGTGTAGTCAAGCCTTTTTTAACTTCATTAATTCTATCATAAAAATTCTGTCTGGTGGTTTTTTGAGAAAGTTTAATTTTGATCGATTTAGTATTTAGCTCAGGAATGTCAATCACAGAAAATTCATAAAAATTTCCTTCAAATTCACTGATATTTTCTAAATCGATTGTGCAAGTATATTTTAAAGTCAAGCCTTTATTCAAAATACAATCGGCAAAAATTTCTCGACTAGCATTATTCACTGGAATGATAAGTTTTGCATCAGGTTTTTCAATTTCGTAAAGTGTATCATTTTGATATAAATAATATTTGTCGGTGTCGGTGGCATAAAATAAAGTTCCGTTAGGATGTTTGTCTTGCATATTAAACATGCTGGCTTTTTTGTGGACATTTAATTCTTCACGATTTACATAAGTTTCATAAATTGTGTCGTCAGCTCTGTCAAATCCAAAAGCACGTTGAGTTAAAGTTCCGTCAATGGCGTGTCTTTTTCCATTTTCAATAACATAAGCACCATCATCTTTTACAGCTATTAATGAGCCATCGGCAAAACCTATTTTTTCTTTTGATTTTGGATATTTTTCAAGTAATTTTGAGTTTCCGTCGGCGGTATGACTTTTATTTTTGTAAGATTGAAATGCTTCTTCGCTTATAAATGAATAAAGTGAATCGTCTTTTAAAAGATAATAATTTCCTTCAATTTGATAAGTTGTTATTTCTGGAAAGGTGGAGGAGTCTTGGCTGATTGGTGAGAGAAAGGCGTTGTAGGATTTTCGAATTTTGAGTTGTGTTTTTTCGGGCAGTTTTTCGGCTTGGCTGTCTAATTTTATGATTACTTTAGCTTTGTCGAATTCTCCGAAAGCTGAAACGTCGAAAGTTGTTCCTTTGTTTGTTAAATAGGGCTTGGTAACGGTGTTGGCTAGGGAGTTGCTGTTTTTGAAATAGTTGAATATGTAAGTGGGGAAGAGTAATTCTTTGGCGAAGTAAATTAAGCCTAATGTGGCGAATAGGAAAAGTATTATTCGTAGTTTTTTGTAAAGCGAACTTTGTTTTTTTGTTAAATGTAAATTCATATTTTTCAAATTTTTAATAAATATTTATTTTCTTCTTTATTTAAATCTATAACATTTTTTGCATAAAAATTTAATTCACCATATTCAGGTTCATCGTTCATAACTTCTAAAGAAACACCCTCTAATTGACTATCTTTTATATTAAGTATTGCAAAACCAGAAATATTAGGAAATCCTTTTTCCAAAGAGATATTTCTTGGTGCAATAAATCTTAAATTCCTAATTGTGCTATCTTTTTTTAATTTCAAATCAATGAAATGATCAATAATACTAATACTAGAATCACAATAATAACGGAAATCTATTATTTTATACTTATGATGAGGCTCTTCAAGAATTTTGTGATATTTGTACATTTTTTATAATTTAATGTGTTAAAGTCCGTGCGGCGAGCACTTTTTATTTCTTTAATTCATAAATTTTTCCGGTGATTATTAAATTTTCATTTTCTGGCAAAATTACTGGTATTATTTTTCTTTCAGCAATCTTTAATTGATTAGTCGTGAAAGTATAATCATTATAATACAACATTTGAAATTGTAAAACATCTCTGTAACGCTTTTCATTTTCATCAGAAGTAACTAAAAACACACGATCAAATTTTTCTGTATTCAATTTTGCAAAATCTTCAGGATTGAAAAAGTAAACAGCATTTTTATTCTCCAGTAAATTTAAAGGAGTAGTGATCATTGACCAGTTACTTCCAGTTGCATTTTCATCAATTAAAATTAAATCATTTTCATTAAACTGTTTGGCAAATTCGTGGACTTGTTCTTGTAATCCGATATTTTCTCGGTAAGTGAAAAATATTACTGTGCTTGATAAATTTGTAATTAGCAAAAGAAAAATTAAAATATATTTTGTGAATAAAAATTTTGTTTTGTGAATGGTGGCGATGAAAATGACACTGACAATTAAAGTAGCTGGAATTAAGGCAAAACTAAAACGACGTAATAACCACGGATGATCCAAGCTGATTTGCGGATTTGCGTAATAAATAAATAAGGGTAATGTAATCCCGATTGGTAAAAGAAGAAAGCGATATTTTTTATTTAAAGCGGCTTTGAAACTCATTAGAGAAGTTAAAATTAGTGGGAAAAATAATCCGTAAATTGTGTAAACATTTAATAAAAAATTAAAGTTGCTAGTTGATGATTTAGATTTTTGATTTATTAAATTATCGTTTAATTCGGTGATTCCTATTTTTGTTAAAATTGGATCAATTGCTTTTAAAAATACTTTTACCATGGTTACGTAAAAAGGTGTACTCATTATAAATGAAGCGATTCCGATACAAAATAAAATACTTAACGGCATGATTAATTTATGCCAAATAGTTTGTTCAGTGATAAATTGTCTTCTTTCCTTATTTTTAAAAAACATGAAAAGGAAAATTGCGAAAAACCAAATTCCTTCAATTCGGATAAATGGTAAAATTGAAATTGTAAGAAAAAAAGCAAAATAATTTTTATTGCTGACATGGTCTTTGACACGTAAAAATAAAACGGCGGAAATCCAAATTAATGTTCCTGCTAAATTTTCGCTCAAAGTAAATTTGGCAAAAAAACTGATTGAAAAAGATGTCGTGAGTAATATTAAAAAAATTACGGCGTATTCGTGAGTTAGTAAATATCTGACTAAAATACCTAAAGCTAATACAAAAAAGAAAGTTAAAATAAAATTAGCGACGATAAATCCGTTCAGTTTGAAAATTCCTGTGAAGCCAGCGAGGAAACTAATGTAGGGTAGTGGAAATTGGGTGATTAAAGAACCGTCGGCTAAGTAGTGAAATCCGGGGAAATTTAAAGCTTCTCCTTGTCCATAGAATTGAGCGTCTTCAGTTTTGTAAATTTCGAAAAAGGTTTCTGTGGCTGGTGTTTGGAAAATTAAAGTGTGATTTTTTTCTAATCTCAAAGATGCTTCGGCGATGGAACCTTGATCTCGCCCTGCAAAAATGGTTGGCTCGGTGAATGTTGCGATTAAACTGGAAAAGATTAAGGCGATGAGGATGTATAATTTTAATTCTCGGCTGGGTTTTGGAAATGGGAGTATTTTTTTGTAGAATAGGAATATGTTTATTGTTAGCCAAATTGTCCAGAGTGCTGAGGTGTAGAAGATTGACATTAGGGTGAGGAGGAAGGCTGTCCATAGGAAAGTTAGTAACATTATGGTTAATGTTCGGAAGAATGTGTAATCGGTTTGTGGTGGGTTATTCATGGGTTTATTATAGCATATTTGTTTTTTTGAATTGTGGTTGACAAGATTGTTATTTGGGTGTATGATATGTTATCGTCAAATGATGAGTTGTTCTTTGTAAGATTTTGTGACTTCCTTTGCTTTTGTTAAATTTTTAGTGGGAATTAAGGAGTTTAATAAATAACTTTTAAATTAAAAGGAGAATTCATTATGTTATTTACAGTCGCTTATAGTAATCCGCATGGACAACCGTTTATTGTAAGTCGTCAACGCTCAGAGATTTTTAACAGTAAAGATGAGGGGGTGAAAAGTGGTTGAAAAGGTGTGATTATCAACAAACTCCAGAAATTGGTGTTTATAAGAACTGTATTTGTGGACCACTTGAATTCAACAATTTAAAGCC
>JAGLWU010000031.1 GCA_023133275.1 Candidatus Moraniibacteriota bacterium
GTTAATTCGGTGGAATATATTTGGCATGTTAGGTTGTTGGGTTCGAAAAATGGTAATGCTCCTGAGTGATCCATGTGGGCGTGGGAAAGGAAAACTGCGTCGATGTCTGAAATGTCGTTTAGGAATTCTGGATATTCGACTCCGCCTTGGATGAATTTTACTCCTGAATCGAGTAGGTATCTTTGTCCTTGGCTTTGTATTTCGATACAGCTTTTTCCGACTTCTCGGGCTGCACCGTGGAATATTATTTTCATATTTTTGTTTTTAATTTTTATGTTTTTTTATAAATTAAATTGTGCTCGCCGCATGAGCTTTTATTTTTTTAATTCTTTTTCTATTTCAAAATACAATATTTCTAATAATAAATTATTCATCTCTCTTGTCTTATCTAAATGTTTATCGCTACTTAAAATAATATTTTTTCCATGAATTATTTGACGCATCTTGTTCCAATCATTAATGTTACTTTTATAAGCAGAAAAAATACCTTTTTTAAAATTATCCAAAAAATAATTCATTTTATTTTTTATTGGAGAGCCTTTGTCATTTAGAATATTTGCCTTAAATTTATTCTCTGGAAAATTTAATTTTTTATAATTATTATTTAAAAGATCATTTATGCAAATACAAAATTCTTCAAGCAATTTATATTCATCAGAACTTTTTTCAAAATGTTTACCATTTATATTTTTCTCACAAAAATTATTCACCACTTTCTCAAATAACACATATTCCTGAACAAAAACTATATCTATATAACTTATACTGCCTAACTGTAACATTGATATTAATAGAGTTTTAACGATGTAATTATTTTCTAAAATATCCAAAAATTTTAAAATAATATTTTTGGGATCATGAATAAATTTTTTCAAAATATATTTATTTTTAGAATTTAAATTAAAAAAAATACTATTATAAGATGGATGATTTTCATATCTGTAAAATAAGTGTATCTCCTGACCTAAAATATATGAAATTACAACAGCTATTTTATACAGTAGATTCAAATTTTTTTCTTTTAAATCTATTTGTATTTTTAGTTTTTTGTTTTCACTTAGTATTAAGTGTAATTTTTCATTTTCAAATATACTACATTCTTTTTCTATAATTTGCTCTTTATTAAAAGGAATTGCATTAAGCTCAAAATTAAAATTCAAAATCAAAGATGTATAATTATCAGTTATTTTTATAATTCCTTTTTTTATCATTTATATTTTATTTTTACATTTATAAATCTGTTTTTATTCTACCAAAAATAAAAACTCTTGAAAAGAAAAAGCAGACAATAAAAATCATCTGCTTTCAAAAAAATAAAAATAACAAACTTTATGCAATTAATCCGTCTTTTAAATTTATTCGACGAGAAGCAAAACTAGCCGTATAATCATCATGCGTAACCAAAATAATCGTCTTCCCTGATTCATTAAGTTCCTTAAATATAGCCATGACTTCCTGACCAGATTTACTATCCAAATTTCCAGTTGGCTCATCCGCTAAAATAACTTCCGGATCATTAATAAGTGCCCGAGCAATCGCCACTCTCTGTTTCTGTCCGCCAGAAAGTTCATTAGGACGATGATGTAATCTTTTTTCTAATCCAATTTTTTTTAAAATTTCTTTAGCTTTAGGAATACTTTCATTTCCTGCGTAGAAACTAGGCAAAGAAACATTTTCTAAAACAGTTAAATCAGGAATAAGATTAAAACTTTGGAATACAAAACCTAGATATTTATTCCTAATTGAAGCTAACTCGTCCTCATCAAGATTGGCAACATTGTTATTGTCTAAAAAATAATCTCCCTCTTCAGGCGTATCTAAACAACCTAAAACATTTAGTAAAGTTGTTTTACCTGAACCAGATGGACCCATCAAAACAACGAACTCTCCACTTTTAATTTCAACATCTACTCCCTTAATAATTGGTACAAAAGTTTTTCCCAATTGATAACCTTTGTGTATTTTTTTAAGTGAAATAATATTTTTCATAAAAAACTATTTTACAATAATTACTTCCTCACCAACTTTTAATCCAGATTTTATCTCGACTTCTTTTAAATTGGTGAATCCGGTTGTCACTTCTCTATTTTCAAATCCATTTTCTGTTTTTACAATTACAATTTTTTTACCACCTTTATCACGAACTGCCTCACTAGAAATAATTAAAACATCTCGGACTTCTTTTGATATTAAATCAGCACTTCCTGCCATATCGCTTAAAAACTTTTCATCTATTTCTTTAACAGAAATAATAACTTTATAACTCGCTAAATCATTGGAATCTAATTCAGCTACTGGTGAAACAAAAATTACTTCTCCTTCGAATTGTTGATCGGGATAAGCGTCTAATTCAACATATGTTTTCATTCCTGATTCTATTTGCAAAGCTTCGACATCCTCAACATAAGACTCAAACCAAAAACTTTCTGGATCTACTAAAACAATAAATGGTTCGCTGGACGTTTTATCCCCGCCAACTACACTTCCAATTGTTCCATTAATTTGAGCTACTAAAACATTATCAACTGGAGAAGTTATTTCATATTTATCATAAGCTTCTTTGGATGCGACATAAGATGCTTGGCTTTTTTCAAGTTGATATTTAGAATTTTGATAACTTTCTTCAACTTGTTCAAGTTGTTTTTTGGCATTTTTTATATCAGCCTCAGCGGAATCTTTTTTAGTTTTCTGAGCAAGTGCTTGTGAAGAATCTTTTCCGTATAATTCTACGTATTTATCATATAAATCATCTTCATTATCTTCTTTTTCTTTGGCTGCTTTATAAGAATCTTTTTTAATTTTATAATCAACTCCCTCTTCGGATAGTCTTTCGGAATTTAATCTGCTCGATTCTAAATCAGCTTTTGATTGTGCAATTTTATTATCTTCATAACTAGAATCTGAACTAGCTAAAACTTTATTTTTATTTACTATATCTCCTAAATTTACATAAATATTTTCTACTGTTCCGGGGTTAAGAAACTCCATATTCCAAGTATCGAAAATGATACTACCATCAACAGAAATAGCTACTTGAATATTTCCTTTAATTACTTTTTCTACATCATATTCTAATTCTGAAGAAGTGTCTTTTTTGAAAAAAATAAAATAAATTCCAATAATAAAAATTAATATTCCTAATGTGTAAAATATTTTTTTCTTATGTTTTTTAATTATTGCTTTCATTATTTATTTTATTAAAAATGATTTAAATGTTTTCTTTTAATGTTTATTTATTTTTGAAAATTTAATTATAAAATTTTGTTAAATTATATTCCTTTAATTTTTATTGCTTCAATAGAGTCTCCATTTTTCCAAATAGAAATATAAATTCCTTTCTTCAGCTCCTCAAAACTAGTTTTGATTACATCTCCTGAACCATCACCAGATCCTTTTATAATTAAAGTTCCTACTGGGATTTCTATAGTAACATCCACTGTTTCAATCTCTTCTTTTTCTTCTGCTCGCAAAGCCTGTCTTTCTTCTTGAGTCATATTTTGACGTTCATCTTTTTTTTGAGCTTGTTCTTCTTCAGAAAGAATTTCTTTTCCTACTTCATTTTTAACAATTATTTTATTTCCCTCTGTTATAGAAATAATTCCATTAAGATCTGCTGGACGACTTGGTGTGACAATAACTGATTCTTCGCTTAAAAGATTTGTTAATTGATCTGATTCTGATTCATTGCCACATCCAGAAAGAATAATAACACTACTCAAAATAAACATTGTTGCTAACTTTTTCATATTTTTACTAAATTTATTTAATTAAACTATCATCTTAATTATACTTTATAATACGTTTTAATTCAAAAATTATTTCACCTTATAAAAACTAAAAATATTATTTAATATTAGATCTCTTAAAAAAACCTGTCTGTGTCATTTCGACTGAAGTGTAACGGAACGGGAAAATCTTAAAACTTATAGACAATCACAGAGTTTTGAGATCTCTCGATTTCGCTATCGCTACACTCGAGATGATAATATAAGAGGGTTTTTAAGAAATCTATTTATTCATATCGTAAAGTATCAATTGGTTTTAGTTTAGAAGCTTGAACTGATGGATAATAACCAAAAAATACTCCAATTCCGATAGTAAAAAATGTAGATAGTAAATAACTCCACCAAACGAAAATAATGTCTAGTCCATAAATTTTTAATATGTAAAAAATACCAGTAGCTAGAAAAAGTCCTACAAATGCTCCAAAAGTACTTAAGATAACTGCTTCTAATAAAAACTGTAACATAATATAAAACTTTTTAGCACCAATAGCTTTACGAATTCCAATTTCTTTAGTTCTTTCTTTGACGATAATATGCATCACATTCATGATTCCGATTCCGCCCACTAAAAGAACAATGAATCCTACACTTCCTAAAAGTAATGACATTGTTCTAGCACTATCTTTAGCTGATTGAACATTTGCACCCATATCTCGTAAACGAAAATCATCAGGAGTCCCTAAACGAATATTGTGTTCTTTGCGTAAAATTTTTCCTGTATCTTCCATCGCCAAATCAATTACATCGACATTTTCAGCTTGTAAGTTTAAATTAAATTTTCCACTTTTGCCTAAAGCATATCGATAAGATGATGAATATGGCATGATTATACTTTCGTCAACTGACACTGGACCAATAGAGCCTCCTTTATATTTTGCTATACCTATAATTTCAAATTGTTTTTTACCGATATTAATCGTTTCACCAATGACATCGGCGTTTACATCACCATATAATTCTTCGGCAACAGTAGCCCCTAAAACAGCAACTCTTTTGTGATCATCTTCTTCCTCTTGATTAAAAAATCTTCCTGATTGAAGTTCTAAACTAATAATTTCTTTAACTTCAGGAAAACTTCCGAGAATACCAGTTTGAAATGAATTTTCACCACCGCTAACTTGTACTTTTCCAGTCAATTGGGGAACGGCTTGATAAATATTTTTACTTTCAAGTAAACTATCAATATCGTCTGAACTTAGCTTTGATTTTTTTCCGTCAGTAGATGGAGCATTTACTAATATTGTAGTAACGCTCATGTTAGAATATTGCTCTTCTATTTTTGCACTTGCTCCAACGCCCATTTCAATTACTAAAACAATTGTAGCCGCTCCGATAATAATACCTAAGGAGGTTAAAAAAGATCGAGCTTTATTTTTAAATAAGCTCTTCCAAGATAATTTTAAAATTCCTTTTTGTATATAAAATAAACTATTTTTTTTCTTCATTGTTTTATTCTCAAAGTTTAATTTTTCATTGCTAATTAATTTTTTAATTAAAATAATATTAAATTTCTTCAAAAATCTCTCTTAAAGTAATTTAATAGAATTTATCTAAAGTCACAAGATTTTGATATCTCTAAGCTTTGTTATCTCTACGCTTGAAATAATAATGTTGAAAGCTTTACAAGAAGTCTATTTTTATAAATTTCTAAAATATACTGCTACTATCAAATAATAAATTGTAAAAAAATTTATTTTCTCTTCACTCCTATTCTATCAAAAATAATCGCCATTGGACAGTAGCCTGTCAAAGAAAAATTCACAAACATAAATCCAACAAAGATTGTAAAATAAATAAACCGCTCATCCGCCAAAAAACCTAATAACGCTGACACAAACACAAACAAACCGCCCACAAAATAAACCAATCTTTCAATATACCAATAATCAGTTTTAATTCGATAAGTTTTTTTCTTTTTCAAATCTTTTTCCATATTTTAAAATTTTAATAATTGATTTTTTCACATTACATGTAGAGGTTTAAAATCTTAAACCTCTACCGCCAATCATCCTTCTCTGAAATATAATAAAGAATTGGAAAAATCACTAAAGTCAAGAAAGAAGAAATCGAAAGACCTAAAATAATCGACCACGCCAAACCTTCCCAAACTGGATCAGAAATAATCGTCAAAGAACCCAAAATCGTCGTCATCGAAGTCAACAAAATTGGCATAAAACGAGTTTTTCCAGATTCTAAAAGAGCTTCTTTAATTGGTAAATTTTTCTTTTTCAAATCGTTAATATGTTCTAAAAGAATAATGGCATTATTGACCACAATTCCAGCTAAAGCAATCACTCCAATCATTGATGTCGCATTAAAATAAGTTCCTTTCACAACTCCCAGTAAAGCAAATCCCGGCAAAACGCCAATCAACGACAATGGAATCGTTCCCATAATTAACAACGGAATTTTCAAAGATTCAAACTGAGCCACTAACACAAAATAAATTAAAAATATTGCTACTGCCATTGCAATTCCTAAATCACGGAAAACCTCCAAAGTTAATTTCCACTCGCCGTCAATTTTGATGGAAAATTCTTCATCTGTATTTTTATCTCTGTAATTCACGGAAAAAAGAGACCATGAAATTACCTCGCCATCCCCACTCGGCAAAGTGTAATTTAACAAAGGTTTAAAAATATCTATCACGCCATAGGTAACACTTCGATCACCCATCTCTGCAAAAATATAATTTGTTTTTTCTCGCTGATCAGAAAAAATTGTCGAACTAGTTTTTGAATTCACTTCATTTACCAATTCGGAAAAAGGAATATTTTCACCATTATTATTCATCACATAAATATTTTCTAAATCAATTTTTTCATTTTTGCTTTCTTGAGAAAAATCTAAAATGATAAATTCTCTTTCTGTCTTGCGTAAATTTTCCTGATTGTTTTCATGATATAAACCAATTGGCATTCCACTCAAAGCAATTCGTAAAGTTTGATTAATTTGCGAAACAGAAACACCTGAACGACTCGCTTTTTCCCGATCAATTTCATAAATAAATTCTAAACCTTTTTCTTCCAATGAAGAATCGACATCAACTATTTCATCAATTTGAGAAACTTGATCTTGAATATCTTTAGTAATTTTATCTAAAACTTGTTGATTTTCTCCTTGAATTTTAAGCAGGAAAGTTGAAAGAACTGGTGGTCCTGGTGGATCTTGAATAATTTGCATTTTCAAATCTGGAAATTCTTTTAATTTTTCATTCATTTTTTCCCGCAATCTTAAAACAATTTTTTCCGAACTGATTCTCCGGTCATCTGGATGAGTCAAATTAATTTTTAAAGTGGCTTGATTTTCTCCAATTCTTCCATCACTGCCTTTGAAAAGACCGTTGAAATCAACAATTTGAGCTTCTCCAATAAAACCTTGAATACTTTTTACCTCACTTTCATTTTCTAAAATAAAATTTTCAATTTTACTAGAAATTTCATTTGTTTTTTCAAAAGAAGTATTTTTTGGTAAATCTACATAAACATAAAATTGTTCCATGTCCGCAATCGGCAACATTCTGAATTTAACAACTTTTAAAACAGGTAAAGAAATTGAAAATAAAAATAAAATACTGGCGACAATTAAAATTTTCTTTTGTAATTTTGTTTTGTCTAAAATATATTTTAATAAATCGCTATATTTATTTTTAACTTTACTAATGTTACGAATAAAAAAGTTTTCTCTTTGAATAATGTCACTTTCTTTTTTAATGAAAACATTTGTCAAAAAAGGAATTGTTGTAAATGCCACAAACATTGAAATAATTAATGCCACTGGAACAAAAAATGAAATTGGTCCCATGTACGGTCCCATCATTCCAGAAATGAAAGCCATCGGAATAAAAGCTAAAACCGTTGTAACCGTTGACATTATTAAACCATTCCCCACTTCATCAACTGCTCGAACAGAAATAAGTTTTTTATCTTTGATATTTCCTTTTTTTAGCATTCGTAAAATATTTTCTACCACCACAGTTGCACTATCGACTAGAAGACCTAAAGATAAAATTAAAGCAAAAAGAGTAATCCTGTTCACCGTCTGCCCAGCTAAATTTCCAATGCCAAAAATAGTTGCCAAAGTTAGAGGAATAGAAATAGAAACAACTAACGCACTTCGCCAACCCAAAAATAAAAATAAAATTAAAGAAACGATTGCAATCGATGTAAAAAGATTTTGCGTTAATCCCATCACCGCTTCTGACGCCACCTTTCCATCATTTCTTAAAACCTGAACATTAACTGCACTCGGAATTATTTTTTCTTTTAAATTTTCTAATTCATTTAAAACAGCATTGGACACAACTGTTGCATTTGCTCCTTTTAACTTTGAAACTGCGATGTAAACTGTTGAATTATATTTTTTATCTTTTTCGTAAAAATTAACTTTATTATTTATTTCTCCTATTGTATATGAAATATCTGCCACATCTTCCAAATATAAAATACTTTCTCCAGAATCTCGCAAAACAATCTTTTTTAAATCATTCTCATTTTGAATATTTCCTTTAATTTTTACAGGAAAATTATTTTGGTCATCACTAATTTCCCCCGCATTTACATTACTATTATTTTTAGAAATTATTTGATAAATTTCTAAAGCAGAAATACTGTAAGCATTTATTTTATTTTGGTCTAAACTAACTTGCAATTCTCTCGCCTGACTACCTTTAATTTCTACTTGCGAAGTTCCATCAACCAATTTTAATTTATCTTTAATGTCAAAAGCCAAAGCTCGCAAAGAATCATTAGAAAATTCATCTGCTGAAAGACCAATTGCAATAATTGGAACGTTATCTGGATCAATAGTTTTAATAATTGGATCACTCGCCCCCAATGGTTTTAAATCAATATTTTCCTCTAATTTCTGACTCAATTCAACTTTTGCACCTTCTAAATTTTCTCCAATGTAATATTGAACAGTTACCATACTGATACCACCATCCCGAGACTGCGACATTATTTTATCTACTTTTGGCAACTCTTTAATTTTGTCTTGCATCGGTTTAGTTATCAACTCATAAACTTCTTCACTGCTCGCTCCTGAAAATTCTGTAACAATATTAAAAGCTGGAGCGACAATTTCTGGATTATATTGTTTAGGCATAATTATAAATGAAAAAATACCCCATGCAAAAATTGCTATGATTGTAATCATTCCTAATTCTTTATTGCTAACAAATATATTAGCCAACCTCCCCGCAAAACCTAATTTTTTTTCTCCAATTTTTTCTTTCATAAAAATTTAATTAACTGCTAAATTTTATAATAAATATTCACATTTATTCACAAAATACACAAACCTATCATTCCAGAAATTTTTAGAATTTTTTGTAAAAAAATTTAAAAAATTATCTGGAATCTTAAACTCCAAAACTTTCTTAAATCTTAAAGTATAAATTCCAATAGACTAATTTATAACCCCGCACATTTTCAATATCGGGGACAAATTATGTCTTTCGAAATGATAATAACCAAAAATCACAAAAAAAATTTAATTATTCTCAACAACCTTATCGCCGTCTTTTAAATAAAACTGACCTTCCGTAATAATTTTTTTACCTTCAGGAATACCTGAAATAATCTCTAATTCATTTTCTCCAACAAAACCAATTTCTATTTTTTTCTTTCGAGCAATTCCATTATCATTTATAAAAACAAAATTATCATAATATTCTTTTAAAACAATCGATTTTGGAATAGTAATAACATTTTCTTTTTTATTTATTTCTATAAAAATTCGGGCAAAATCACCCAGTCTCACTTCAGAATTTTCACCAACTGAAATTTTCACCAAAGACTTTCGTGAAATTTTATCCGTCATCGGACTGATTAAAATAATTTTTCCAGAAACTTTTTTTTCAATTCCATCTATTTTAATTTCAACCGATTGATCAACATTTAAAGATTTAACAACACTAGAAGAAACTGAAATATTAATTTCTTTCTTATCCGACTTAGCCACTGAAAAAATAGCCTGAGCAGGCGAAACTAAACTTCCAACACTTACTATTTTCGAAGTTACTATCCCTGTGTAAGGAGCTTTGACATATCTATTTACCGCCTGACTTTGTACAATTTTCAGCTGACCCTCCGTTGAAACTAACTGAGTTTCTGCTGACTGAATTTGCAAATCTTTCATCCTTTTAGCACTTTTCACTGCTTCCTCTGCTTGTTTTACACCCTTTTTTGCAATATCTTTTTCATCATCGCTTGGATCATTTTTCTTTAAAATATCATATTCTTTTTCTGCTTTTTTTAATGTTGCCTTTGCTTCATCCACAATTTGATCATAATAATCATCTGTTTCATCAACAACATTTTTCATTGAGTCAACTCCACTCTGCGTCGCACTCAACTGAGTTAAAATCTCACTGCCATCAATCACCGCTAAAATTTCTCCTTTTGAAACTTCATCACCTTCTTTTTTACGAATTTCAGTAATATAACCTGACATTTTTGGAAAAATAACAGTTTCTTCCTCACCTGAAATTATGGATGAAAATTGAGAAATTTTTTCAATATTTCCCTTTTCAACCATTTGAGTTTTTACATTTTTAACTAAATCATTTTCTTGAACTTCATCATTTTTTTTATTTAGTAAAAAAAATATAAAGAACAAAGTCAGAATAATTAAAAAAAGTATACTTATAATTTTTTTCATAAAAGAATTTTTAAAAATAATTGATTTTAATAACCTTTATTTTGAGCGGTCTTAATGATTTTCAAAATATCTTGCTTAAATTTTTTATCTTTACTCTTATTACCAGAAATACACGTGTTTAAGTGAGTTTCTAAAATAGATAAATTAGCTGATTTCAATAAACCAATTACTGCTAAATTTTGTTGCACTATTTCAAAACAATCTTTTTCCTCATCTGCTAATTCAACTTTTTCAATAATTTTTTCTAAACTGGTTTTTGCTTTTTTTAAAGCAATGGAAACTTTTTTTTGTTCCTTATTCATTTTATTATTTAAAATTAAATATTTATCTACCTACCCCTATGGTATAGGTATTTATAAATTTTGTCAAGTCTTGCTCAAATAAAAAACCACTTTATAAAAAGTAGCTTTTCCTTTAGGCTAAATTTGAATTTTAATTACTTTAAAAAATATATTTTAATTATTTAGTTATACTTTCAAAGTCTTTTTTAATTATTTAAAAAAATTAAAATCTTTTTCATAAAAACTTATTGTGCTATTTTTAGCTTTAAAAAATTTGGTATTGCTAATTAAGTATAGATATTTACTATTGACAATTTCATTTTTATTTTTAACAAAATAATAAAAATTGAGTTTTACTGAGTTTACTCATAAAAATTAAATTATTATTATAAATTAACTAACTTCAAAATACAGTATTTAAGCTAAAAAATAAGTATTTTCTATATTTTAGTAGCAATACCAAAAATTTATTTTTATAAAATCTTTAGTTAATTTTTTGTAAATATTTTTAATATATTTACTGCTTAAATTTCTACTACTTTTGTAATGTTTCTAAATTTTCTTGTAATCGTAAGAGCTCCTAGCATTATTTATATTTAATTATAAAAATCTGGAACTTTATTTTTTGTACCAATTCCTGTTGATTGATAATGAATATCAACTGTGAAAATATAAGGTAAATTACTTGTTGCTGAACCTGTTATCGTTGGAATTGTCGTCGTTTTTAATGACACCATCAATAAACCATCTGGCTCCATTATGGCCCTATCAAAATGCGTTGCATCTCCTCCATCATTTGTTATTGCAATCTCATCAATTCGATGTTGCCATTGAGGAACTGTTGCTATATTTGGCGTTGAAATAGTATTAGTCGCATTTATCTCTGAATTAAATAATGCTTGTTGATGACCCTTTGCATATTGCAGATAATAATCAATTACAAAATTACCACTAATTGCTGTTCCATTATGTCCCCAATGAGAGTATATATATCTGTACCAGGAACGTAATCATGAGGAAGATGAAATGTGATATTATCTATAACATCAGAAGATTGAAATGCGTAACTTTTTATATTTGTACCACGGAAAGCAGTAAAGGCAGGAGCTGTTCCTCCTCCTGCTTTTGGAATAATTGGTCCAGTTAAATCTCTCCAACCAAAGTCTGGAGTAGTTGTGTCAATTTTAATACCATTACCAACTGCTTTATCAAAAACTAGGAAATCTCCATCTGCAAAATCTAAATCTCCGACAGGTACTGATTCATCTTGCCAAGTTAAAGTCCCTGTTCCATCGGTTTTTAAAACTTGATTCACTGTCCCGTCTGCCGTCGGAAATAGATAATTTTTAAAAGCAATTAAGCCATCATTTTTTAACACTGAATAAATTTGCGTCTGAACTGTCATCAACTTTCAAAGCATAAGCTGTGTCATCAGAGGCAGTGCCTTTAATGTGAGTTTTTGCCGTTGGAGAATTTTGACCAATTCCTAAACTATCTGTAGCATCATCATAAAATAAATTAGAATTATCTTCAGTAACCACAGAACTTGAAGTAAATAAAATTGAACCTGCTGTAAAACTTCCCATTGTATCTGTTAAACTTGTAAATGTTGAACTTCCGCCAGTCGGCGTTTCATATTCTAAATTTCCACTAGTTAAATTGTATTGTAAAATTTTTCCATCAGCAATATCTGTATCATCAACAATTATATTTTGAATCGAATTAGCATTCCACTGAGCTGTTGTATTTCCAACCTGCGTAGCCGTTACAGTATGTGGATTTAAAGTGCTTGCCAAATGAGTGTCAATAGTAGCATGATCATTTGTTCCAACATTTTGAATATTCAGATGATTAATATCTCCTTCAGCAAAATGTGTTATTAAATCTGCAATGTGAGTGTCTATTTGTGTATGAGTATTTGTACCAATATTTGATAATAAAGTATGATCAGTTACTCCAGAAGGATTATTTGTCCAACTTAAAGTCCCAGCTCCATAAGTTTTTAAAACTTGATCAATTGTTCCATCTGTAGTTGGCAAGTTTAATGCGTCTGAAAAACCAATTAAATTACTACTTTGAGCAGCAGTTAAATGATAATATTCATCAATCGTGCCTCCTTGAATACTATTTAAATCATTATGATCAGCAGTTCCAGTGGACAAAGAAGATAAATCGACTGTATTTCCGCTAGAAATAGAAATTTCACCTGTCCCTGAATTAAAAGCAAGTGTTTGTGAATCTGTATTTGTATCAGTATCCACATCGCTAGCACAAATAAAAGCAGTACCATTCCACTGAAGTTTATCTGTACCACTACAAATTGGAGCATTTATTGACAAATTAGACCCTTCTAAACTCACTCCATTTCCCGCTGTAATAGAATTCATACCGCTAACATCACCACAAGCCCACTGATCATCACCGCCGTCCCAATATAAAAAATCACCGTCGTTTACACATTCTAATTCGCCAGAGCTATTTATATTTACACTATTATCATCTAAATCACCAAAAACAGCATGTGTTGGCTTACGACATTCCCACTTTTTTTCACCTTTATGCCACTGTAAAATCCTATCATCATCTATACACTGTATTTTACCGTCCTTTTCTTTTACTGTTGTAGTATCATAATTGAAAGATAAATTATTAGCATTTTTGATATAAATTGTTTCTGTTTGAATTTCAGAATTGCTATAAATTTCTTGATTTGAAGTATCGGCTTGAACTAATATCTTACTTTCTGAATCGGAAACTGAAGTAGAAGTTTTTTCGCTATCCTTCGCTTTTGAATAATTAATTATACTACTCACTCCAATCAACAAAAATAACATTAACAACGAAATAATTAATTTGCTCTTAGAATTATTTTTATTTTTTGAATTCATTTTCTGTAATTTTGGTAATTTTTCCTCAAAATATGACAAGTGTCTTTTTATTCTTCTTCGCATAAATCTTTGTTAATTTTGTTTTTTAAAATAAAAAAAGGACGTTCACTCAAAATGAGCACACCCTTTTTTATATTTATCGTAATTTACGTATAACACAGCTTGACAAAAAAGTCAAAAAACTAAAATAAAATCTTTTTTATAACTCAAATATCAATTGCTACAACCTAGCTCCATCATCAATAGTTAATTTCTTTTTGATAGATCTTGCACCTCTTTCTGTCAAATCTCTGTTTTTTTCTTTCGATCTTCTGATTTGTTTTTTTAATTCTTCTTCGATAATATCTATACATTCATAAAAAGTTGTTCCATGATTTTTCGCTTGAAATTTTTCTCCTTTTTTAGAATACACTTTGACTGACATAAAAACCTTATTATTTTCTTTTCTATTTGAAAGTTCTATTTTGATGTCTAAAATATCCAATATTTTTTCTATTGAAGCAAGTTTTTCTTCAATATAATCAGTTATTTTTTCTTCTAAAGGCTCTATATTTTTATAATAATATTTTGGATTCATATTTTTATTTATTATCAAATTAATTTCTCTATTAATTATAACACAATATTGATCAAAATAATTACAAACTATAAGTTCCTAAATTTAAGATTTTTAAATTAAAAACTTTAGAAATAAAATTTTTAGAAAAATATAAAGAATTCATTGTATTTGCTAAAATATTTTTTAAAACTTTATTTTTTAAATGTGAGAGCTGACTTAATGTTTATTTTTTAGTTTTAATAATAAACTTCCTTGAAAAATCTGAAAGTTTAACGAAATTACCACGCTCTGTTTTATTACATTCGCAATAATATAAGTTTATTTGAAAAATATTTTTTATTGAGATTCTTTCCAAAAAAGTTTAATAAATAATTCACTACTTTCTAATCACTAAATTTTAAATTATTAATTACTTTAAAACTCCGCTCCAATGTGAATATTTTGATATTCAACTGCATTATTTGTTGTTGTCGTTGTCCGAACAACTATCCCTTCTGAACCTGAGCCAGAAATTGAAGTTGCTAAACTAGCTCTTTTATAAGCATATTGTTCTCCACTCGTTAAATCATTTTCCGTTACTAAATCAGTATTACTATCACAGATAATCGTACCTCCTGAAACAAAAGAAGTTGCTGAATAAGTCCAACCTGAAGATGAATGTTTCAATAGCTCGACTTTCCAGCCTGTATCGGTTGCTCCTGCGTATCCTACTATTTCAAGATCTGTCAAAGTGAAATCTCGATTTCCAAAGTCTTCATATTTTGCTAAACCGTAATTAAAATCTGCGTTAAAAGTAGTCTGAGTACTTCCTGTCGCATTTTTTAAAGTAAATGTTGTTTGTCCAATCCATTTTTTACCTGTTTCCAAATAATCATTTGTACTTAATGTTGTAATGTCTGCTACTACAATTTCTGTATCACTTGTCGTTCGCACTCCAGCATCGGTGATACTTGTTCCTGATACTTCAATTTCAACGGCTCCAGTTCCACCACTAGCACTTCCAACTCCGCCTGCTACTATAAAAACATGAGCTCCATAAGGTGAATTTGCTGTTCCTAAATTAACGGTTGTACTTGCTTGGGTTAGGTTAGCATCGGTGGCTGATGATTCGTAAAAGCCGAAATTGTAGAATGAGCCACTTCCTAATCCTTGAGTTGTTAGGTTTGAGCTTTTATAGGTTGGTACTGATGATCCTCCTGATTCATTTTGCCATGTCAAAGTGCCAGCTCCGTCTGTTTTCAAAATTTGGTTTGCGGAACCATCTGCTGTCGGAAATTTATAATTATCTAAATTAATTTCTCCGTTTAAGTGAGTTTCTGTGATTGAGTCATTTCCTAAATTAACACTGTTTGAACCTTTACCGATTACATCATAACCAATTACGATTTCGTTTGTGTCGCCGTCTGCAAGGGCTTTTGTATCCCGTCCTAAAAATATTGAACTATTAGTTGTTTCATTAGCTGTTATTCCATCTGCAATATAACGTCCTGCATTCACTCCTGAGAAAGTATTACTGTAACCTGTTGTATTTAAATACCCTGCATTCACTCCTGAGAAAGTATTATTGTAACCTGTTGTATTTGAAAGTCCTGCGCTCACTCCTGAGAAAGTATTATTGTAACCTGTTGTATTTGAAAGTCCTGCACTCCTTCCTGAGAAAGTATTATAAGAAGAATGAAAATCAGATGTCGCAGTGCTTCCCATCGTAAAATTCCCCGCATTTTCTCCGATAAAAGTATTTTGTCCTATTGTCGTTACCGTCCCATTATCTCCATAATTAAAATTGTGAATAAATGGCACACTGTCTTTGTAAATCACTCCTGCACTCGAGTTTGCAAATGTTGTATTTGGGATTGTGATTGCACCATCATTCCGCACGTTAAATAAATTAACATCCAAACTATCATCTAATTTCAAAGCATAAGCCGTACTATCAGAAGTTGAGCCTTTGATATGAGTTCGGGCTGTTGGTAATGAAGTTCCCAATCCTAAATTATTTAAAAAATAAGAATCAGTATCGTTAGATAAATGAACATCAATATTCCCAGTATCATCTTTGAAATCTAAATCATTGTACAATGTTTCATCTATAAATTTTGTCAAAAATGGCATTTCTTTACTTAGAACAGGTCTTTCTAATACCCAATCTAATTGAGTTAATTTTGCTTCAATCCCAATGTCTGGTGAAACAATCTTAACATTCATTAATGATATTAGATGTTTGGAGTTCCTAGCTCTAGTTATTAAGTTATCAATCTCATTATTCACATAATCTGTCATGTTAAAATAATGCCAACCGATAATGTGCGGTTCATAATTCGAATACACGCTCAATTCACTACTTTCCGAAAATCCAGTATGGTAATGAGAAGCATAAACATATCCGTAACCATAACTTGACCAACTCCCTCCAAAATCAATTTCTATTTTCAAATATTGAGCAAGAGGAACTTGAACAAAAGTTTCATAATTACCGTCAAAAGCCCTTGCTACTATTGCTGGAGCCACAGCACTCACAAAGCTATCATCTGATTTGTTGTAAAAATTTCCCACAACTGTCCATCGTCTATCAGCTAAAAACAGAGCATTATGGAGTTGATTGAAATTTACAGTTTTTCCACCAAATGGATTAGTAGGCATTAAGTAATCATTTTGCTTTAGAGCATTTTCATTTGTTAAATCATTTCCAAACGATACCAGTCCATCATTTCTAACACTAAATAAACTGCTATCAGAACTATCATCCAATTTCAAAGCATAAGCCGTACTATCAGAAGTTGAGCCTTTGATGTGCGTTCTGGCAGTTGGTGTTGATTGACCAATTCCAAAAAGCCCAGAATCATCAATAATCATTCTTTCCACTCCCGCCGTATCAAACCGAATTTTATCTTCATCAGCACCTTCTTCAACTTGAATTCCTGTGTCTGCATCTGCATCCCAAAGAGTCGAGCCTGCCGAAGCAGTAACCCAATCAGTCCCCGTAACAGTCGAAGAAAGAATCTGTCCAGACGTACCAACATCACCATCCTTATCCTTAAAAGCCTGCGTCAAAGCAAAATTACCACTCACATTTAAATTACCCGACTTAGTTTGCTCCGTCGCACTTGTGTCCAGATAGTAAGTTGAACTTTGTCCATTCAATTTTCCTGAATTTAATGAATATCCTGTAGCCGTTACTTTTCTTCTAGGAGTCATCGCTGAATCAGTACCAACTTTTATCTCTATCCAATAATTAGAATTGAAATCCAAACTCAAAGCGTTATCTCCTGATTCTCCTAAAATTGTGTAGAATATTCCTTTATTTACCGCTATTGATTTACTCGTTGGCGTTCCACAAGTTCCTCGAGCTGACCACAAGCAACTTCCTCCGCTGACCGCATCATAAATTGTAAAAGTAAAATCATAATTTCCATCTGTTACTGGCACATCTGAAGTGTCCGTCAATTTTCCATGATAAGTTATTTCATCATCTGGAGCTGCCTGAACAAGAGAAAAGTTGAAAACAAAAAGAGCAACAAATACAATTATTGTTGAAAATATTTTTTTATTATTTGTTTTTTGGAAAAACATATTGTTTTTAAATTTCTATTTTTTTAAATAGCAAAAGTAAAATAATTTTTGAAAATCTATCTTACCTTAATTATAGCATGAATATTAGAAAAACTAAATTATTTTTTGCAATTATTTATACTTTATTTAAGTTTAAAAGTAAAAAAGTGCTCGCCGCACGGGCTTTTCGAGTTTGCCACTGGCAAACCCCTACAATTACTTATTATTCCAGTCTCCTGTCATTCTAAACGAAATAAATTTATCGCAGATAAATTTATGAAGTGAGGAATTCCGAACGGAAAAACATAAAACTCCCAACTCATACTATTCTGAAAAATTATCTTGTAATAAAATGGAAAAACAATTTATTCAAGATCTCAGATTAAAATTAAATTTAAAGTTTTATTGTTAATATTACAGTTTCCTAGATTCTGGATAATTTTTTAAATTTTTCTGCAAAAAACTTAAAAAATTTCCGGAATGACAAAAGGCAAAGCATCCGAAAAAACCTAAACTTTTTTATTTACAGAATTTCTTTTTCTTAAAAATTTTATCAGAAAAAACAAAAAAATTAAAATGAAAAAAATTAAAGGCAAGAAAAAATAACCTAAAACATATTTAACCTCATCATGCTCCCAGCCATCAGCATCCACAAAAGCCACTCTCACTTTATATAAACCTAGCCAAAAAAAACCTTCTCTATTCTCTTCAAAATTAAATTCTTTTTCTGGAAAAATAAAATGCTTACCCACAACTTTTTTCTCTTGTTTAGTTTTAAAAAAATTACTAATTCTAATTTCTCCATAAGGAACATAATGAATATTACCCAAATTTTTATAACTAAAATTCATATCAATTTCATCCCCAACAAAAAGCGGTACATCAAATTTACTAATTTCCCCTGCTCCATTTTTTTTACTATCAATAACATTAATTAAAATGTGAGCTCCTACTCTACCAATTTCGTTCACTGAATCATATTTTTGATTTTTAGTAGTTATGTTAAAAAATAAAATACCTTGATAACTACCGCTTTTAGCATCCTCTGGAATTTTAATTTTTGCGGAAAAACCTCTGATTTCTTCTGCATTTAAAGTAAAAGTTTTATTCTCAATAATAAACCAACCCTTTATACTTTTTTCATTTTCTTGAGGAATAAAAGTTATTTCATTATCATCACCCATAATTTCATAACTAGAAATTTCTATTTTAACTTCTTGTTCTTCTGGAAAAATATTTTGAATGTTCAAAGAAATAATCTGTTCATCACCAGCTTTAGAATTAAAAGAAAAAAAGGATTTATCAATGGCAATCCCAATCTTTTCCGCTCTGCAAAAAAATGGAAAAAATATAACAACTATTAAAAATATAGAAAAAACTGATTTCATACTGTTTATATTGGACTTTTTAAAAATCTCAGAATATTGTGATTTTGAAAACATTTTTGTCGAAAAACATTTCTGGGCAAAATAATATGAAAAGATTTTACAAAAGTTTTATTAAAAAATTATAATTTAAAATTTACTTCTGAACAAGTGCTAAATTAATATCTGATTGAATTGATCTTTTGCCATCATTTATTTGGAATGAATTTCCCTGATATATTTCACCATATTTATTATCTATTAAAATATCTGTTTTTAAAATATAGTTATCATTTTCAATCGCTAATTTATAATTTCCGTCCTGCAAAGAAAATTGATAAAATCCATTTTCGTCAGTTTCAATAAACTCTTTTACTGTTCCTAAATTAAAATCAATTAACTGAATCGTAATATTAGAAATTGGTTGCCCTGTTTCTGCATTAAATACAATTCCCCACTTTTCTTTTTTATTCCTTCCAGCAAATAAATTTCTAAAAAATAATCCTAGCATTGAAAACCCTCCAAACGATTTTAAAACTGCATAAAAAATTCCTGTTACTAAAATAGCTACAATCATCCACCAAAAATACTTCCATTTGCTTTTTTTGTTAGGAGAAGTTATCAAATCTGCATCAAACAAATCTTTTTTAAATTCAGAAATAACTTCATCTTTCAAATTAACCGCCTTTTCTAATTCAAGATTTGAAATTGAATCGTCCAACGGTTTAATTTGATCTTCTGTTGTTAATTCTGGAAAATATTGACTTTCTCCAATTTCAAAAGTTTCTGTAATTTCATCGTCGCTTTCATCCTCTTCATCATCATCGTCATCTTCTTCATCTGGAAATGGAACAGTGCTATCACCTATTTGAACTCTTAAATTAGTATTTTCAGCCAACGATAAAAAATTCTCAGCACTAACAAATTTACTACTGAATACAAAAATAAATAGAATTACAGAAAAACTAACTAATTTAAAAAAATGTAAAAAATTCATATAAAACTGTTAATTTCTATTTAAAAAACAATGATTTTTTTCGAGAGTTTTAGAAAAAAATTTTTTGATATATTTATTAAACTTTTGGAATTATTTTAATAAACCTAAATTTTAAAAAATTTAGAAAAAAATTAAACTTCTTCAGAAAATACTTTAACAAAAAACATCTTTCGAATAAATCTTTGTCATTGCGAGCGTAACGAAAATAAAATTTATTTATTTCAATTGCTATTTTTTCTGCGTTTTATCTTTCTTTCAAAATAATTAGCAGTTAAAAAAAGCACAACCGCTAAAAAAGTTTTCCATGGAAAAATTATCCAGCTCCTACTTTCTGTTTTTAAGTGAATATTGTGTTCAGTAGAATCTAACTCAACTTTAGCACTATAAAAACCAAAATCCCACCATCTATAATTAAATTGATTATTATAAATCCTCACTCGGTCAGGATAAATCATCTGCTCTTTAATTTCAATCGTTTTATAATGCCTCCCAAATTTATAAACATCAATTTTTCCTTTCACTTTATAATGCAAATTTCCTGTATTTTTAACATGAGTTACTAAGTTAGCTGAACCGCCCCACTTAAATAAATTTTCTGTAAATGAAAAATCTCTACTTATTGGCAGTCCAAAAAAAATCTTGTATTCTGAAAAAAATCTAAGCAATTCTCCTTCCAACTTAATTTCTTCTTTACCACGAACTGCATTAAACAAAGGAATTCTTGCCCCATAATATTCATCTAATGTCGACTGATTATTTTTTTTATCTTTTTCACTATTTGCAATAGTTTTAAAAACTATTGCACCATAATAACTACCTGTCGGCACATCTTCGGGAACTGTAATTTTAACTAAAATATCCCTTGCCTCATTTGGACTCAAAGTAAATTTTTCTTCAACTTCTATCCAATTGGCAACATCGTAAACTTTAAAATCCTTTCTTTTATTTTTGTCTAAATATTGGGGCTGAGAACTTCCATCATCTTTAATAAAAAAATCTTCTAATTCAACTTCAATATTATGAGAAGAATCTTTATTATAATTTTTTACATTGACAACTCTTTCTTCAACCATTCCTGGCTTTAATTCTAAATCAAATTTTGTTGGAGATATTTGCAAACCTCTTTCTGGAACACCATCTTCTGCTCTGACCTGACTAAAATTAAAAATTCTAAAAAAAATTAATATAAAAACAACATTATTTAATTTCACAAAGTTAAATACTTTCATAGAATGACCTATACTAATTTTAAAATTATTATTTTCTCTCTAATAAAAATAAGATTATTAGAGAGAAGGAAATAAGTTAAAAAAATTTATCACAACCTTTTTAGAAACTTTTTTCCAAAGTAAACTACTGTGTTGTAGCTGTGTAAGTAATTACACCATCATAGATGCCAGCTTGTTGAGTAGCTACTACGTCTAATTGATAACAAATATTAGTTGTCGTAGCGGTACTCGAATAATTTGCATGTTCCATTATGTTATTATTACTCGCTCCATTTACAGGAACGCCCGCATATAACTGAGCAGCGTCAGCACAAGTCGCACCTGTTCCCCACCAAGTTGTATTTTTAGTAGCTGTTGAAGAAAGAACTCCAAAGCCAAGTCCTGTTGTCGCATAAGCAACTGCATTACCATCACCAGTATTAGCCGTTTGATCCCAAGAAGTTTTATCTATTATATCTATAGTAGCATCAGCTTGATGATCCATAGTTGTTGCTCCACTGACTCCATCTTGTTCTACTTCTAAAACATAGCCTCCATCAGAGTTTGTAGTTACTACACAAGAGGTACTTCCAGTTACAGGAGTTCCTGCCGTTAAAGTTCCAAGATCTACGGTGTCTTGACCATCAGCACCATCGCAATCAATAGTGATTGTATCTGAGACAGTTACCTGAAGATTTGTATTTTCGCTGTCTGTTGCAGCTTCCACCACAGTAACAACAGCCATCAAAAAAATAAATATTAAAATACTAATTTTTTTCATATTTTTGTTTTAATGATTATTAAATTTAAACCTAACATTTATTATCGACCAAATAAAAACATTAGGTAAAAATTCACCCTTGTGCCCATTATACAGCAAAAAATCATTTCTGTAAATATTTAATTAAAAGTAAATCTTAAAAAAATGGTTTAAAAAAACTTATAAATTGAAAAAACTAAAAAAGAAAGCTCCTGAATTATTTAATCTCTGAAGGTTTAATTCTCCGACCATTTGGATCGAAAAACTATAAAGCAATTTTCATTAAAATACCTTGCTTTCGAGCAAAATAATGAAAATGACAAAGCTCTGCTTCGAGGATTTTTATTTAAAAAATTTTCAAGGGAACTTAATTTTGAATTATAACTTTGATATTGCTGTGTAGGTAATGTTATTGGAATAATCTCCAGCTTTTTGAGTAGACGGAACATCTATTTTATACTCAATCGTCGTATCATCTGGACTGAGTGAATAAGTTGTCTTTTCATGAATTTTTGTATCAATCAACGGAAAATAAGCATATTCAAAATTTGGACTTGTCCCCCATTTTGCGTCGACACTTGTTCCAGCTGTAATACTAAATCCTAAACCAGTTCCTGACCAAAGACACGGCGTAGCAATATCACAAGAATAGTTGGGAATAGTTGTTACAGTATCAGTGTGTGTCATCTGGCTATCCTGCTTCACATAAAGATCAAAACCTGCCACACAATCAGTTGTAACTGAAACGACTGTTTCACCAGTGTTCGGCGTACCTGGATTAAGCGTTCCTAAATTTTCGGTAGTAGTATCTAAAACTACACTCATCAATACATTTTCTGTATACCAAAAACCTGATTGTGTTTCATAATTTTCACTGGTTCCTATTCCGACAATTGGTTCGCCAATAGTGTCTTGCAAATTATAGTTTTCGGAGGATCCGTCATCTCCTGCGAATCCGAAATTGTCTACTGTTATTTTATAATTCGCACTTTCAGTTACTGCTAAGGCTAATATTGGAATTGCAAAAAATAAAGTTGTAATTAAAAATAATTTTATTTTCATGATTTTAATATTTTAGATTTATTTTATATTTAAATTATAACAAAAAATATATTATCTTTATTGCTCCATTATGATCCATGATTGTATAATTCAAGATGTGGATCTATAAATAAAATATGAAAAATATTTTCATTGTAATAACCAACAATTCTACCTTTTCCACCGAACCTAAAAACATGAACCTTTTCAATATCTTGAGTTACCGAATTTGGAATATCTTTTTTTAACTGATTCGTATTAAGAAGTTCGTATCCAAAACCAGTCCTATCATTACTTTGTACTAACGCTATTTCTATTTTAGATATTTGTTGTATTTTTTTAATAAAAGCCTTCTTTAAATTATTTTCAGTTTTTTTATTACAAAGTTTGTCAGCATCATAATCTTTATCTATATGTTTAAAACAAAAAATTGTATTCTTCGATAAACAGCCTTCTGAAGATACAAAATTAGATTCAAATTGACTATCATAATTATATTCTGGCTCCTTAATGTGTCTACTCATTTATTTGTTTTCTAATTTAGTAATAAAAAAATCTGTCATTTTTTTATGAGTAATTTCCTTTGATTGCTTTGTATCTATCCAAGGACTTTCTTGATGAGTCATATCTCTTAATTTCCAAGCAGAAAATTGACCAAAGATATTCCATATCCTCTTTATATAATCCAATTGATCATTAGAAAGCTTTGATTTTTCTTCAGGTCTATCAATTAATTGAGAACCATATGTTTTATATTGGCTATATACCTCACCAACTACTGGTCCATGTTCCCAAGCTAAAATAGAATCACTAAAAAAAGGTTTTCCGTCATTTAAAGCAAGGTAGAAACCTTGAGTATAATACAAAAGTTTTTGTAATTTTAAATTTGTTATTCCGTCGCCAATCTCTGGTTGACTAAATAATAAAAAAGCTTTTGAAACTTCTGAAGCTGTTAGTATTGTTTTTTCCATAATAGAAATTAAATATTTAATAAGATGTTAAAATATATCAAAAATATAAAATATTGTCAATCATATTTTTAACTTACCTAAATTATATCACACTTATCACATCTTTTCTATTTTGTTTTGTAAAACAATTTATTAGTAATAAATCTGTACAGCAAGTATAGAAAATCAAAAAACCCACTCGAGATAAAGTGGGTTTTTTAAAAGTTCTAACAAGTAAAATAAATTTACTTTTCTGACTTACGAAAACCAGTTCCCGCAGGAATCAAGCGACCGATGATTACATTTTCTTTCAATCCTCTCAAACGATCTTCTTTTCCAGTAACTGCTGCGTTGATAAGAACTTGAGCGGTTTGCTGGAACGAAGCTGAGCTCAAGAATGATTCTGTAGAAAGAGCGACTTTAGTAATACCTAAAATCATTTGTTCTCCCTCAGCTTCTTCGCCCTTAGTTTTCTTAACCTCATCATTAGCCTCTATAAATTCATCTCGCTCTACCATATCACCTGGGATCAATGTTGTATCTCCTGATTCTATAATTTGAACACGAGATAACATTTGACGAACAATAACTTCAATATGCTTATCATTAATTGCTTCACCTTGAGATGCGTAAATTTCCTGAATTTCTTTAACAATATAACGATGAACGCTTTCTCGTCCCATGACACTATAAAGTTTCTTTAAATCAATATGACCTTCGTTAAATTGAGTTCCTTTAGTTATTAAATCACCAGCAGCGACCTTAACAGTTGATCCAGCAGGAATATTATATTCTTTATTTTTAGCTTTTTTATCAGTTCCTTCGACAATGACTTTAATAAATTTACCACCATCATCATTAACACTCAATACTTTTCCATCGAGATCACTTACAATAGATTCTCCTTTTGGTGAACGAGCCTCAAAAATTTCTTCAACTCGAGGAAGTCCTTGAGTAATATCAGAACCAGCCACACCACCAACATGGAAAGTACGCATAGTCAACTGAGTTCCTGGTTCACCAATTGCCTGAGCAGCTACTACACCGACTGACTGACCTAATTCAACTACTCCTCCACGACCCAAATCAATTCCGTAACATTTTTTACAAACGCCTCGCTTGGTTTTACAAGTTACTATGTTTCTAATTTTAATCTTTTCTAATTTAGCTTTGTCGATAACTTTAGCTTCTTTATCAGTAATTAATACACCTTTTTTAACAAGAACTTTTTCAGTTTTTGGATGTACGATATTTTCAACAGCTACTCGACCCTCAGTCCTCAAAGCAAATTCCATGCCAATACGATCAGAATCTTCACGATAAATATAAGCACCTTCTTTATCTTTACAATCTTCTTCAGTTACAATAATATCTTGAGAAACATCTACTAAACGTCTAGTTAAATAACCTGCTGTCGCTGTACGCAAAGCAGTATCAGCCATACCTTTACGTGCTCCATGAGTAGAAATAAAATACTCTAATACATCTAATCCTTCTTTATACGAACTTCTCACTGGTAATTCAATCGTTTCACCTGTAGCTCCAGCCATCAAACCCTTCATACCTGTCATCTGTACTACAACTGATTCACTTCCCCTAGCTTTTGAATGAATCATTGAATAAACTGAACCCTCCTTATCTATCGAATCACGAACAGCATCTGTAATATCATCTTTGGCTTTATTCCACATTTCAATCGATCTATTACGACGTTCTTCATTTGTTAATAGACCCATGTTATATTGTTCTTTTACTTCTTCTACTTGTTCCTTAGTTTTAGCTAAAATTTCATCTTTATTATCAGGAATTACCAAATCATCCATGCCCCAACTAATCCCAGAACAAGTTACGCTAGAAAATCCTAAGTCTTTCACTTTATCAATAAAAATCGCAGCTTCCTCTTGACCAAATGTTTCAATAATTTCCGCAACTATCTCTTTCAATTCTTTTTTAGTCAATTCTTCATTGATAAATTGCAATTTTTTTGGCAAAATATCATTAAACAATGCTCTACCAGCTGAAGTTGTATAAACTTTTTTATTGTAAAGAATTTTAATCTCGGCATTAACATCGATAAAACCATTTTGATAAGCAGAAATTGCCTCATTCATATCAGCAAATAATTTTCCCTCTCCTTTAACCTCTTTTTTAATATGAGTCAAATAATAAACACCTAAAACTACATCCAGAGTTGGAGTAATAATCGGCTCACCACTTGCTGGCTTCAACATGTTTTTACTAGAAAGCATCAATTCGGCACATTCTTTTCTCGCCTCTGCTGTTAAGGGAACATGTACCGCCATCTGATCTCCATCGAAATCTGCATTAAAAGCTGCACAAACCATAGGATGAACCTGAATTGCTTTACCTTCAATCAAAACAGGCTGAAAAGCTTGAATTGACAAACGATGAAGAGTTGGTGCTCGATTCAACATTACATAATGGTGAGAAATAATATCATCCAAAATTTCATAAGCTTCTTCCGTCGCTAAATCAACCATTCGTCCAGCGGTACGCACATTGTGAGCATATTCTCTTTCGATCAGTTTATTAATAATAAATGGTTTAAAAAATTCTAACGCCATCTTTTTTGGAATACCAGTTTGATGTAATTTTAGTTGCGGTCCAATCACAATAACACTTCGTCCTGAATAATCAACACGTTTTCCTAATAAGTTTTGTCGGAAACGACCTTGCTTTCCTTTTAATGAATCAGCTAGTGAACGTAAAGCTCTTTTTTGTCCTGTAGACGCCGCTACTGATGCCTGCCCTCTTCTAGCACTGTTGTCGAAAAGTGCATCCACCGCTTCTTGCAACATTCTCTTTTCATTTCGAGCGATAACTTCAGGTGCATTTAAACTAATCAATTTTTTCAATCGATTATTTCGGTTAATAATTCTTCTGTAAAGATCATTTAAATCAGAAGTGGCAAATCTACCACCATCCAAAGCCACCATTGGTCTTAAATCTGGAGGAATAACTGGAATAATTGTTGGCAACATCCATTCTAAATCAATTTTGGCTTTATCAATTCCCTGAAAAAATTTCAATCTTTTCAGAGATTTTTTACGTTGGATAGAATCTTTTTCATCTAATCCCTCTCGAATATTTTTAATAGTTTCTTTTATATTTATCTCTTTAAGAATATTTTGAATCGCCTCCGCTCCAATGCCCGCTGTAAATACCTGACCAAAACTAGTAGACAATTTAAAATAATCCACTTCATTTAAAACTTGATACAAATTTATATTTTTTAAAGAATCTTTCTTTTCTTTGAATTGAGCTTTTAATTCTTCAATCGCTTCTTCATCATCATTTGCTTTGAATTCTTTTAATTTAGTTTTGTATTCACTTTCTAAAGTTTCGAGAGATTGCTTCCGTGCTTCAACATCAACGCTGGTAATTATATAAGATGAAAAATAAATAACTTTTTCCAATGCTTGTGGAGACATACCTAAAGCTAATCCAATTTTACTTGGAATACCTCTCAAAAACCAAATGTGAGAAACTGGAACTGCTAACTCTATATGTCCCATTCTTTTCCGTCGAACAATACTTCTAGTTACTTCCACTCCACATTTATCACAAGTTATTCCCTTGTAACGGATACGTTTATATTTTCCACAGTAACATTCC
>JAGLWU010000032.1 GCA_023133275.1 Candidatus Moraniibacteriota bacterium
AACGAAAGATATTATTGATGAAGATAAAGTGATAGCTGAAGTTACGCCTTTTTTTGAAAATCCGAAAAATGCAAAAGAAAATATTAGAAATATATTAGAATATTCTGAAGATGCGGAAGAACTAGAAAAAGAAAAAAAAGATCGTAATGCCTCTTTTAATAAAGTTGGTGAAGCTCAAAGGAAATTAGAATCGATTACAATAAATTCACAAACAGGAAATAAAATTGGTATTAAAAATAAGTTAATTGAAATCAAAATTTTAGCAAATAAATATATTGAGAAAATTAATGAAGAATCAAAAGGTGATAAGTAATTAGTGATAAATTAACTGATACTAAATTGATTATTTCCTTTAATTCTTATAACTTAAAAGTAAAAATTCAATGTTTAAATTTAAAAAATTCGACTTGGGCAAAAATAATTCTTTTACTAAATGCAAGTTCAAATGATATAGAAGTTAAATCTGAAAAAATAGTCGAAATGCCATGGTTTGAATTTAGATCAGTAATTAAACCATTTGCTAAATTAATAAAAAACGAAAATATTAAAGTTGAATATGATGATTTTTCAAAACGTCTTATAAATAATCACATTGAGGACATATTAGCTTTGCAAAATGTTGATAAAAAGACCGTTACTGAAAAAGAAGTAAATGATATTTTAAAAAAAAATGATTTCCAAAGAATACTAACAAAACAGCAGATTCGTAATTGCTCTAAACTTTTATCACTTATGCATGGTGCAAATTTTTCAGTACCGGGTGCAGGAAAAACCACAACATTATTGGCAGTTCATTCGATTTTAAAAAATGAAAAAAATGTTGAGAACCTTCTTGTTATTGGACCAAGGAATGCATTTATATCGTGGGAAGAAGAAGTTCAAGAATGCTATGGCTCAAAAAGCCCAAAAATCATAAGATTAACAGGCGGTAAAGAAAGCATATCTTCAATGCTAAGAAAAAATCCAAAAATTATGCTAATTACCTACCAACAATTAACTTATGTATTAAACGAAATCTCTTCGTTTTTAATACAAAACCCAACTCATCTTGTATTAGATGAAGCACATAGAATAAAGAGAGGTCCTTCTGGGGCACATTTTTTAGCTGTAATCCAGTTAGCAGACTTATCATCAAGACGAGATATCTTAACTGGAACACCAATGCCCCAATCAACTTTTGATTTAGCACCACAATTCAATTTTTTATGGCCTGGTCAAGATGTTTTAGAAAATACATTAAAAATATCTGATGAAGACAATCGAGTAAAATATTTAAATCAAGTTGTTAAACCCCTATATGTTAGAACAACAAAATCGGAATTAGGATTGCCCAAACCAAAAATCAAAATAAAAAAGATTGAGCTTGGACCCGCACAATTAGAATTGTACAATTTGATAAAGTCAGAAACCGCTAGAATTTTATCAGGAATGGATAAAGGCGACATCAAATCTTTTAGAAAATTAGGTAGAAGTGTAATGAGATTATTACAAGCTGCATCAAATCCTATGCTCATTGCTTCTAATAATGAATATCCTGAGGAAACCGAGGATATCTTACCAAATTCAAGAATGTGGGATATTTTATCAGAATATTCGAAGTATGAAAAACCAGCAAAAATTGAATATGCAATAAATAGAGTGAAAGAAATTGCTGAAAGTGGAGAAAAAGTTGTCTTATGGTCTTTTTTTGTTAAAAATATAAAATTACTAGAAGATCAATTAAAAGATTTTGGCGCAGTCTCAATTTATGGTGCAATAGAAACAGGTTCTGAAAAAGATGCTGAAACAAGAGAAGGCCGAATAAGAAAATTTCATAGAGATCCTGATTGTAAAGTCCTCATTGGAAATCCTGCAGCTTGTGGAGAGG
>JAGLWU010000033.1 GCA_023133275.1 Candidatus Moraniibacteriota bacterium
CCGTGCGGCGAGCACAGTTATTTTTTTAAAATATTAAAGTAGTGAATGGTTTGAAACCATTCACTACAGATGTCTTGAAATCACTCACTATGATTGTCAAAACCTATTTTTTGCAGTATAATTAATAAGGTTAGTAGTTTCATTAAATAACTCTTATGACATTGAGATCGTACTTGTTAAATTTATTTACAGGCACGTTTTTTGCTTTAATAATACTTGGAGCTTTTGTTTTTTCAACTGATCCAAAAGTTTTTAGCATGGGCGTTGGGGTTTCTTTTGTGATTTTTTACGTACTTTTTTTTCTTGCGATAACGGGTTTGAGTATTTTGACTTTGACGTGGTTGTGGAATAAAGTGTCAGGTGATGAGATGTTGACTGTTGGTGAAATTGGAATGTCGGTCAGGCAAGGGATTTTGTTGGGGGTGTTGATGACGGTTTTTATGTTTTTTCAGCAGATGAGGATATTTATTTGGTGGGACGCTCTTTTGTTGACAGGTGGGATTTTGTTGACAGAATTGTATTTTTTAACTCGGTAGTTTCTTCTCGTCATTACAAGGAACGACCGTAGGGAGAGACGTGGCAATCTCGATAGGACTTTAGATAAACTTTAAGTATTCAGAGAAACTTACTAGGATTGCCACGACATCGCTCCACTTCTCCTCGCAATGACATTTATAAATTAAATTTAAAAATTATGACAAACGAAAAACAATTAGAAAATCAGGAAAAAGTGAAAATGCCTTGGCAGGGGAAGATATGGGTTGGTTTTGTAAGTTTTATTTTGATTATTATTCTGCCAATATTTAGCATTTTAATGTTTTTTTATGGAATGAAGATAAACTTAGTCATTATTTTATTGATAATAATTTATTTTCTTTATATTATTTTAACTATAGGTTTCTTGAAAGGATGTAATTGGTCAGCTCAAGTAGCTTTTGGGTTTGGATTTCTTGATGTTTTTAGAAATGCTAAAGATCTTTTTATTATATCAGAATTTGATTTTATTGATTTTTCTGTAGATTCAGTATTTTTGATATTTTCTTTATTTATTGCTTATTTGAGTTGGTTTTGTTTAAAACATCCATATTATAATCAAAAGAAAAAATTAAAAAGTAATAATTCAGTAAAAATTTAACAAGTATAATCTCAAATTATGGCAAAAAAAACAGTAAAAAAATACGATGCATCCTCAATCCAAGTTCTCGAAGGATTAGACCCAGTACGAAAACGACCCGGAATGTACATCGGAGGAACAGGAATTGCCGGACTCCATCATTTAGTTTGGGAAGTAGTAGATAACTGTATCGATGAGGCAATGGCTGGACATGCAACTGGATGTTCTGTGAAAATTTTACCTGACAATATTATCGAAGTTACCGATGATGGTCGTGGAATGCCAGTTGACAAACATCCCGTAACAAAAAAATCCGCCTTGGAAACAATTTTAACCGTTTTACATGCTGGAGGAAAATTTGGCGGGGAAGATTCAGGGTATAAAGTTTCTGGTGGTTTGCATGGTGTGGGTGTTTCAGTTGTGAATGCACTTTCCGAAACGGTGATTGTGGAAGTAAAACGTGATGGTAAACTTTGGCAACAAGAATATAAACGAGGAAAGCCGAGAGCTAATGTCAAAGCAATTGGTAAAGTTAAAAAAGGCGAGACTGGAACTAAAGTTACTTTTAAAGCTGATTATGAAATTTTTCCAGATACAACTTATAATTTTGACACGATTGTTAAACATTTGCGAAATCAGGCGTATTTAACGAAAGGAATTAAAATTGATATTTCAGATTTGCGAGAAGTTACGGGCGACAAAGATAAATACAAAGCGAGGCGACACAGTTTTTATTTTGACGCAGGAATTATTTCTTTTGTAAAATTTTTGAATCGTGAAAAAGAGGTTAAAAATAAAGTTCCAGTTTATATTGAGAAAAAAATTGATGATATTTACGCAGAAATTTCTTTTCAATATACTGATAGTTTTAAGGAAAAATTATATTCTTTCACAAATAATATTTACACTCCAGAAGGCGGAACTCATGTAACTGGTTTTCGAAATTCTCTAACTCGAGTTTTGAATAAATATGCACGTGATACTAAAATTTTAAAAGAAAAAGATAAAAATTTAACCGCTGAAGATTTTCGGGAAGGTTTGACTTGTGTGATTAATGTTAAATTGCCAGAACCACAGTTTGAAGGACAGACGAAGGAAAAATTGGGAAATCCTGAAGTTAAAGGCGTGGTGCAAAGTATCGTTACGGAAGGTTTGACTGAATATTTAGAACAACATCCGAAAGATGCAAAAGCGATGATTGAAAAATGTTTATTGACTGCACGGGCGAGAAATGCAGCTCGAGTGGCGAAAGATGCGATTTTGCGAAAGGGTGCTTTGGAGGGAATGACTTTACCTGGAAAATTGGCGGATTGTTCTAGTCGAAGGGCGGAAGATTCCGAACTTTACATCGTAGAGGGAGATTCTGCTGGCGGTAGTGCCAAACAGGGTCGTGATCGAAAAATTCAGGCTATTTTGCCGTTGCGAGGTAAATTGGTAAATGTGGAAAAAATTGGTTTAGATAAGGTTGTGAAGTCGGATACTTTGAAACCGATGATTATTGCTTTGGGTGCGGGAATTGGTGAATCGATAAATGTTGATAAATTGCGTTATCATAAAATTATTTTGATGGCGGATGCTGATGTTGATGGTTCTCACATTCGGACTTTGCTTTTGACTTTTTTCTATCGTCATTTTGAGGAGTTAATCAAGCGAGGTTATATTTATATTGCTCAACCGCCGTTGTATAAAATTAAAAAAGGTAAAGTTGAAAAGTGGGTTTATACTGATGAGGAAAAAGAAAAGGTTTTGAAAAAAATGGGTGTTAGTGATGATGATTTGGATGAGAGTGAAAATAAAAAAGATGGAAAGAAAAGTGTTAAAGTTTCTATCCAGCGATACAAGGGTTTGGGTGAAATGAATCCTGAAGAACTTTGGGAGACGACTATGAATCCTGAGACTCGAAAGATGTTGAAGGTTACGATTGAGGATGCTGAGGCGGCGGATCGTGTTTTTGAAATTTTGATGGGGAGTGATGTTGCTCCGAGAAAGCATTTTATTCAGACACATGCGAAAAGTGTGGAGAATTTGGATGTTTAAAATGTAGAAATATTGCATTGTAACGTTTTTAGAGGTTTTTTAAAAAAAGAAAAACCCTTGGAAAAACGTGAGAGCTTTTCTCGAGGGATAATGTCATTTCGTGATAAAGCTTTTAATTTCACAATAGTCTATCATGCAACTGTTTTTAAGCCCTTTCACACTAAAAATTATACTGTCAATTGTTGTAACATCGTTCGTTCTAAATTCAAGGTAATTATCGAAAAATTTATTTGCATCGGTTTTTTGTATAGTGCAAAATATTTCTGATCCATCCCTCATTTTTATTATAAGTTCTACTTTTTTCATTTTTTTCTCCCAAATTGAATGAACCGTAGTGTTATAATTTGTAAATCTAGCATTATTATAATAATAAGTCAAGCCCTAAAAAATTTAAAAAACAAAACTATGCAAGAAATAAATATATATACAGACGGAGGATCACGAGGAAACCCCGGACCAGCGGCAATTGGAATTTGGGTAGAAAGTTTAAATAAAAAATATTCCCAAACAATCGGCGTAGCAACAAATAATGATGCAGAATATCAAGCATTAATTTTTGCATTGAAAAAAGTAAAATTACTTGTCGGAAAACAAAAAGCTAAAAGTACAAAATTAAATTGTTTTTTAGACAGCGAATTAATCGTGAAGCAATTAAATCACGAATATAAAATTAATGCAGAAAATACGCAGAGATATTTTATCGAAGTGTGGAATTTAATATTGGACTTTGGTGATATTACATTCACACACATCAGACGTGAAAAAAATAAGGTTGCAGATAGTTTGGTGAATAAAGCGTTGGATGAGGAAAGTGATCAAGCCGCTTTGTTTTAAATAAATTTATGATTAATCTTTTGTCATTCTGAACGTAATAAATTTATCGCAAATAAATTTATGAAGTGAAGAATCTCAGTAAGTTTTTTTGAAACTTTAGTAATTTCAAAGTTTTATGATTCTCTGTAGGGGATTCTTCACTCTTTTATTTTTTCTAACAAAAAAATAAATCCGTTCAGAATGACAGGAAACTTGTAGGGGTTTGCCAGTGGTAAACCTAAAAATTTAAATGACAAGAAATTGTAGGGGTTGAAAATTTTCAACCTGAAAAGCCCGTGCGGCGAGCACTTTTTCTTTTTCTAAAATTTTTAAAGTATTGAAAAAAAATGGGTTTTTAGGTATACTTTAGGCAGAAGTGAAAAATATTTTATCTTTGCGGTTAGAATTGATTAAAAATAAAATTATGTATTTAGATGTTCGAAATATATCAGATGAAGAGCGTCAGAAACGAAAGCGTCTTTTGAAAATGAAGGAATTTTCTTTTAATTCGGATTTGAAAAAAACTCAACGGCAAAGCGAGACTTTGGAAGTGGAACGGAAAAATTTAAAACGGAAAATTGATAAAATGCAAGTTGAGATGAGTAATTTGGTTAGTCAAAGAAAGAAGAAAGATACTGATATTATTTTTTTTGAAAATGAATTGAAGAAAATTAAAAAGCAGTTGATTGAGTTGAGGTAGTTTTTTTTAGATGATAGTTTTTTAGAAATTTAGATTTGCAAAATTTAGTTTTAATAAATTAATTAATAAATAAAATATGAAAAAAAGAACTTTTGAAGAATGTTTAAAAGCAGAAGTAGAAGTTAGATATAAATTTAGAAGAGGAAGTTTAGAACGTGCTGTTAAAGAAATGAGTGAGATTTTGGAGGAAGTTGAAAGCTCTAGGAAATTTGATGGAATAATAAGATCAAGGCAAGGAAATAATATTAAACGTCTTTTAGAGAAAGAGGGTTTTGAAGATGATAAATTTGAGGAAGCTACAAAAATATTTAAACGAGAAAGAAGGATATAAAAAAAACCATTTGCATCCTCCAAATGCAAATGGTAATAGAAAGTTTTCATAGCAATTTTATTTATCATCAATCAAGAGTACAAAATTCGTCAATAATATCATTATAAGCTCTGAATGATTTTATATCAAGAACTGTATTTGCTGGTAAGTTTGCTACTTCACACACTGGTATTTGTTTTTCTTCGGCTATTGTTTCTATCAAATAAACTCTCATTGTACAAAATTTTTGTAGTCTTTTTTGATAGAGTGAACTTAAATTCTGATTGATGGTAAACAAATTAGCTGACATTTTGTCTAAGGTTATTATTCTTATGGCTCCAGCTCCCATGATTTCCTCCATTAATTAAATTTAATAAAAAAACTTTTTATAAGTTTGCTATTTTTTCTAGTAGATTCACTAGATTATTCAGTTTAAATTATTATTATTATTATGTCAAGTACAATTTTAAAAATATGACAGCAAACGAAATTCGACAAAAATATTTAAATTTTTTTGAGGCAAAGGGACACAAAATAATTCCTTCAGCTTCATTGTTGCCAGAAAATGATCCAACCACACTTTTCACAGGATCAGGAATGCAACCGATGGTACCGTATCTTCTTGGCGAAACACATCCTGAAGGAAAAAGAATTACAGATTCGCAAAAATGTTTTCGCTCTTCTGACATTGAAGAAGTGGGCGACAATCGGCACACGACTTTTTTTGAAATGTTAGGAAACTGGAGTTTGGGAGATTATTTTAAAAAAGAACAAATTGAATGGATTTTTGAATTTTTAACTTCAAAAGAATTGGGCTTAGGTTTAAATCCAGAGAGAATTTATATTTCTGTTTATCGGGGAAATAAAAATATTGGAATTTCTAAAGATAAAGAGGCAGTAAAACTTTGGCAAAAACAATTTGAAAAAACTGGTGTTAAAACTGAAGTAGTTGATAACGTTGAAACAAGCGGTATTCAAAATGAAAATGAAAGAATTTTTTATTACGATGAAAAAGAAAATTGGTGGTCTCGAGCGGGTGTTCCTGAAAAAATGCCAGTGGGCGAGTTGGGTGGTCCAGATAGCGAAATGTTTTGGGATTTGGGTGAAAAATTAAATCTTCATGAAAATTCTGAATGGAAAAATCAGCCTTGTCATCCTGCGTGTGATTGTGGACGTTTTGTGGAAATTGGAAATAATGTTTTTATGCAATATATTAAAACGGAAAATGGATTTGTTGAATTGGAAAATAAAAATATTGATTTTGGCGGTGGATTGGAAAGATTTATGGTAGCGGTTGAGGATAATTCTGATATTTTTGCATGCAGTATTTTTAATAATATTCGGAAAAAACTTGAGGAAATTTCAGGGAAAAAATATAGTGAAAATGAAGAGGAGACAAAATCTTTTCGGGTAATTATGGATCATTTGCGAGGTGCGACTTTTTTGATTGGTGACGGTGCGATTCCTTCTAATAAAGATCAGGGTTATTTTACGAGAAGGTTGATTCGGCGTGCAGTGCGGTTTGCTCATGGTTTGGGTGTTGAGAAGAATTTTACGAAAAAAATTGCGGAAGTTGTGATTGGGGATTATTCTGAACAATATAAAAATTTGGTTGAGAAGAGGGATTTTATTTTGGAGGAGATTGATAAGGAAGAAAAGAAGTTTAGGAATACACTTAAAAAGGGATTGAAGGAATTTAAAAAATATATGGTAATATCATCTGGCTGGGTACCTGATGATGTAGATGAAAATAATTTAACATCAAAGGATTTATTAGGAGGTTCTGCTAATAAATATATGCCTAGAGAGATATTTTTTAGATTATATGATACTTTTGGGTTTCCTTTAGAAATGATAAAAGAGGAATGTAAAAATAGAGGTATAGTTTTTGAAGAAAGAGAAGAAAGAGAGTTTAATGAAGATTTAGAAAAACATAAACAGCTTTCAAAAACTGCATCAGCAGGAAAATTCAAGGGAGGATTAGCAGATAGTAGGGAAGAAACTAAAAAGTTACATACAGTGGCACATTTGATGTTGGCGGCTTTGCGTAAAGTTTTAGGAGATCATGTTCAACAAAAAGGATCAAATATTACAGCGGAAAGACTGCGGTTTGATTTTTCACATCCAGAGAAATTAACCGACGAGCAGAAAATAGAAGTTGAAAAATTAGTCAATTCAGCGATTAAGAATAAATTACCAATTGTCTGTGAAGAAATGGATTTGGCAAAGGCGAAAGAGAGTGGGGCGACGGGAGTTTTTGATTCACGTTACAGTGATCGAGTAAAAGTTTATAAAGTTGGAGAAAATAATAATATTTTTTCCAATGAAATTTGTGGTGGACCTCATGTTGATAACACTTCCGAAATTAAAAAAACTTTCAAAATTAAAAAAGAAAAATCTTCAGGCTCTGGCGTGAGGAGAATTAAAGCAGTTTTAGAATAAAAATTACTTGATTAAAAAATATGCACAAAGGAATAGATCCAAAATATCTCAGAAAATGGAGTCCTAGTAAGACTATTTATTCTGGAAAGCTTGCGACTAGAAAAAAACAGAATCCAGTTGTTGATGATATTGTAACATTGAGCGATGGTCTTATTGAGAGTAAAGCACAGAAAAAAGTTATTTCTGAATTGGTTGAAAAGCACAGTAAAGGAGGAATGCGGACAAAAGATCTACTTAATTTAGTGGATGAACTTGCGTTTAGTAAAGATCGTAATATTCGTAAACATTTTACTTCTAAAAAGGCGAGAGATATTGTTAAATCGCTTGGAGCTAAAGAAAAAAGAGAACGTTATTTAAGAAAATTCAGAGAAAAACCAGAGGAAAAAAGTAGTTCTAATCAAGCTGGACGACGACAGTTTTCTTCAAAGAAAAATCAATCAGTTAATCAATGGGCATCTGATAGAGTGAAAAAAATTCAGGAGAGAGTTAAAAGGAAAACTTCAACTGAGTCTGCTGCTGGTATTGGTTCTGGGAGTGTGGAAGATCCTTATAAAAATATTGGCAAAATGGCAGGAAAAAATTCTGGCTCTGGTAGTAGTAGTGTTCAAACTAGTTCAAGATTGAAAGGTGGTTTGAGGGGTAGTTCGGCTTCTCGTGGCTCTAGGCTTAGGTAGGATTTGTTATATTTTTGTTAATGAATTTATGTTTTAGAAATTGTGATTTTTAAATAAAAAACTAAATCATTATTATTTTAATTAAAAAATATATGAATACTTTATTTGCGTTATTATACGTTGTATCTTTTATTTGCATCTTTTTAAGTTTATTAAATCCAAATTTATTTAAAAGATTTTTCAAGGAAAAAACAAGTAGAAAATATAATACAAAAATTTTTGGAATAATTTTTTTAATTTCATTCATTTTGACAGGGATGACAACAGAAACAAAAGAAGAATTTAAAGAAGATCAGTTTCAAGAAAAGACAAAAAATGAAGAAAAGAATCAAGAAATAAAGTTAGAACAAAATCAAGAAGAAACTTTAGAAAGTGAGAATATAGATTTTGCAAAAGAAAATAAAGATAATCAAGAAAATAATGTTGATGATAATGATGAAAGTGATGTAAAAGTAGATTTAGAAGAAGAGGTCATTACTCAAGAAAAAAGTGAAGAAGGTGTTATTGATAAAAACATTATCAATGAGGGACAAGAGAGTGATACAATTTTAGAGGAAAGTATAGGAGATGTAAAGGACGTTGAAATTACTACAAAAAAAGTAATTAAAGAAGATAATGTAAATACTGAAATAGAAAACGCAGGAAAGTATGTTTGTAATTGTAGTAAAACTTGTCCAAATTTAGATTTTAGTGAAGCACAATATCAACTTAAAGTTTGTGGTTGTAAAGTTAGAGATAGAGATAAAGATGGAGTTGCTTGTGAAAAAGATTAAATAAAACTCAAGTCCCAACCGTACAGGCGACTTAAAAACAACATCACAAAAATAATCGGAATAACAAAAATATTCATAACCAAAGCACCCTTCAAAGCCTGTTTAACACCATCTTGAAACATACTTTGCGTTAAAACTCCACACAAAGCAAAAATAGCAATATTCATACCAAAAAATACAGAAAATTGATAATCAAAAAAATAAGCAATTAAATGTTGTAAAAAAGAAAATGTTGACGCACAAATTAACATTGCTATAACGAAACTTCTAAATCCGTACAAAAAAGTATATTTTGCCAAATAGCGAACAATAAAATATCCAGTTAAAATAGATATAGTTGTTATAAAAAAATAAATAGGATGAAAAAATAAAATTCCCAAATATATTCCAACAATAAATCCAGCAAATTTAAAATCATAATATTTACTCAAAACAAAATTAACTACTATTGCAACAAGAAATAAAATGTACATTGCGATGGAAGAAATTTTATTCATTCCATTAATGTCAAAAGCGTTATTTAAAAAATCAATGTAAGATTCAGATAAAAAATTGTGGGCTAGAAAATTAAACAGTAAAAATGAAAGTAAAGTTAAAATCATTGCAAGAGCAAAGGATTTTAAAACCTCAACATCATATTTTCTATCAATTCTTTCCGCAATCATCGCTGAAGCTACCACTCCAATTATTCCAAAAACGACTGAACTAAAAAGTATGTCAAATATTGCATAAATTGTAATGGTGGAGACTAATGATAATGCAGTCATGATAAGTACTTTTTCTTTGGTGGTTAAAATTTTGGTTTTTAAAAAAACTTTCTGAATTACAAAATAAAAAATTGAAACAAAAAAGATACTAAAAAGCACTATTAAAAGTTCCAGCGGATTTCCAAATAAAAGCAAAAGTGAACCGGGGACGATGATTGCACCGGGAATATTATTTCTTTTGTGATAAACAAGTAAACTGATAACTAATGAAAAAAGATAAGCGATTTTAGCAATTTCCATCGTTAGTACATCTGTTATTTTAAATAATTCAAAAAATTCCATATATTTACAGTTTTAAATAATTACAATTTTAATTTTTAATTTATCGGTTCTAACTTCTCTAAATATTTAATTAAAGATTCAGCTTGTGGTGTGTGAATATTCATCAATCCAAATAATAAGACACATTTAGAATTAGTTTTTTCAAAAATTTGTTTTATAAATTTTTCTGGATCGTTAATTACTAAATCGTCGGCAGCCACAAAGACATCTTTTTGTGCTTTTTCTAAACGATCAACAATTTGTTTTTTAAAGGCTCCAAAAGTTATATTTAAATCAAAGTGCGATTTTTCAGAAATTAAATCTAAAAATTGTATGGTTCTGTCAGGTCGGTCTTCTCGATTATTTAAAATACAAACATGAGCAGTGTCTTTTTCAGTACATTCTTCCTCTTCGTAAATACTTTTTAAATTTAATTCACAACTTTCTTTATCGTTAATTGAAAACATATTTGACCAAATTAATTTTTTATCTCCAAATAGAAACTTTTTAACAACCGAAGCTTCTTTTTCAGGTTTAACTAATAGCATTTCGTCCATAGCCTTATTTTTTGGAATACCTAGAATGTCGGCTAAAGCGACGCCTAATTGAACATTGGGTTTATATTCTCTATGTTTAAATTTTTTCATATAAGAATCACTCACTTTGTAGTTAAGTGCATTGTAAAATTTAGTGCCTCTTTTTTTACATTTTTGTGCTAAAATTTCTCTCAATTTAGGATTGTCTTCAGAAGTGATGCAATAACCATCTTTTTTTGGTAAAGTTGAGGAAAGACTTTCAGCGATTTCTTCTAATGTATGACCCATTTCTTCCATGTGATCTTCACGAATGTTGGCGATAATGCTAATATCAGCGTTGATTACTTGTTCTTCTAAAAACTTTTGAAACTTTGGTTTAATTGCCATACATTCTAAAACAACAGCGTCAGTTTTTTCATTAACATGTTCGTTGACAATTTTTACTTGTTCAAGTATGTTAGCAGGTCCTTTGCGGATAATTGGAATGTCGTCGCCAGCTTGATTGATAATGTTGGGAGAATTTCCAGTAACTTTTGCTAATGTATTATATTCGCCAGCACGAAGCACTCCTGCCATCAGCCGAGTTACGCTTGATTTTCCTCGAATGCCATTAACGTGTACTCGAACTTTTAAATCTTTCATTTTATTTTTATGATTTTCTCTTTCTAAATACATCTAAGTTATTAGAAAAAAAATCAAAAATAATCCAAATATAAAAACCATATTTTTTTATGTAAATTTATGTATAATTTAAGTGTATAGCAATCAATCGTACACGTTTTTTAGAGTATGTCAACCCCTCGCACCCCATCTTCAACAATTAAACGCA
>JAGLWU010000034.1 GCA_023133275.1 Candidatus Moraniibacteriota bacterium
TTGCGTTATTTTGTTGAATGTAGCATCTCGCATGTCATCCTGAAAAATTTTTTCTCAAAAAATAAACTTAACTATTTAAACTAAATTTTAATAAAAGCACTACTCATCAATTTGTAAAAAACTCAAAAAAAATTTATTCAGGATCTCGGGTGAACAATCTATTTTAAATTTTCTTTAAACTGAAAGCATAGATTCCGGATAAATAATTTTTCCACTACGTTACAAAATTATTTTCCGGAATGACATGTCTGAGAGTTTATACAATTTTGTAGTGGTTTAAAATTTTAAATCCTAAAAACCCGTGCGACGAGCACTTTTATTTTTTCCCCGCCTCAAACTTTTCAATCGCTTCTCTCGTCAAACGAAATAACGCATAAATCGGCAACCAAATAAAAACAGTTATCTCAATCCAAAAATGCAACTTTTGACCTATATTAAAATACGGTTTTTGAGGAGGCATAAATTTAAAAAATTAAAAATTAGACATAATTTCATACATTGCAATTCCCGCCGCCACTGAAACATTCAAAGAATTCTTTTGACCTCTCATCGGAATATCTATCATTATATCACATTTCTGTAAAGTCTCGTCATCAATTCCCACTGGCTCATTTCCTAAAACCAAAGCTAGCGGAAATTCAGGTTCAAACTTTTTATAATCAATGCTTCCCTCGCCTTGTTCCAAAGCTACAATCTGAAAGTTTCTTTTTTTCAAATCTTCAAAAACTTCATCAACATTTTCAACTTTAGACCAAGCCACAAATTCATGAGAACCTAAAGCTGTCTTAATCAGTTTTCGTTCTGGCTTTGTTGTAAAAGGTCGAGAACCATCTGGAGGCGTCGGCGTATAACCTGTCAAATAAATGTGATCAATTCCACAGCCGTCCGCCGTTCGAAAAATTGCCCCCACATTGTGAGCACTCCGAACATTATGTAAAATTAAACAAAATTCTTTTTTCATTTTTATATTTTAAAAAATCTTAAAACTTTGAAATTATCTTTCAACTTCATCTAAAATTATATCTTCCTCAAAACCTCCACATTCTTCAAACTTTCTCTCTTGAACTTCTTCTAGTTTAGTTAAATCTATATTTTTAAAAGCACAGATCGCATTTAAAACTTCAATGATATCAGCCAATTCCTCAAGCGACGGATCTTCCAAAAATTCTGTAACTTCTTCATGAAGTTTATTCATTAACGCCTCATTATATTCTTCTTCATCAGCAATATGAGTAATTGGATTTTCACCATTACTTTTTATAATCTCAGGAATTTTATCTCTGACTAATTTATTAAATTTCATAAAAATTTTTTAACTTTTAAAACTTTTTTAATCACAAGTTACTATTCACAATCTCCCATTTCCGAAACAACTCTGCTGTTGCATAAACATCCCTCATACAATAACCCGCAATCGTTTCAAACTCACCGTTCTTAAAAAGTCGCGGAACATCCAAACCACTCACCCCACCCTCTTTCGGACTATCAATTCCCAAAGCCTGCGAATACATATGCAAACTAAATTTCCGAGTCGCTCCAAAATGTGATAATTGATCTAATAAATCTAAATGAGAATTAAAACCCTTTCGATAATCACCATAACGATTCGGCATCAAATTCATCGTCGGCTTTACGTCGTGAACCATTGAACGAAAAAGAATATACGGAGCATCAAAACCTCGTCCATTGAAAGTAATTACCTGATCAAAATGCTGAACATCCTCCCAGAACCATTCTAAAATTTCTTTTTCACTTCCAATTTTGTAAATAATTCCATCATTTTCATATTCATCACTCTCACCGTTATTTTTTCGAAAATAAACTTTCGCATTATCCGTATCAATATTCAACATTCCAATCGCCACAATCTCACCAGTTACTGGCCAAAGTGAAGTCCGTTCTTTTGTCTCATCACATTCCTTTTTATCTTTGCAATTATTTAGCAAACTGTGTTGAGTAATGTCATCCAGTTCATCAAAATCCAAACCCATGCACTCAATATCAAAAACAATTCTATTCATACTACCAAAAAATTAATATCCTAATTACACATTTCTTTTATTTTAAAACAAAACACTCATCTTTTCAAAAAAATGTGCAAATTATAAAACTAAAAAAACTTAACTAAACGTTGCAGTACAACATTTCTACAATTTAAAACATTGTAGTGCAATTTTTCTATATAAAAATTTAAAATTCTAACGCTCTAAAAATCTACCCGTTTAATTATCTATTCCTCACATTTTCCATTCTTACAATTACAACCTTTAGATTTACCAAAAAGAGCACAGCCACCACTTCGCAAACTCATATTAATCGCTAACATGCTAAATAAAATCGCAATTAAAATCCACTGAGTTCCCGCAAGACTAAAAACACTTCCAACCTCACTCAAAAAAACATAACCTCCCACAAAAATAGCCGCTCCTGTCAAAAATCGAAAAATGCAAGCTAATTTTTCCGTACAACTCATACAATTTTTTTTCATAATTTTTCACCTCACTTTCTATTTTAATTTTATAATTTAATTATAACATTTTCCATTTATTTAATCTAATAACTTTATTTAGAAAAGTGCTCGTCGCACGGGCTTTTCTAAACAAGGGATCATGACCCCTCTTATTGAACTTTTGAGACATCCTTTCATTCTGTAGGAAACACATATATATACTCACTACGAAAATCACAACGCCCTTATCAAGTCATCCTGAAAAATTATTTTGTTTTTCGCAGAAAAATGAAATAATTTATTCAGGATCTCAGAAATACAACATACTTTAAATTTTCTTTAAACTTAAAGTATAGATTCCGGATAGACTAATTTGTATTCAATCGCTCCGCTCTTGAACAAATTATGTCTTCCGGAATGACATGTGCGAGAGATTTACGAAAAATCTTAAAATTAAAAGTTACGGATTATTAGTTACAATTCTAAATCCTAACTTTCTTCAAGTCTTTCCGACGCTCCTTAAAATCAGGAATCCTTTTCGCTACCAAATTCCAAAAATTCACCGAATGATTCATCTCCCATAAATGACAAAGTTCATGTACCACAACATAATCCAATAATTTTTCCGAAAGATAAATAAGTTTATAATTAAAATTCAACGAACCTGTGGAACTGCAACTTCCCCACCGAGTTTTCTGATTACGAATTGAAATTGTCGTAAAAGAAAACTGATAATATTGATTAAAAAAATCTAGCTTTTCTTCAATAACTTTTCTCGCTTTTTTTTTAGCTCGACGAATTTCTTTTTCATCAGTCGGAACTTGAAAAGTTTTTTTCTTATTTAAACGTTCTTCAATCCATTGACTATTTTCCTGCAAAGTTTTTTCAAGAAATTTTTGACTAATTAATTTTGGAGCTGTAACCACCAGAGAACCGTCCTGATGAACAATCATATTTATTTTTTTCTGCCGACGATATCGCTTCAAAGTATAATCAACTTTTTGACAATTTATAATAATTTGTTTTTTCATAATTAAAAATAGTTTTAAAATTTATCAAAAAAATTATCGAAAAACATTCACGCCTATTTTTTTCAATTCCACATAAACTCGATTCAACGGCAAACCCGCCACCGAATAAAAATCACCATTCACACTTTCAATTAAGGGAGCGGCTTTATTCATCAACCCATAAGATCCTGCCATTCCCATGATTTCATCTTTTGCAAAATTAAGTTTTTATTTCACATTCTTTTATTTTCTTTTTTCTATATTCTGGATTTATTCTAAATCTTAATGAAAACCAAATTTTTTTAAAAAATGATGATTGCTCATACTTTTTAGTAAAAATTACTTTTGCGAGAAGAATCGAATTTTCTTTTTTTAATTTTTCTAAATTCTCCAATATTTTATCAATACTTTCAAATAATTTTTCTTTATTATCTTCAAGTGTATCCTTATAATTATTTTCTTCTCTTTGACATAAAACATCCTTAGAAATTTGAGATACTATTTGAATAAATTCATTTATAACAACTATATCAGTATTTAAAAGTCTCAATCGTGAAATAAAAACAATAAGAGACGACGAGACCTTAAAATTCGGTAAACGCTGAAAAACATACTCTTCAATTGGAAAAATTCCCAATCTATGTAAAGTTATTGATGGCACCTCTATTTCTTTTATAAATTCACTTTTTTCTAAAAAAGCTGAGTAATAATGATTGAACATGGCTAAATATTCATGTATAGCATTTAAGATATTTATTCGCTCGTTTTTTTCTTTTATTCGTTCACTAAATACAAATAAACAAAAAGCAAAAAATGCACCCAAAAAGGAACTTAGCACTGTAATAAAAATTTTGAAATAATCTTTATTTTGTAACACATCAAAAAATCCTGTCTTTTCATTAACATTATCCACAATAATAAAAATAAATTCATTCATAAACTTAAAATTAATTATAAAAAATCAATCCATATTCACTTTATCAAAATACCCCTCAACCTCACCCAACTCAACCTCAACCTGTTCCCTCGTCTCTAAATTCTTAACTTGCAAAATATTTTCACTAATTTCATCTTCGCCCATAATCACCACAAACTTCACACCACTATTTAATGCAAAATTAAACTGTCTTTTAAAAGTCGTATCACCCAAAAAACAAATCGTCGCATTCATTCCCGCTTCACGAATTTTCTGAACAACATCGAAATATTTATCATCATATTTATCAGACAACCGCAAAACCATAACATCTGTAGATATCTTTTCACTTTGATCCAATAAATTTAATTTATCTAAAGCTACAAACAATCTATCAACACCAATTGAAGTTCCCACCACCGGCAACTCCTGACCAGTAAATCTTTCCAACAATTTATTATATCGTCCACCTGAAAAAACACTTCCAAATTCTGGTGCGTCCAACAAATTTGTTTCCATCACTGTTCCTGTGTAATAATCTAGCCCACGTGCAATCGAAAAATCAACCACAATATTTTTTTCATCGACACTACTCTTTTTCAACAATTCAAAAACTTCTCTCAACTCAGTAATTCCTTCTTGTGCTTTTTCAGAATTTTTAAACAACTCTTCACATTTATCTAATTTTTCAAAATTATTTCCTGAAATTAAAAGTAATGTTTTTACTTTTTTAATAATGTTTTTAATGACATCCTCTGATAATTTGAATTCTTCTAAAAGTTTTTTATTCAATTCAGAAAAAATTCCATCAATACCAATTTTATCAACCTTATCAATCACTCGAATAATTTCAGTATCTATTTTAGTAGCAGTTTCATCATCATTTTTAACAAACATTCTAACCAAATCTGAAAGTGCTTGAAAAACTTTTCGATTATTTACTCTAATCACGAAATTTTCTACGCCTAAATTTTTCATTGTCTGATACATTAAAGTCAAAACTTCCGCATCCGCCAACATTAAATCACTTCCTGCAATATCAATATCAAACTGATAAAACTGGCGATAACGTCCTTGTTGTGGTCGCTCTCCCCGAAAAACTGGACCTAAAACCATTCGCTTGAAAGGCAATTTAATTCCTGTCTTGTCGTGTGCATTATACGGATTAGCCGCTAAAATTCGTGCAAAAGGAACTGTATGATCAAAACGTAAATTTAAAGATTCTCCTTTTGTATCACTACTCATAATTGAAAAAATCTGTTTTCCTGTTTCGCTTTCCTCACCTTTTAAAGTTTTCTCAAATTCCACGATTGATGTTTCCATCGAATCAAATCCGAAAGACCGAAAAGTTTTCGTAATTATGTTTAACATTTTTTCCCTAGCTAAATATTCCGCTGGCAGAAAATCAAGGAATCCTCCTGGTCGTTCTGCTTCGATTAAATTTTTATTGTTCATATTTTTATTGTTTAAAATTATTAATTTTTATAATATTAATCGTGCTTGCCACACAGGCTTTTTTGAATAATAGGTCATGATCCATTGTTTATTTAATCACCAAAACCTTTGGGTAATCCACCAAATTCTCAGATCCATCCTTTGTAACCAAAATATCATCCTCAATTCTCACCCCTCCGAATTTTGGAAAATAAAGCCCTGGTTCAACAGTAACTACATTTCCCGCCTCAAGAACATCTTCAGATAATTTACCCAAATACGGTTTTTCATGAACATCTAATCCAAAAGAATGCCCCGTACTATGAATAAAACCCCTACCTCCCCTAGTTTTAAATCCATCTTTTTCAAATGACTTTTCACAAATCTCATTAATTTTTTTTGCCTCAACTCCTGCCTTAATAGATTTTATCGCTTTGACCTGAACCTTTTTCACTGCATTAAAAATTTTCATCATTCTTTTCGAAGTTTTTCCTTTAACATAAGTTCTAGTTATATCTGCAAAATATCCATTTTCTCTATTCCTCGGAAAAATATCACAAATAATAAATGTATTCGGTTTAATCTCTCCTGAACCTCTGTGATGAGGAATGGCCGTTTGATAACCTGAGGAAATAATCAACCCTTCTTGGTTGGTCATATTTTTTTCTAATAAAATCTTCTCCACTTCGTATTTTAAAAATTCACTGGTCAAAATTTTTCCTTGAAAATATATTTTATCTTTTTTAATTTCTGATTCTTTTAAAATATTTTCTATTTTTTTAAAAACTTCCAATGTATTTTTTATATTTTCTTTAATTAATTTTATTTCTGCTTTACTTTTAATTTTTCTTTTTGGAAAAAAAGGAGTTACTGGAGTTATTTTAATTTGTTTATTTCTTAAAAAATCTGCCATAAAAATCGGAAAGTCGCTCGGCACTTTTATTTCTTTATTCAAAAGATCAAACTCTCTTAAAATTGTTAAAATTAATTTATTTGGAAATAAAGTTTTATTTTTTAACTTTAAAGCTTTTTTGAGTAAATCTTCAACTAAAATTATTTCTATTTTTTTGTTTCTATTATTTTCTTTAAAAACTGCAAATTCTCTATGATCTAAAAATACGTATTTTTTTCTTCCAATTTCTAAATATAAAAATGGATCGGAAATGTGTGATTTTACCGCATAGAACATGTTACTGTTTTTTGTATCTGCGTAGATTAATTTTGACATGGTTTTTGATAGTTATTTTAATATTTATAGTTTAGCATATTTTATTTTATTTTATTCATTTTGTAACACTTTATTCCTAAATCTAAATATTGATCAACAAGTAATGGATAAAAAGACTCATTTTTAAAATTAACTTTTTTGAAATCTTTAAAAACTTTTCTTGAAACAAATTTATTGTCATTCAAAAAACCATAGACTTTATATATTTTTTTACTTTTTGAATATCTAATTATTTTGTTTAAAAGAAACATCTCTAATATGTTATAAGCTTTATTTATAACATCAACCCTATTTCTTCCTTTCATACCAAATTCAAGTTCTATAGCATTGTCAATTTCTCCACAAAGAGATCCTTTAGGATCAGACCATAATAAAATATTTTTTAAATTAATTTTTTTATATGGAAATTTATCATTCAAACTATCTCTAGCAACAATAACAAAATCATTAATGCCTTTTTCAGCTTCATGAATATCTATAACATACTTATATTTCTTTGCAATTTGAAAATTTTTATAAGCCACTTTTTCTTCATAAAATTTAGATTCTTTTTTCCCTGGATAAGAACGATTCAAATCTTTATCTAAAAACCTCTTGTCTTGTTTATTTGCTTTAGGATTAGCAATTATATAATCAAAATATTTATCTAATTTTTCTTTCTTAAGTTTTTCAATCACTTCTAAGCCTATTTTTTCATTTCCATGAGTTGAAGAGATTAATAAAATATCTTTTTTCATAATAATCTTAAAATTTAATAGTTATTTTCGAGTGCAAGATAAATTTACTTGCACTCGAAATCTCATCGTAAACACCAATAAAGGCGAGATTGATGATTGACATCAGTTATTTGTTTTCCGCTTAATGATAATAACGGGGTAAACCCTAGTTTTTTATACAAACTAATTGCTGATTGAGCACAAGAATCTGTCCTCAAGATAACTGGCTTTGTAGCTTTTTCCGATAATTTTTTAGAAAGCTGAAAACCAATTCCTTCTCCTCTGAAATCTTTAAGCACTCCAATTTCTGCAAGATAAAAAACATCTCCAGAAAAATTAACTCTATTATTCCATCCTGCGTAATCTGCAATACTTTTTGAAGACATCAAATATCCCCAAGTAAACCCTACAACCTGTCTCTCATTGTTTTGAGAAACGAATCCCATAAAGCCTCGACGTTCGAAAGCTTTTCGAATAATTTCTTCCACCTCTTCAAATGTAAAAAATTCATTCCATGGTTCTTCTTTCCATGGCTCAGGATAAACATAGGCAAGATCATCAATCAAAGATTCTGTTAACGGTAAAATATTCATTTTATCTCCTGTTGTATATTAAATGAAAAACTATCAAAGAACTCTTCCCTTTTCCAAAAAACAAAAAATCCCTTTTGGAAAGGGATTGAGTGTTGTTAAAGTTTTAGACAAATTTAAACACAACCAAGCTCTTTCCAAAAGAGTCGACTATGATGTAAACTATTAATTTGTACATTTTGATAATTCATAATAAGTACATTATACATCATAATTTAAGTTTGTCAAATAAAAATTTTTATTCCACACTATGCTATAATTAAAACCATGAAAAAAAATCTTCGCAAAAAAACAAAACAACAAACTGCAACACAAGATTATAAAAAACATAATCAAACTTTTAACGCTCAACATCACCAACTTTTACAAAACCTAAATGCAAAACCAATAAATAAATCGCCAAATTTCCAACCGCAAACACTAAATCATTCAGTAAAAAAAGTTACCAAAAAAAGTGGTAAATTTATTTTAATTTCTTCAGTTATTTTTTTTATAGGAATAATATTTTTAATTGGATTTTACTTTTTCAAAACTAAATCAACTTTAGCCAAAATATCTGGAAATAATGTCTCCACCGAATCAGTTGTAAAATCAATAGTAAATTCAATAAAAAACGATAATTCTATAGAAACACTTGATGGTTTTGACGAAGGAAAAATTAACATATTATTATTAGGAGTGGCTGGAGACGAAAAACCGGGAAAATATCTAACCGATACGATAATGATCGCCAGCATTGATACCAAAAATTTTACCGTTGGATTACTTTCATTACCTCGTGATCTTTTGATAAAACAGGATAGGTATTTCGTAAAAATAAATATACTCTATCAGAGTGGATTGAAAAATGAAAAAGATGCTGACCTAATTATTGAAACTGTGGAAAAAATAACTGATCAAGAAATTCATTATTATTTAACTTTGGACTTTGCAGGATTCACTCAAATGATTGATACTCTCGACGGAATTAATGTTGACGTAAAAAAGGATATAAAAGATACCCGTTATCCTGGACCAAATTATAGTTACGAAACTTTTGAAATTGAAAAAGGATTGCAAAATTTAGATGGAAAAACTGCTTTAAAATACGCTCGAACTAGACACACTGATATTGAAGGAGATTTCGGTCGAGCAAAAAGACAACAGCAAATTCTTCAAGCTGTTCGCAATAAATCTTTTTCACTGGAAACTTTTTTAAATCCTTTTAAAATTAATGAATTGTTAAATACTCTTGGTGATCATGTTCATACTAATATTTCAGGCGAAGAAATTGGTGCTTTTATTGAATTGTCGAAAAAAGTTGATACGCAAAATATTTCTAATGTGGTTGTCGATGCGTGGAAAACGGATAGTATTTTGAGAAGTACTCGTTTGTATTTTAATGGACATTCGATGTCTGGGCTAATCACTCGAACGGGAAATTATAGTGAAATTAAGGAGTTGGCGGAAAATATTTTTGATATTGATTATATTAAAGAGCGAAAGGATAAAATTAAAGAAGAGAATGTTGAGATAATTTTAATTAATACAACTGAAGATAAAATTGTTCTTTCTCGAGTGAAAAGTTTTTTGAAAGAGCTTGGTTTGAAAAATATTGAGACTGTGAGTATTTATAATGATGAGCAAAAAATTACAACTGTAATTGATTATTCAAATGGCAATAATCCTTTTTCACTGGATGAGATTATTAAGAAGATTCCTGCGGAAAAGGTTGATGAAATTCCTGATGGATTATATAATGAAATTGGGAATATTGATGGTGATTTTGTGATTGTGTTGGGTAGTGATATTATTAAGGGGTATGGTTATGATGAGATTTCGCAGAATGAGTTGGAATAGTAATTACAAATAATTTAAATTATGAATTTTGATTTTACTAAAATTTTATTAGCTATAATTGTATTTTTATTTTCAATAATCGCAATTAAAGTTACTCTTTCTTTTAATCTAAATGAATATTTGAAAAGGAGAGATAAAAAATTAAAAGGAAAAATTAAAAATTATTGCACACATGCAAATATAAAAAATTTTGATGATGTCATTGGCATTGAGTCAAGCTTTATTTCTCCTTCTGGAACTACAAATTGGATTTGTGAAAAATGTGGTTTACAAATTTATCATTTAGATAAAAAAGGAGAAAAGAGGAAATTTGAATATTTTTTTAAAAACCCAAAAAAATTTAAAAAACAAGAAAAAAAATTCCAAAAATTACTAAAAAAAGCAGGTTTTTTGTAGTACTAATCAAATTAATGGTTATTTATTAAATGTTAATGGAAAAATGAAACTAATAATCGCCCTAGGAAATCCAGGAAAAGAATATCGACACACCCGACACAATACCGGTTTTTTAATGATTAATTATTTACAAGAAATATTAAACTTCACAGACTTTAAATTCGATAAAAAGTTTAATGCCGAAATTTCTGAAAATAAAATTGGAGACGAAAAAATAATTTTAGCAAAGCCACAAACTTTCATGAATAACTCCGGACAAAGCGTTCAAGCATTAATAAATTTTTACAAAATCCCAGTTGAAGAAATAATCGTAATCCACGACGAATTAGATTTAAAATTAGGAGATTTTAAAATTTCACGAAACAAAAACGCCAGCGGACACAACGGCGTCTTAAGTATTTTCAATCATTTAAACACAAAAGATTTCACGAGAATTAGAGTTGGTGTAGATAACCGAAATGAAAATGAAAGAAAAAATATAAGTGGTAGCGATTATGTTTTAGGAAGATTTTCAAAAGAAGAGCTAGAAATTTTAAATGATATTTTTGAAAAAGCTGTAAAAGAATTAAAATTATAAAATTACCACGTCATTCCATAGGAGTAAACGCACATGTGCACTCACTACTGCTAGACATATCATCCTGAAAAATTATTTTAGTTTTCGCAGAAAAATAAAATAATTTGTTCAGGGTCTTAGAAGAACAAAATCCTTTAAATTTTCTTTGAACTTGAAATATAGATTCTGGATAAATAATTTTTCCATTTCATTACAAAATTATTTTCCGGAATGACATGTCTGGGAGCTTATACAATTTTGTAGGAGTTTAAAATTTTAAACCCAAAAAGCCCGTGCGGCGAGCACTTTTTTTATTAAAAATAAATATTTACAAATCTAACAGTTTAAAATAATAACCAAATGACTCAACAAGAAAAAATCTATCTAAACGCTTTCAACACTCTCAGCGGAATTGGTGGTCAAAAATTACGAATGATTAATTCTCACTTTGAAAGTTTCAAACAAGCTTGGCAATCTGAAGCAAAAGAATTTCAAAAAGCAGGACTTCCTGAAAAATTATCCCATTCAATAATTGAACAGAAAGAAAAAATTAAGCCTGAGGAAGAATGGAAGAAACTAGAAAAACATGAAATTAAAATTGTAACGATCGACGAAGAAAATTATCCGCCTTTATTGAAAGAAATTGACTCTCCTCCCTTTTTACTTTACGTTAGAGGAAATTTAGATGCACTTTTAATGCCTGCTGTTTCTGTGGTTGGCTCAAGAAAATATAGTGCTTACGGCAAACAATGTTGCATCAAACTTTCTTTTGATATTGCAAAAGCTGGAATTGCTGTGGTCAGTGGATTAGCTTTGGGAATTGATGCCATCGCCCAAGCAGCAGCGTTAAAAGCTAAAGGAACTACAATCAGTGTTTTAGGTGGAAGCATTGACGAATCTTCTATTTCTCCACGAAATAATGTTGCTCTTGCTAATCATATTTTAGAAAATGGTGGTGCGTTAATCAGTGAATATCCTGTTCCGACAATTCCGAACAAAGGTACTTTTCCTGCGAGAAATCGAATTATGGCTGGACTGGTGAAAGCGACTTTAGCTATTGAAGCGGCTCCGAAATCTGGAACTTTGATCACGGCTGATTTGGCGAAAAAGTTTGAACGAAAGATTTTTGCTGTTCCGGGTTCTATTTTTTCTGATCAGTCTATTGGTACGCATACTTTGATAAAAAATGGTGATGCTCAGTTGGTTGGTAAAGCGGAGGATATTTTGGAAATTTTTAATATTTCTAAAAATGAGGTTGTGAAAAATATTAATGAGATTTTACCGAAAAATCCTGATGAAAAAATGGTTTTTGAATTGATTAAAAATAGTGGCGGAGGCATGAATATTAATGAAATAATTAGAGATGCTAAATTGGAAGCGATGACTGTTTCGAGTATTCTTATTGAAATGGAATTGAATGGTATTATTAAAAATATTGGAAATCAGGTTTACATTGTGATTTAAAAAAATACTCGTCGCACGGGCTATAATACATAATTTTAAATCACAAAGTCCCCTATTGTGTCATCCTGAAAAATAATTTTGTAGCGGAGTGGAAGAATTATTTATTCAGGATCTAAGATAAACACAAAACTTTAATTTAGAACCGAGATCCTGAATAAATTATTTTCTAAATTCAACTTAAAAAATATTGTTTATTTTTACACAAAAAATTATTACAAAAACTTAAATATTAATTTTCAAAAAAATAATTTTTCAGGATGACATGAGAGAAGTAATTGCATACAAAACAAAAAACCACTGACTAAATGTTAGTGGTTTTCGGTTCTCAACTTTTTTATCATTTTTTGTCAAATGAAATATTTATGTTATATTGAAAAAAGCTTAATTAAACTAACAATTTAAATATATGAATAAAAATAAACTTATAAATGTTTTAATGATAGTATCTTTAATACCTTTCTTATTATTTTTTATAAATTTATCTTTAAATAAAATAGGTAATTGCACCTATGGTACAGGAATTATTGAAGTTTCACCAGAGAATTGCGATTCAGAAAATATTGAAAAAATAATGAATAGTAAATTATTTACAGTTTATTTTTTCATAATCGTATTTTATTCTTTTATATGGTATCCGATTTTTTTAATTTTAAATATAATATTTTTAATACTTGACTTTAGAGTTATAAGAAAAAATAAATTTACTCTTTCAAGTCTATTTAAAAAATTATCTTTTTATACGACAACACTCTATTTGATTCCTTTAATTATTTTTATAGTTATGATCTTCTTATCTTTATTGTAATATAAATCCTAACCTTTTCAAACCTATGAAACTACTAATTGTTGAGTCCCCAACCAAGACCAAAACAATCGGAAAATACCTCGGCAAAGAATATGTCGTCAAATCAAGTATTGGACACATCCGTGATTTACCAAAATCAAACAAAGTCGCCATCGATATCGAAAAAGGATTTGTTCCAAATTATGAAGTATCTAAAGGCAAAGAAGATGTCGTCGCTGACTTACAAAAAGCCGCAAAAAAAGCAGAGATTGTTTATCTCGCAATGGATCCCGACCGAGAAGGAGAAGCGATTGCTTGGCATATTGCCGAAGTGTTGAAAGAAGCTGGCGTTCCAAAATCAAAAATGAAAAGAATCGTTTTTAATGAAATTACCGAAACTGCTGTAAAAGAAGCTTTGAAACATCCTGGAAAAATAGATCAGGATTTGAGGAAGGCTCAAGAAGCTCGGCGAGTTCTTGATCGATTAGTTGGTTATGATCTTTCTGGAATTATTTGGAAAAAAGTACGTTATGGACTTTCTGCTGGTCGAGTGCAATCCCCTGCTTTGCGAGTTTTAGTAGAACGAGAAAAAGAAATTCAAGCTTTTATTCCTGAAAAATATTGGGTTTTAACTGCTGATTTTTTAACTGAAGGAAAAGAAAATGTAACTTTAACTTGCAAGGAAGAACCGCGTGATGAAAAAGAAGTTGATAGAATTGTTAAATTAGCCAAAAAAGAAAATTGGAAAGTTAAAGATGTTAAAGAATCTAAACAAAAGAGAAGTCCGAAAGCTCCTTTTATAACTTCAACTATTCAACAAACTGCATCATCTCGTTTAGGATTTTCTCCCTCTCGAACTATGCATGCCGCTCAAAAATTGTATGAGGCTGGTTTGATAACTTACATGCGTACTGATTCAACTATTTTAAGTAAAGATGCTTTGGGTGTGATTAAAAAAACTATCACTGAAGAATTTGGAGCTGATCATTATGAATTTAGAACTTACAAAAAGAAAAGTAAAAATGCTCAAGAGGCTCATGAAGCGATTCGACCAAGTGATCCTTCTAAAAAAACTGGTGGAAAAAGTGATGACCAAAAGAAACTTTATGATTTGATTTATAAAAGAACTTTGACTAGCCAAATGATTGATGCTCAGTTGAAAAAAACTCGATTGGTTGCGAATGTTGAAAGTGATGATATTCCTGATTTTACGGTAACTGGTTCACGTGTAATTGAAATGGGTTGGTTCAAGGCTGATCCTGAAGCTCGAAGTGAAGATACTGAAGTGCCAAAAGTTGTTAAAGATGAAAAACTTGATTTAAAAGAATTTAAAACTCAAAATAAAGAAACTCTTCCGCCACCACGGTATAGTGAAGCTGGATTAGTTAAGGAGTTGGAAAAATTAGGGATCGGACGACCGAGTACTTATGCGTCGACTATTCGAACTATTCAAGATCGTGGTTATGTTGAGAAAGAAGCTCGTTCATTGAAACCAACTGACACTGGTGAAGTGGTTAGTGATTTTCTGGCTGAGCATTTTAATAAATATGTTGGTTATACTTTTACTGCTGAAATGGAAGATGAACTGGATGAAATTGCTCGAGGTGAACGTGAGTATGTAAAAACTTTAACTGATTTTTATACTCCTTTCAATGAAGATGTAAAAAGTAAGGAAAAATTGAAGAAAGCGACTGATTTAGGAAAAGCTGATCCGAAGATGAAATGTCCGAAGTGTAAGAGTTCAATGATTATTAAATTGAGTAAGACTGGTAGATTTTTGAGTTGTGATAAATTTCCTGATTGCCAAGGTGCTCGAACGATGGAAGGTAAGGAATTGGAAGGTCCAAAAGAAACTGGTGAAGATTGTCCTAAATGTAAAAATGGTAAATTAGTTGAGCGTGAAGGTCGTTTTGGTAAATTTATTTCTTGTAGCAATTATCCAAAATGTAAATTTATTAAAGAGGATCCAAAAGAGGCGGAAAAGAGGAAAACTGGTGTTAAGTGTCCTGCTTGCAAGAAAGGTGAAATGAGTGAGAGAAAAGGTAGATTTGGGATTTTTTATAGTTGTTCGGAATATCCTGATTGTAAGAATGCGATTAAGGCTAAGCCGACTGGTCAGATTTGTGATTTTAATCGTGAGGATAAGGGTGGTAAATGTGGTGCGTTGATGATGGAGGGTACGAAGACTATTCCTGAGAGGTGTTCGGATAAGACTTGCCCGAATCATCGTCCTGATAAGTTGGAGAAAAAGAAATAGATTAAGCCTCTTCGAAAAAATCCAAAAAATCTGAATAAATTATTACACTTCATTTTATCATGCTTGTAGTAATAAGAATTTTTTCGAAAATATTTTTAATAATAAACACTTTCCGAAGAAGTCTCTCATAAAGTTTAAAAACTATTTAGTAAAAATCTAAATAGTTTTTTATTTTTATAAAAATGCTATAATAACAACATGACTTTAAAAAAATCAATCAAACAATCCCTAAATAATTTCAAAGCAATGCTTCCAATTTTAATCGGAGTATTACTTTTAGTTAACCTCTTAAATAATTCATTTCAAGATATCTATTTTAAAATATTCACAGGAAATTACATAACAGACTCTCTTATTGGTGCATTAGCGGGAAGTATTTCATTTGGTATACCAATTACAAGTTATATAATTGGAGGAGAACTTTTAGATCAAGGAATAAATTTACTAGCCATCACTGCTTTTATGATGACTTGGTCGACCGTTGGAGTAGCAATGTTGCCACTTGAAACCAATTTTCTTGGGAATAAATTTGCCATTGTTCGTAATGCTTTAAATTTTGTTTTTGCAATCATTATCTCAATTCTCACAATAATTTTAATTAACTTTTTCTAAATTAGATGACTCCAAAAAAACTTTCAGGGAAAATTTATTTTTTAATCACTGTTACATTAATTTATTTAGTCGCATACTTATTTAATGAAAATTTATTTTTCTCAAGTTTACAAAAAACATTAGAGATGTTTTTAAAAATAATTCCAATTCTTATTGTAACCTTAGGAATAATGATTTTAGTAAATCTCTTAATTACACCCGAAAGAATTAGAAAACATCTACTCGATAAATCAAAATTTAAAAGATATTTTTATTTTATTTTATTTGGAATAATAGTATCTGGACCTCCCTACATAATTTTTCCGATTCTAAAAGATTTAAAAGATAAAGGAGTTTCTAATGATCTACTTGCTGTTTTTTTATATAATAGAAATGTAAAAATTCCTTTTTTGATAGTCATGATTTATTATTTTGGAATTAAATTTACTATAATCAATTCTTTTTTAATAATTATATTTTCTATATTTAATGGATTATTAGTTAAGAAATTTACTGATTAATTTATATGATAAAATCAAAAAAAATCACACTGATCATAGCAATCCTAATTGTCATCTATCTCCTCCCTCTTCAAATAATCACCCTAACTACAAAATCAAAAATAATCCCAACCATCAACCAACTCCCCGAGTCCGATGCAATAATAATATTCGGAACAGTGGTTCGAGAAAATAAAATCTCACCCCTACTAAAACAAAGACTGGAAGCTGGAGAAAAAATTTATCATTCTAGTAGAGAGCGGTTTCAAACCGTTCCCCACATTGTCGTTTCAAATACTGAGTCCACCACAAAAGTAATGGCAGAATATTACCACAACAAAAACATTCCATCAGACTCAATCGAATTAGACGTCCAAGCCGAAAAAACACCCGACACTTGTCGCTACGAGAAACAACAATATCCAAACGGTCGCAAAGTGATATTCGTCTCTCAAGGATTTCATTTACCCAGACTACTTTATCAATGCAAAAAATTAGGTGTCGAAGGTATTGCATTTCCAGCTGAAAAATTAGATAATACAAATAAATCTGACTATTCTCTTTTTACAAAAATTACTGTGAGAACAGAAAGATATTTTCGTGAAGCGGGATTGACGTGGTTGGCAGTTTTGAATATTTATAAATAAATTCTTTCTGTAGGACTTAGGCATACCTAAACCCTACAGAGATTTTAAAAAAACATGAACAATTTCTCAACGTATCTAATAATTTTTTTCCTAACAATAAATCTAATCGCATTTATAATAATGTGGCTAGACAAATTAAAATCAAGAAAAAATAATGCCACAAGAATTTCTGAAGGATTATTATTTTTCATAGCAGTCTTTTTTGGAAGTGTCGGTGTATATATTGGAATGTTTACCTTTCGACATAAAACTAGAAAATGGTATTTTATTTTTGGGATTCCATTAGTCATTCTGCAAAATATTTCTTTCCTTTGGATGATTTTTTATTTTTTGAATTTAGGTATTTAAAAAAAATAAAGGGAACGCACATGTGTATTCCCTACAGTTATGTATCATAGCCCGTGCGGCGAGTACTTTTTTAAAAAATTTTAAATTGAAAATTAATTTTTCCCCTTGTTTAATTCTGATTATGTATTATAGTAAAAACATAGGTTAAAACTATAAATATGCACGAGAAAACTTTAAAAATTGAAGATGTTTTTAAGGCTACTAAAATGCCTCTTTCAAATATTGGTAAAAAAATTATTACTAGAGCTTTTAATTTAGCCAATGAAGCTCATAAAACACAAAAAAGGGCTGACGGGACGCCCTATATTCAACATTGTTTGGCTACTGCTAAAACTTTGGCTAAAATTGGAATGGACGCTCGAACTATTGCAGCTGGACTGATGCACGATGTTCCTGAAGACACTGCTATAACTTTGACGGCTATTAAAAAAGATTTTGATGCTGACATTGCCTACATGATTGGCGGAATTACTAAACTTGGAAAAATTAAACTTAATAATACTCCTGAAGATTATAAACTGGAAAATTGGCGGAGAATGTTTTTATCTATGGGTTCAGATATTCGAACAGTAATTATAAAACTGGCGGATCGACTTCACAATATGCAAACGCTGAATAATTTGCCTGAAAAAAAAAGACATCGTATTGCTAATGAAACTATGGAAATTTATGTACCGATTGCTAATCGACTGGGAATTGGTGAGATTTATGGTGAACTGGTAGATTTATGTTTTGAGCAATTGGATTTAGAAAATTATGAGAAAACTAAAGCTTTAAGTGAAGAAAAATTAAAACAACATTATGTTGACAAAGCGATTGTAGAAATTAAAAAATTTCTCAAAGAACAACGCATTAAATTTTTAAATGTTCACGGCAGGTCAAAAAGTATTTATAGTTTGCATACAAAACTTTTAAAATATGAAATGAACATGAATCAAGTCTTTGACTTCACAGCTATTCGAATTATTGTTTCTGATATTGCTACTTGTTATGAAATTTTGGGTGCTGTCCATAAAAAATATAGACCAATGATTGGTCGTATCAAAGATTACATTTCTCTACCAAAACCGAATGGCTATCAATCTATTCATACAACAGTTTTTGGTCCAAAAGGAAATGTTATTGAAATTCAAATCCGTACTCAAAAAATGCACGACGAGGCAGAATTCGGAATTGCTGCTCACTGGCTTTATGAAGAGCAAGAAAAAAAGGGTTGGCGAAATTATTTCAAGTCATCAAATAGAACGGTGAATACAACTAAAAAAGAAATTGATTGGGTTAAACAATTACAAGAATGGCAAAAAGATTTGGGAAATAATAATCAAGAGTTTATGGAAGGGTTGAAGGTTGATTTTCTTAAAAATCATATTTTTGCTTTTACGCCAAATGGAGATATTGTTGAATTGCCTGAGGGAGCTAGTATTGTTGATTTTGCTTATGCGATTCATACTGAAATTGGTGATTCGGTTACTGGTGCTCGAGTGGACGGAAAAATGACTTCTTTGGATTCTGTTGTTGAGAATGGTCAGATTATTGAAATTTTGACTGATAAAAATCGTAAATATCCAAATGGTGATTGGTTGAATTTTGTTAAAACTTCGAATGCTAAGAATTCTATCCGGAAAGCTATTAAAATAGCAAAGGAAAGTGGTGAGTTTAAGGAAATTTAGAGTATAAAAAAGTGCTCGCCGCACGGGCTTTTCATCATTCAACCTTTTTCGAAATTCTGAAAAGTTTTCTATTATTTTGAATGGATTTATTTTATTTTTAATTTTAGTAAAAGTAATTTTCTTTAGTGATAAAAATTTAAAAATCCCCCGAGCGAAACGTATCACTCGAGGAATTATTGTCTCCATGTTAAGATTAACTTAAAAAAATAATCAGAAAGAAACTCCTGTCATCATTATATAGGCAGTGTCTCCATTTTCTTTCAAATGAATATTGGGCATGATAAACAACCCCATTTTATTAAACCGCCGTGAAATTTTCGGAATCCGAATCTGGAGATTTCCTACACCATCATCATGATAATAAACTTGCCAGCTTATATCATATTTTCCAATCTTAAAAAGATTTGTAGCAAGAAAACCTTCCGTCATATTTTCACCACCGTCAGTCGAAAACAGATAGCTAAAAGTAAATACTGTTTTCGTTTTAAACGGCGTAGGAAAACTCGTTCCAAATTTTGCTCCAAACCGATCATCTCCGACCGAATTAGAATAAAATTTTGGACCCAACTGGAAACCGTTAAATTTGTAGAGCAGATCCACTCCAACAAATTTAAAATTTGGTTTCCATAAAAGTTCACCTTCCAATACAGCGACAGGCAAATCAAAGGCTACTACACTATACGTAGTAATGTCATCAGGTTCAGAGGCATCGAATCTGATAAAACCTCCCGCCCAAATATTTCCAGCAAACAAAAATGTCAAACAAGCCAGTAACATCAATATTTTCTTCATTTTTAATTCTCCCTGTAAAAGTACAATTAATCGGAATTTTAACTAAAGACAATCTCAAGCTAAAAACTAATCCGATACTTAAAACTATCAGAAGGAGAAGAAGAAGTCAAGTGAAAACTTTTTTAAAAACACAAAAAACACTGCCCGCAAAGACAGTGTTTTTATTTTCAATCTTTTAAAAAAATTTACTACAATTTCAACTTTTCTAAAATCTCATCCAATTCCTCCTGAGAAAAATAATTAATACAAACCTTGCCACCATCACCCTTTTTAATAAACTCAACTTTAGTATTAAAATAAGCACTCAAATCATTTTCCAAAGCTTTAATTTTAGGCAACTTCTCCTTTCTCAAATGCGTTTTAACTTTAATTCCGTTGATTGAAGTATTATTTAATTGCTTCTCCGCATCACGAACAGTCATTTTCTGAGTTAAAATTAAATCGTACAGAGCTCTCTGTTTTTCAGAATTTTCAATACCCAAAATAACTTTCGCATGACCTTCAGAAATTTTCCCCTCGATTAAACCTTTTTGAACATCAATCGGCAATTTCATTAAACGAATCTTATTCGCCACCGCACTTCGACTTTTACCACTACTTTTCGCAATCTCCTCCTGACTCATTTCAAAATCTTCCGCTAATTTAACATATGCTTTTGCCTCCTCAACAACATTCAAATCGTGTCGCTGAATATTTTCAATCAAAGCCAATTCTAACTTTTTCTGATCATCTAAATCATCCTCCCGCACAATCACCGGCACTTTTGTAAGTCCAGCTTTTTTTGAAGCCCGCAAACGTCGCTCTCCTGCCACTAATTCATAACGATTGCCTTTGCGAATCACTGTCAACGGCTGAATAATTCCATGTTGTCTAATTGATTCAGATAATTCCTCAAGTTTCTCATCGTTAAAATAAAGCCGAGGTTGTTGCTCATTGACTAAAATATTTCCCACAGGAACTTTTTTTACACCTTGATTCAAATCATTAGACTGAATATTTTCTTTTTTATTATCATTTTTTTGAACTAAGTTTTCTCGATTAATACTTACATCAAAAGTTTTTTCATTAACTTCTTCTGAATTATTCTCTTTATTTTTTTGTGGAATAAGCGAAGAAAGTCCTCGCCCCAAACCATATTTTTTACTAGCCATATTTTTAAATTATGTAAAAAGGAGAAAAATTAAATTGTGCTCGCCGCACGGGCTTTTTTCATCTTTCGCTCATGTCATTCTGGAAGATATAATTTGTTGTAGAGACGTATTGCAATACGTCTTTGAATACAAATTAATCTATCCGGAATCTATACGTTAAGATTTAAGAAAATTTAAAGTATAACGTTGTTCCAAGATCCTGAATAAATTATTTCATTTTTCTATAAAAAACAAAATAATTTTTCAGGATGATATATCTGAAAGGGTAACTAATTAAAAACTATTTCTTAAAAACAAAAATTTTGTATCCGATAAAATTCCAAACTAATGAAATAACCGTTGCGGCAGCGGCTCCAAGATTAGCTAATTGTTCAGGAGTTACAATAGTTGTTCCTTTAAAAATAAAAACAATCAAAGAAGCTAAAGAAACATTTATAACAAAACCAATCCCTGTTACCACGCTGAAATTAAAAATC
>JAGLWU010000035.1 GCA_023133275.1 Candidatus Moraniibacteriota bacterium
ATTACTTTTTCTAATTGCTGAATAGACACATCTAAAACCATGCCCATTCTTGAAGGCAGACCTCGCAAAAACCAGATATGAGAAACAGGACAAGCCAATTTAATATGACCCATCCTTTCCCTCCTTACTGCTGATTTTGTCACTTCAACCCCGCACCTATCACAAATCATCCCTTTATAGCGAATCCTTCTGTATTTGCCGCAATAGCACTCATAATCTTTTGACGGTCCGAATGTCTTCTCACAAAACAGTCCGTCTTTTTCCGCTTTCTGCGTTCTATAATTAATGGTTTCTGGTTTAGTAATTTCTCCATTTGACCATTTTAAAATTGAATTAGGACTTGCTAATTTTAATTTTACTCTGTCAAAGTCGTTGACTTTTGTTACATTTTCTTCCATAGTTTTAAATTTAAGGTCAATTATAAAGTTATTAATATTTACAAAAAATTACTATTCAACGGTCTTCAAAAATTCTTTAACAGTTTCATATCTTTCTTCAAAAATCAAATATAAACTTTCTGGTTTTTCTGGTTTTCCGATAAGGATAAGTTGTTTTCCAAATCCATACGCAATTCCAGCCTCAATATGTACTGCATTTCCAGCAGGTAAAAGAATAACTACTTTTTCTGCATTTTTCAACCCATCTAAATCAGATTTAAACATTTCTTGAAAAGATTCATCATTAAAAAAATCTTTCGTATTTTCATGAACTTTCATCTGTTCTTCAGGGCTAGCATTTGGATTATTTGCATCAGCAGGAATATCACAAAAATTATAACAGCTTTTTCCTTTTTTTCTTAATTCATTTACTAAATATTCAACATTTTTCTTATTTCTAAATTTAGCTAAAACTGTATAATCTGTCATACTTTTTATTTTAATTGATAATTAAAATATCTTCTAAAAACTTCCCTGATTTTATTATTCCTTATCTGAAACGTCATCATCTTTTACCACTCTCTCTCCAACTAAATCTACTTCTAAACACAAACCTTTCAATTCATTAACTAACACATGGAAAGATGCTGGTAAATTAGGACTCTTAATTGCTTCACCTTTAATAATAGATTCGTAAGCTTTTGAGCGACCCATCACATCATCAGATTTTATAGTCAACATTTCTTGCAAAGTATGAGCAGCACCATAACCTTCCAATGCCCAAACTTCCATCTCTCCAAAACGCTGTCCTCCAAATTGAGCCTTTCCACCCAATGGTTGTTGAGTAATCAATGAATACGGTCCAATAGAACGCATGTGCATTTTATCATCAACTAAATGATTCAGTTTCATGATATACATCACGCCTACTGTTACTTCATTATCAAATTGACGACCAGTTTTACCATCGATTAAACTAACTTTACCTGACTCTGATAGTCCTGCACTTTTTAATTCAGCTTTAATATCATCTTCATTAACACCATCTAATGCGGGAGTAGCCACTGTATAACCATGTGCTTTAGCTGCCCAACCTAAGTGAGTTTCCAAAATTTGACCAATGTTCATACGAGATGCAACACCTAAAGGATTCAAAATAACATCAACTGGTGTACCATCTGGTAAATATGGCATATCTTCCACTGGAGCAATTCTAGAAATAACACCTTTATTTCCATGTCGTCCAGCCACTTTATCACCAACTGAAATTTTTCTAAGTTGAACTACTGAAATTTGAATTTGTTGGCTAACTCCTGTTGGCAATCGATCTCCTTGTTCACGAGAAAATATTCTAATATCAACAACTTTTCCATATTCTCCATGAGGAACGTATAAAGAAGAATCTTTTACATCTCTTGATTTTTCACCAAAAATAGCCCGTAATAATCTTTCTTCTGCTGTTAAATCACCTTCTCCCTTTGGAGTTATCTTTCCTACCAAAATATCACCTGAAGATACCTCTGCACCAACTCTAATAATTCCTGTTTCGTCTAAATTTTTCAATCGATCTTCACCAATATTTGGTATATCTCTTGTAACAATCTCTGGTCCTAATTTTGTATCTCGAACGTCAATAGAAAAATCTTCAATATGAACTGAACTATACCTGTCATCGTGCAATAATTTTTCTGAAATAATTATGGCATCCTCAAAGTTATAACCCTCCCATGTCATAAAAGCCACCACCATATTTTGACCTAATGCTAATTCACCACAATCAGTTGACGCTCCATCCGCTAATAAATTTCCTTTTTTAACTTTATCCCCTTTAGAAACTCGAGGAACTTGATTCATAGAAGTCATACTGTTTGACTTAGCAAAACTCTGTAAAACGTACGTCCTTTTAAAGTTTTTCTTCTTTGATCCAACTGGAGCTTTTTCTTCAACTGTAATGTGATTAGAATCAACTTCGATAATCTTTCCATCTTGTACAGCAATAACTGCTTGACCTGAGTCAGCTGCTGCTTTATCTTCAATTCCTGTTCCTACTAATGGTGCTTCTGGCTTAACACAAGAAACTGCTTGACGTTGCATGTTTGATCCCATCAAAGCTCGGTTCGCGTCATTATGTTCTAAGAATGGAATAAGTGAAGTAGCTACTGAAATACACTGTTTTGGAGAAACATCCATGTATTTAATATTATCAACGTCAGCAATATCTGGATGACCAAAAACACGTGCTTCTACCATTTTTTCTACAATGTTACGATTTTCGTCTAATTTAATTCCGCCATGAGCAATTGAACATCTGTCTTCAACACTTGCATTTATATATTCAATATCATTTGATATAAAAGGTTTAACATTAACTGTTTCTACCTTTTCTTTGGTAATTTTTTTCGCTTTAGACTCATCAATTTTAGTACCTTTTTTCACACCAGCTATTGTTTCATCAAGAATTCTACCCACTAATTCTTTATCGTTATTTTTAACTTCTTTTTTAACTTTAAAGTAAGGAGTTTCAATAAATCCATATTCATTAATTCTCGCATAAGTCGCCAAATGTCCCACTAAACCAATATTTGGACCTTCTGGAGTTTCTACCGGACAAATACGTCCATAATGACTATGATGAACATCACGCACCTCAAAACCTGCTCTTTCTCGAGTCAAACCGCCTGGTCCTAAAGCTGATAAACGACGTTTATGTTCTAACTCAGCCAAAGGATTAACCTGATCCATAAACTGTGAAAGCTGTGAAGATGAATAAAATTCTTTAATTGAAGCTGATACTGGACGTGAATTAATCAATTGACCTGGCACTACTGTTTCAATATCACAAGTACTCATTCTGTCTTTAATATTTCTACCCATTCTAGCAAAACCAACTCTCATTTTATTCTGAACTAATTCTCCAACTCCTCGCACTCTTCGATTACCTAAATGATCAATGTCATCTGCTTTAGCATTCGGATCATCATTCATTCGAATAATTTCTTTCACAATTAAAATCAATTCGTCAATATTTAAAATTCTGTTTTCTTCATTATTAGCTTTATTAACTTCCAATCTTTGATTCAAACGATAACGTCCCACTGCTCCAAAATCATATCGATCAAAATTAAAAAACATGGAGTCAATCATTTGCCTCGCATTGTCTTCTGTTGCCAAATCACCTGGACGAATACGTTTATAAACTTCTTTGTATCCCTCTCCTTGACTTTTTGTAATATCTTTAGCGATAGTTTCAGAAATATAATCAATGTTATCAACTGGAGTATCCTCAAAAGCTTTTTTAATTGCTTCGTCGCTTTCAAGACCGAAAGCCCGCAAAAGCGTTGTAACTGGCATTTTACGTTTACGATCAATTTTAACTGAAATTACGCCATCTACATCACTTTCAATTTCAAGCCAAGCCCCTCTATTTGGAATTACTTTTGCTCCAAAAAGTTTTTTTCCTTTCTGGTATTCCATAGTAAAGAAGACACCAGGAGAACGAATCAATTGGGAAACCACCACTCTTTCCACTCCATTTATCATAAAAGTCCCACGATCAGTCATCACTGGGAACTCTCCGAAATATATTTCTTGTTCTTTAATTTCACCTGTTTTTTTGAAGACTAATTTAGCTTTGGCTCGCAAAGGTGCTTCGTAAGAAATATTTTTATTTCGTGCTGTTAGTTCATCACATTTAGGTTCATCTAAATAGTAATCTTCAATACTTAATTCTAATTCTTTTCCTACGAAATCTCCAATTGGATTCATTTCGTCTAATAATTCTTGGAATCCTTTTTCTAGGAACCAATTGTAGGAACTCATTTGAGCCTCAATTAAATTTGGTAGTGAGACTGCTAATTGTTTTTTGAAAAACTTTCGCTTGGAAAGTGAAGAAGAAGCACCAAAACTCTCCTTTACTTTTAATTTTTTTTCTTTAACCATAAAAAGACTTTCTATTAAAAACTTACTTAATTTTACAACGCCCTAAAATCAAGTAATGAACTCTTAATAGAATTTTAACTCTTAATTATATTTAATTGAATGATTGACTTCGCATCTAACATTTATTCTTGAATGTAGATTATGTTCTACTTTAAAAAGTGTAGCAGTGTTTTGGAAATCTGTCAAATTTTTTAAAAAACCCCGAATTCAAACCCCGAAGCCCC
>JAGLWU010000036.1 GCA_023133275.1 Candidatus Moraniibacteriota bacterium
GCGTTATTTTGTTGAATGTAGCTTTTAAAATGTAAACTTTGCAGGAACTGGTTTTATAACTAGTTACACACGTTTATTTAATAAATTAATTAAAAAATAATATGAAAGGTTTAAAATTTCCGATTGATTTTACTTTTAAAATCACAACATTATCAAATGATTTCATTGCAAAAGATACAGATGAAAATGTAGTAGTCTATGTTAAACAAAAAAAGTTTAAGTTCAAAGAATCGGTGGAGGTGTTTCAAGATACGTCCAAACAAACATTGAGTTATAAAATAAAGGCTGATAAGTGGATTGATTTTTCGGCAGCTTATAGTATTTCGAACGCAACAGGTAATTTTGTTGGTAAAGTTGCTCGTAAAGGCATGGCTTCGATTTGGAAAGCGGAGTATGACATTATAGATCAATTTGAACAATCACAGTTTAAAATCAAGGAAGAAAATGCTTGGGTGAAAGTAATGGATTTTTTGTTGGGACAAGTTCCAATTATTGGTTTGTTTACGGGTTATTTATTTAATCCAGTTTATTTGGTTACGAATAATTCAGGTAAAATTGTTGTAAAGTTAAAAAAAGAATCTTCACTTGTAGATCATCGATTTAAAGTTTCAAAAGAGGGAAATATAGATGACGATGATGTAGAAAGAATAATTTTGAGTTTGATGATGATGGTGTTATTGGAGAGAGGACGGGGATAAAGATTTGATTAAAAAGTTTAAATGCCGGCTGAATTGATCTCAGTCGGCATTATTTAGAAGAGTTTACGGACAACATGTTCCTTTTTTTGATACAGGGAACTTGTGCTTGTCATTACAAGTTACCCAGTATCCTTGGAACATTATTGTGCCTTTTCGTACAAAGTGTATCGGATTTTCTTTTATACTTTTAACCCCTTTTCTGTATTTACACTCATTGGTAGCAATGTTTTTCGCCTCTTCAAATGGCATTTCTATAATGTTCTTTGAGTTTGCGTATTTTTTACAACACTCGTAGGTGTTGCAAATACCTGTTCCTGTTGTAACTAGTAGGAAAAAACCGATAACAAGTACTTTAACACTAATTTTTTTCATTTTTTATATCCCCAGTATTTTTTTGTTGAGTTAATTTTGATTTCAGTAGTTTACCGAAAACTCAACACTTAAATATACATCATCATCATTCTGTCAAATAAAAAATTCTAAAATACTAAAAATCTAACTATCTACAAAACTATTTTATGAAAATATCAACATTCGAATTAGAAAAACAAACCAGTCAAAAATACGATTTCATCATCGGGCTTGATGAAGTCGGACGAGGACCATTAGCAGGACCAGTTGTGGCGGGGGCGGCGATTTTAAAAGATTTCAATTCTATTAATTTTGAAGATGAGCTTTGGGATTTAGTGCGGGATTCAAAAACATTGAGCGAAAAACAGCGTGAAAAAGTTGTTAATTTTGTGATGGAAAATTTTTTTGTCGGACTCGGAATTTGCAATCATGAAACAATTGATCGGATGAATATTTTACAAGCTAGTTTTCTCGCCATGAAAAAAGCTTTCACAGATTTAAAAAAACAAATTAAAAATTTTTCAAATTTAAGTAATTCTTTTGATGATACAGGTTTTGCAACTCGTTTTGAAACGTTTGAAGATAAGAAAACTATTTTGTTGCTAGACGGAAATCAGTATATTCCAAATTTAACTGTTGAGCAAAAATGTATTCCGCAAGGTGATAAAAAAGTGAAATCAATTTCGGCTGCGTCGATTATTGCGAAAGTTGCGAGGGATAAAATGATGATTAATTTTTCGGAAAAGTATCCTGAATATAGTTTTGAAAAACACAAAGGTTATGGTACGAAAATTCACATGGAATCTTTGCAAAAATTTGGTCCGTGTGAAATTCACCGAAAAAGTTTTAAACCTGTCGCAAGGTTTTTGTAAAATGTTATTTAATTTTTTTCAAAAACAAAGCAATTTTTCAGAGATTGTACTCAACTTGATTGGGTGATGACATGTGTATGGGGTTTTGTGATTTTCTGTAGGGAACACATATATGCGTTCAATACAAAATGAAAGGATGTTTCAAAATTTTAAACAAGGGGTTATACCTCTTGTTTCAGAAAAGCCCGTGCGGCGAGCACTTTTATTTTCATTAAGTTTAATTAAAATTATAAATTATTATTGAGGCATTTAAAACATCTGAAAATATGATATAATAAAACTCATGAAACGAATATTATTTTTTAATTACGAATATCCGCCGTTGGGTGGAGGAGCAGCGAATGCCACAAAACATTTGCTTTTAGAATATGCAAAACGGGACGATGTTGTCGTAGATTTAATCACATCTTCAATAAGTAAAAAATATGAAGAAGATGGGATGGATCTCAATATTTTTATTCACAAAATTCCGATTGGAAAAAATTTAAATAATTTAAATTACCAAACTAACTGGGAATTAATTAAATATACTTTCAAGGCTTATTTTTACGCCCGAAAATTAATTAAAAAAAATGACTATGATTTGACGCATAGTTTTTTTGCAGTTCCGTGTGGATTTATTTCCTTATTGTTAACATGGCAGTATAAAATTCCTTATATTATTTCACCACGAGGAGCAGATGTTCCGGGTTACAGCGAGCGATTTAAATCTATTTATAAAATTTTAACTCCTTTAATAAAATTAATTTGGAAAAATGCAAAATTTGTAATTAATAATAGTAAAGGGTTAACTGAACTGGCAAAAAAAACATTGCCTGAGCAAAAGTTTGAAGTTATTTTTAACGGAGTGGATACAAATTTATATCGAGTGGGAGAGCGAACGAAAAAAGATCGTGAAAAAGAATTTATAATTTTATGTGCTTCTCGATTGTCGAAACGAAAAGGTTTTAAATATGCTATAAACGGTTTTGCAAAAATTGCTGAAAAATATCCTCAAGTAAAAATAGTTTTTGCGGGTGGCGATGGTGGTGCAATGGATAATTTAAAAAAACAAGTTTCAGATTTGAATCTAAATGATAGAATTAAATTTACTGGACATTATAATAAAAAACAAGCACCTTTAATTTATCAAAATGCTGATGTTTTTGTGATGCCATCTTTAAATGAGGGAATGAGTAATAATTTGTTGGAGGCATTGGCTTCAGGTTTACCAGTTTTGATGACGCCAGTTGGTGGTGCGGAGGAACTGATAACAGATGGTGAAAATGGTTTTTTGATTAAGACGAAAAATTCAGATATCATTGCGAATAAATTGGAATATTTAATTGAGAATTTAGATAAAATTGAGGAAATGGGTAAAGTAAGTAGAAAATTGGCTGAGCAAATGAGTTGGAAAGTGGTGGCGGATGATTATGTTAGTTTTTATGAAAGAATTTAATTTTAATTAAATAATTTTTTTTAATATAAATATATGAATTTTAATCTTATTAAAAATAAAAATTTTATAGACACAATCGTACTAATAAGTTTTTTATTTAATTTTTGTGTTATTTTTTTATATTCATTACTTTTAATTATTGGACTTTTAAGTTTATGTGTAACTTTTGTAGAAAATGGAATTTATGAATTTATAAAAAATTTCTTTATAGTCTTGATATTCATTTGTCCATTTAGTTTTATTATAAAAGGTTGGATTGTTTATTTTAAAAAAGGTAAAAATGTTTTTAGATGGTTGGTTTTTTCCAATGTATTATCAATAGTTTTAATGTGTGTTTTACTAGCATTTAATTCTATTGATTAAAATTTTTATGTTCACAAAAAAACGATTACTATTTTTAGGAAAATTTTTAATTAGCGGATTATTATTTGCCTATTTAATACATTTTATAAATTGGCAAGAAGTTCTCCAATACTTTAAAAACATCAAAATTATTTACGTAATTTACTTTTTAATTTTCTATTGCACAGGAATTGTGATTTCTGCTCGCAAGTGGCAAATTTTAGCAAAGTTTAAAAATTTTTTCTACCCTTTAAAATTTTACATTGAAACTTACATTATTGGAACTTTTATAAATAATTTTCTACCTTCTTTTGTGGGCGGGGATGCCTATCGAATTTATCGGTTGGGCGAAGAAAAAAAGAATTTTAAAATCAGTTCTGGCACGGTGGTGGTGGATCGACTTTCAGGTCTTTTAGGAATTATAATTTTGAGTATTATTTTTGGCTTATTTAATTTTAAACTATTTTCTCAGAATTTAATTTTACAATTTATATCTTTAAGTTTAGTGGTGGGATTTTTTACTTTTTTACTTTTGATATTTTTAGTGAAATGGAAAAAAGATTTTGTAAAAGATAAATTAAATATTTTACCAAAAAAAGTTTTTGAGTATTTTATATATTTTACTTCTTTCAGAGAAATTAAGATTGTCGCAAATTTCATGTTGTATTCTTTTTTATTTTCTTTTATAGGAATCGCTCTGGCGAATTTTATGTTGTTTCAATCAATGGGAATTGAAATTGGTATTGTTAATTATTTAAGCGTGATTTTTTTGATTAGTATTGTAGCATCGGCACCAATCAGTATTGGAAATGTTGGGGTGAAGGAATGGGCATATATTACATTATTCGGTTTGTTTGGTGTATCGTCCAGTGGGGCGGTGGCAGTGGTGTTGATTAGTCGCTTTTTGCAAATGATGGTTAGCTTTAGTGCTTTTCCGTTGTATTTAAAAAAGAAAAAGGGAATTGATAAAAATTAACATTTTAGGTTTTAGGATATTTATATAAATTTAAAAAACTTGTCAAATAAACGGGTTTTTTGTTTTTTGAAAAAAATTTCACTTGACTTCTTCTTCTTCTTCTTCTGATAAATTAATGGCAGTCAAGTCGCTTTTCTTTTATAATTTTTCAGAAAAGGAGTAATAAATATGTTAGTTGTCATTAATGGAGATAGAAAGCTTTCTACAGTAAGAAATGGACAAGGTTTTTTTGGATTTCAAATTGACTCTGATGAAGATTTTTGCATTAAACAAATTAATGGCAAAGTAGGATACAGACATTGTGGCGACGAGAGTCAACTTCCTGTTTACAGTATGGAAATTAATACTGTAGCAAAGATTACTTTTGGAAAAAAATCATATTTTCTTCATTATAAAGGAAAAGGTGGAGGATTTGATTTTATGACAGAAAAAAAATGGTTGCAGAGAGTTTTTAAAACTAAAGGAAGACGACATCTTCCAAAAAGAAATTCTCCAAGAGGAAAATAATTTTTTCCATAGCGACTTGAAAAACCTTATGTGCCAGAATTTATGGCACTAAGGTTTTTTTATTTCTCAAAAATCAATCCATTTTCACCAATTAATTCAATCAAATTATTTTTACAATTAGAATTAATTTCAATCGAATAACTCGTTTTCATTTTTGAACCTTGATGTTCAAGAAAAATTTTAGTATCACCAATTTCACAATCATCAAAAATAACTTTCAATTTATCAATAATTTCTTTCGTACCATTTTCAGGCAATTTAATAATCAATTTTCTTTCAATATTTTTAGAAGTTAATTTATCGTTTTTATTTTGAATAGCTTTATTAATTTTAGAATTATTTTCAGGAGCAGTTTTAGATTGCTTGTCATTATTTTTGGTAGTCGAATACTTATTTTTTGTAGCGACCATTCTTTTTGCATGAGTAATTTCTTCAGGCGTAATTATTTCCGCACTGTCCGCCAAAAATTTTAACTCGCCATCCTTGGCAGAAAGTTTACCTTTAATTTTCAAAGCTACACCGTCCTGCCAAAGATCCTCAGTGTCTTTGAGCAAATTAGGAAATACCAAACATTCAATAGAAGACTTGCCATCTTCAATAGTTACGAATGCCATATTTTTTCCACTTTTCAACAAAATTTTTGAAATCCCAACAACGATTCCACCAATGGTTAAATTTTTATCAGCTTTTTTTTCAGTCAAATCGTTCAGCGATGTGCAAGCATTGTCCAGATATTCTCGATAATCAGAAGCGGGATGATCAGAAACATAAAGCCCAAGTAATTTTTTTTCCCAATCGAGATGTTCTTTTTTATCAGAAGTAAATTTTTTCTCTAATTTAATAATTGCTTTAGAAAGTAAAGAAGAATCAAAAAGAGAGTCTTGTGAAGTATTTCGGCTATTATTTAACTCTTTCATAAAAATTAAAATCGATTCTATGTTAGCCAAAACTTGATCACGATTTGCTAATTCATCCAAGCCACCAACCATTGCCAACGCCTCAATTGATCTTTTATTTAAATCTTTTGAATTAATTCTTTCACAAAATCCAGAAAGATCTTTGTATTTACCATTACGTTTTCTTTCCGCCACAATTTCTTTCGCCACATTATGTCCAACATTTTTAATCGCATTTAATCCAAAACGAATTCTCGGATTTTTTTTATCCCTATCTTTTTCACCATAAATTACGGCAAAATTTTCAAAACTTTCATTAACATTTGGAGGAAGTACTTCAATTTTCATTTCTCGACACTCCGATGCTTCAATTGCAACTCTGTCTGTATTTCCCTCATCAGCAGTCATCAGTGCCGCCATAAATTCAGCAGGGTAGTGAGCTTTCAAATAAGCAGTTTGATAACCAATAAGAGCATAACAAGCTGCATGAGATCGGTTAAATCCATATCCAGCGAACGGTTCAATAAAAGCAAAAACTTTATCAGCAATTTCTTTGCTAATTCCATTTTCCACACAACCTTCCACAAATTTTATTTTCTGTTCTTTAATCAATTTAAAAATTTTCTTACCCATCGCTTTACGTAAAATATCAGCCTCGCCAAGTGTAAATCCCGCCAAATCTTGTACAATTTGCATAACTTGTTCTTGATAAACAGCCACTCCGTAAGTATCAGCTAAAATACCTTCAAGTTTTGGATGAAGATATTTAATTTTTTTACCATGTTTGCCTTCAATAAAATCAGGGATCCATTCCATTGGTCCGGGTCGATACAAAGCTACCATCGCAATAATATCTTCAAGTGTAGTCGGTCCAAGCATTTTCAAATAACGTTTCATTCCACTGGATTCTAATTGAAAAACTCCAGTCGTTTGGGCTTTTTGTAATAATTCATAAGTTTTTTTATCATCAAGTGGAATTTTATCAATATCAATTTTAACATTATGAATTTTTTTAATAAAATTTAAAGTATTCTGAATAATTGTTAAGTTTTTTAATCCCAAAAAATCCATTTTTAATAATCCAATTTTTTCCACCGCACTAAATTTAGTTGAAGAAGCATATTGAGTTACAGTAGCCTCATCGTCGCCAGAAACTTTTTGTAAAGCAGTGTATTCGAAAACAGGTTTGTCAGTAATAATTACTCCACAAGCATGAACTGAAGAATGACGAATTAATCCTTCAATTTTTTTAGCTGCATCAATTAAATTTCTAGCATCAACATTTTCTTTGTACAATCTTTGAAAGTCGGGAACTGAATTTAAAGTATCTTCAATTGTGGTAAACATTGGAATTAATTTGGCCATTTTATCACAAAAATCATAAGCGTATCCAGATGCTCGTCCTGCATCACGAATTGCCGCTCGAGCTGCCATGGTACCAAAAGTAATAATTTGAGCTACGTGATCAGCACCGTAAGTTTTCCGCACATATTCCATAACATCATCTCGACGATCATCAGGAAAATCTAAATCAACATCAGGCATTGAAATACGTTCTGGATTTAAAAATCGTTCAAAAAGTAATTTATACTCGATAGGATCTATATTAGTTATTCCAGTTAAATATGACACGAGAGAACCAGCTGCACTCCCACGACCTGGTCCAACAATAATACCATTGTCCCGAGACCAGTTTACAAAATCAGCCACGATGAGAAAGTAAGAAGCATAACCAGTTTTTTCAATAATATCCAATTCATAATCCATTCGTTTTCGGTGAGTATCTGTAATTTTATCACCAAACTTTTCTTTTAAATTTTCATCGCATTTTTCTTTCAATAAGTCATCAGCAGTTCTACCTTCTGGAATAGGAAAATAAGGCAATTTAGTATTTCCAATTTCCATTTCAAAATTACACTGCTCAGCAATTTTTTCAGTATTTTCTAATGCTGCAGGAATATCTTGAAAATCTTTTTCCATTTCTTTAATTGAACGAAAAGAAAGATCTAAATGTTTTAAGTTAGGACGATCACCTTCGTCAACTTTACGATTCATTTTTATACAAAGCAAAACATCGTGAGTTTCCTTATCCTTTTTTTTAATATAATGAATATCTCCGCAAGCAACCAAAGGAATTTGCGTTTCTTTGTTAATTTTAATTAAACCTTTATTTATTTTTTCCTGTTCTTTAAAATCTGGATGGTTTTGAAGTTCCAAATAAAAATTTCCAACACCAAAAATTTCTTGATAAAGTTTTGCTTTTTCGGTCGCACCTTTTAAATCGTCGTGCATTACTTTTTCATTTACCTCTCCAGAACTGTTTCCTGAAAGTGCAATGAGTCCGTCAGAATATTTTCGTAATAAATCGTAATCTACTCGAGGAACGCCAAAATAAAGTCCGTCGAGTTGGGCGGCGGTAACTATTTTTAATAAATTTTTATAACCAATTTTATTTTTGACTAAAAGGACAAGCTGATTGGTTTTTTTTGCATTAGGTGAGTTAGTTTCATTTTTCATTCCGTTGGGTGCGACTCTTATTTCTGAACCGATGATGGGTTTGATTCCACGTTCTTTGGCTTGCACGGAAAAGTCGACTGCTCCGTAGATTGCGTTTTCGTCGGTGAGAGCGATGGTTTTCATTCCTTCTTTTTCGGCGGAGTTGAGGAGGGTGTCAATTTTGGCTAATCCGTTGAGGAGGCTGTAATCTGAATGGACGTGAAGGTGGGTGAATTTCATAGAATGGGTTTATTTTTAGAAAATTTTTATAGTTTTAGTATAGCATATTTTTTTGGGAATGGTTTTTTGTAGAACTGGTTGGAAAGTTATCCACAGGGTAGGGCTTGACTTCTTCTTCTTGTAGGATTTAAATATCAGTCGCTTGCAGAAGAAAGAAAAAAATTAGCGATTGTGTAACTTTAAAAGGGGAATTGACCCCACAGTATCGAGGATACGACAATGGACAGCAAAAAGATTTTTGGTCAGAAAAAGAAAATGGTGATTAAGTTCCCTGATGGTGAAACAACCATCAAGCCGGCGGACGAAAAAGGTTACCATACTATTTCTGGAACGGTTGAGACTCACAGCCTGAGACTGAAGTCAACTGAAAACGGGTACCTGCTTAAAGGGGCAAAAAGCACTGTTGCAATGTCTACTAACGAGGCTTTGCACGTTGCCAATGTTCTGGCAAAAAGCCAGGGTTACAAGATTGTTTCTGCCTAAGGTGGCCGATTTCTCAAGTATAGTTGAGATTATCTAATTCTGATGTATCGTTGTTTCGAGGGTTGCTATACCAACCTTCATCATTTTCACCCAGAAAATTTTTTCTGCGGTTGAAATTGTAAACGCAGATTTATTTTTTCTTGCACATAACGTGCAAACAGTTGATCAAAGATCAATTTCAAAGAAAAAATAACTGCGTTTTTTGTTTTCCAAAAAAAGTTTTCAAATTCATAATTCAGCTTCACACACAACTGGATTTTTTATTTTCGCAAATTTACATTCATGTTGTGTCATCCTGAAAAATTTTTTTAAAAAAATAAACTTAATTATTTAAACTAAATTTTAATAAAATCATTACTCACTAGTCTATAAAAAACTCAAAAAAATTTATTCAGGATCTCAGAAAGATAATATACTTTAGATTCTCTTTAAACTTAAAATATAGATTCCGGATAAATTAATTTGTAATCAATCGCTACGCTCTTGAACAAATTATATTTTCCGGAATGACATGTCTGGGGAGAAGATAAATTTTATAGAGGTTTAGAATTTTAAAACACAAAAGCCCGTGCGGCGAGCACTTTTTAAATTCCTTAAATTCAATCCCCCAAAAATTTAAAGTAAGTCAAAGTTAAAAGACTTATTCCCATGAAACTCGAAGTCGCAGAAAAAATAATCGCAGTCGCAGAAATTCCATAAGCAGGAATAAAAATATAATTTAAAGTAACGCTCAAAATAATCGCAAAAAAAGTTATAATCGCAGGAGTTTTTGTATAACCAGCACCGTTCCAAATTGATGCCAGTACAAAAAAAATCGTTCCAAAAATCGTTCCGCCAAGCATTAAAGGAATCAAATTTCCAGCATCATAAAATTCGTTTCCATAAAGTAAATTAATAAGTAAATCAGAAAAAAATACTAAAATTACAGAAATTGGAATTAAAGTCGCAAAAAGTAATATAATAATTTTTTTGACTAATTTTTTTATTTTTGCATGATTGCCGTTAGATTTTAAATTTGAAATAGTAGGGAAGAGAATAAAAGTGAGAGCGAAAATTAAATAATAAGGAATTAAAGAAACAGTCATCGCTGAGTCATAAATTCCAACAAAATAATCATTTTTCAAAAATATTTTAATTAAATAAATATCCATTCTGACAAAAAATTCGTAAAATAAAGTGAAAAGTACAAAAACTTTTGCATAAGAAATAATCGATTGCCAAGGATATTTTTCAACAACTTCTAAAGATTTTTTCGTTTTTTTCGGAAAAAGTTTGAAATCTTTATAAATAAAAATTTCAATAAAAATCGCTACTAAAAAAACGGAAAGTGGTGCGAGAATTGCTCCCCAGAACGCCCCGCTTAATTTAAATGAATAAGCTAAACCAATAATCCAAAGCATTCTGAAAATTCCACGAGAAGTTTTTAAAGCAGTCATCGCTCCAAAGCGTTTCAATCCATTAAAATAAAGTACGTGAAAAGATGACAGTGCAAAAGTGGGAATAATTAGAGAACTGAGTTGAACTAATGGAGTTAAAGTTTCATCTTTTAGAAAATATTTAGCAGAGAATGGAGCAAGTAAATAAAAAATTGCAGTTAAAGAAATTATAATAAAAAATTGCATTTGAGCGGCAGTTTTTTTTATAGATTGGACAATAGAAAAATTATTTTTATTTTCGCTAATTCTTTTTGCCATAGCACTGGGGATACTTCTCCCAACCACAATTATTACCATCGTTACAAATGTTATGACCGTAGTGTAACGCCCGTACATTTCAACTCCGAGCGTTCGCCCCAGTCCAGATTTGATAGCATAACCAGAAACATTATAAATAAATTCCGCTGTAAGCAACAAGAGAAAAGAAAATGTTAAAGTTTTTTTTATTTTCATAAAGTTTTTTAAAATTGAAAAAATTAATTGTGCTCGCCGCACGGGCTTTGTAGGGGTTTGCCACTGGCAAACCCCTACAATTCTCTGTTATATTGTGAGGAATGACAGAAAATATTTTAATTTTATTAAATTAAATTTAAACTATCTCGCAGCATTTGAAAAACTTTTTCTTTTGAATTTTTACCAATAATTTTTTGTAAATTCCATTTCGAAAAATTTTGATTTAAAATTACATTTTTTATTTTTAAATAATCTAATCCTTGTTCAGGAATTCTGTCTCGAGTGATAATTTCATTGGGTGAAACGGAAAGATAAAATGCCTTATTCGGACGGGGGATTATTTTTTCAATAATGCGAATAACTAAACAAGTTTGAGTATTGGCTGGGAAATTAATTTTTTCTTTTTTATTATTTATTTTTTCATTTTCGGAACAAGCAGTCAGGACTTCCTGTTCACATTTTGTAGAAAAAAGATTTTGCGTTAAATATTCGATATTTATAATTGAATCGTAAAAGTAGCGATCGGTAACAAGATGGGTGTAACCTTGCTTTTTTATTTTTTTCAAAAACTTTTTAAAACGAAAAATATCGATAATTAAAAAGATTTTTCTCATTTGAATTAAAAGCCAAGAAGTTTTAGTAACTGAATTTCCTGAATCTTGTTCGACTTTTTCTTTTATATTTTCTTTATCTAAATTTGAATCAGATTTATTTTTTTTAGATTTGAAAAAATTATTTATTTTGTTTGCAATTGAAAATTCAATTGCGTGGAAATAGAAAACTTTTTTACCTTGCTGTTCGAGGTAGTTTTTAAGCATTTGGACTTGGGTGGTTTTTCCTGAGCCGTCTAATCCTGAAATACTAATTATTTTGATTGAGTTTTGCATATAACTTTAAATTTAGTTTTTATCATTATAACATAAAAAAACTATCTTTAAATTTTTGGAAAACTTTTTTTAAAATAAAAAAACTTTAAGTTTAAAAAGCCCGTGCGGCGAGCACTTTTTAAAAACTAATACATAATTACTGCCACAGGTTTCATTTTCGCAACAATATGAGTAATGCCATTTGCTTCAACACCTTCAATAACTTTCGAAATATCTTTATAACGAGCAGAATCCTGATTTAGCACAATTGACGATTTCGCATTGTACAATTTTACACCCTTATTTTCCATTTTTTCAAAAAGCTCTTTTTTACTTTCAACATCTTTTTCGTTTTTATTTACACCTTTTCCAGTTCCATGCGGGGCGGAGAAAAATCCATCTTCATTTCGATCAGTGCCAACTCCAATGTAAGCATCCGTACTCATCGAAGAGGGAATAAAAAGTGGCTCACCAGTCTCTCCATAAATAGGATGATTAGTTCGACTTGGACCAAAAGCACGTGAAGTATTTCCACGATGCACCCAAACATCTTCACCGAAATGATTTTCCTGCGTAACAGAAATATGTGGCATATCATAAAGTAGATCCATTTCGGGATTTCGACTGAACATACTTTTTATCGTTTTATTTATATTGTGAATAATAGTGGCACGATTGGCAGTTCCAAAATTCGACGCAGCACCACGAGCGGTCATATAAAGCTTTCCTTCTTCAGAATCACCTTTGTATTTTAATAGAGAATTATCATTCATATGTTTACGAATTTCTTTTTTAATTGCATTGTAAACATTTTTTTTGTCTGATTGAAAAGTTAGACGACCTAATGCAACCATTATCGCCTGACTCAAATGTTCACGTTTTTTCGCCGTGTAAGAATACATCGTGTATTGCCCGAGAATTCCAGAACCAGTATGTACCATAAATAAATATTGTCCTTTTTTCAATCCAAATTTTTTCGCCATTTCAGGATCAACAATATCAGTTACTTTCATCATATCAAGAAAATGATTGCCAGCCGCTCCCAAAAGCCCCAAACGATATTGTGCAAAAAAAAGATAAAGTTTTGGAATAGCATTGAAAATTTCTTGTTTAGAATATTCTCGTTCTAAAAAATTTCCACCGTTTTGAGTATTTTCTAATTCGTTTTTTGTTTCAATTCCTAAATAATCGATTGCTGCACTCGTTCCTTTGCGACAAATATCAACAACAGTTTCAAATGGAATTTTAGTTCCAATTAATTTTTTTGTCGGCACAACAGAAGTTAATTCTTCAAAAAGTATTTCAATTTCGTCTTCTTTAAAATTTTCTTCGTTCAGATTAGTTTTTACTAAACGCATTCCGCAATTTGGATCAGAGTCGTTGACTTGGGGAAAAATATAATCTTTTGAAACAATGGTGGATCCAGCGGCATTTTTTCTTCCCGGTTTTGAACAGATGTCGGGCATGGCAGCGTAACCGAAAAGATCAGTGTTTGAAGTAATGTCTTCAACTTGCCGGAAAGTTTTTTCTTCAGGTAATAATTCTTCCGACATAAAAAAAGTAGCTGGCACTTTCATCTTGTCAGTTTTGAATTTGAATTTGTGTTCAGATTCTTTTTTGATTGAGTTTTTATAGTTTTTCATATTTTACCAATTATTATAATTATTTTTAAAATCTATAAATTCATAGAATAGCCTAAAATAAATTTTATCAACCCTCCCTCAGTTTGTCATTCAGCATGTCATTCCGGAAAATTTTTTATTTTTCGCAGAAAAAGAAAATATTTATCCGGAATCTTAAACTCACAGAAATATATTTAACTTATAATGTTTCATATAAATCTTTCCATTCAGGATTTTCTTTCTTAAATAAATCAATTTTCCATTGTCTCTTCCACTTTTTTAAAACTTTTTCTCTTTCAATCGCACTCAAAATATTTTCTGTCTGTTCATAATAAACAAGTCTACCAACAAAATATTTACTCGTGAAACTCCCAACTACTTTATTTTTATGTTGCCAAACTCTATTTTTTAAATCACTTGTAACTCCTGTGTATAATACACCATTTTTCCTGCTTGCTAAAATATAAATAAAATAATTTTTGTAATTCATTTGATTTATTTAAGTTTCTCTAAATTTTGTAATTTAAGATTCCGTATAAAATTTTAATTTTTCTAACAAAAAATGAAAATTTTTACGGAATGACAGGGAGGAGAGTTTTTAAAAAGTATAAACTTTTTGAAATGGTATTTTTAGAATTTTATTTTTAAAACAATTCTTCATAAATTTTTTCATACTGCTCAGCAATTTCTTTAATGTCAAAAGTCTCATGAGCAAAATCAAAAGCATTTTCACCTAATTCTTTTTTCTTATCTTCATCATCTTTCAACAATAAAATAGCATTTTTCAAATCTTCTTTATTATTCCTTTTTATTATAACATTGATTTTTTCACTTGAAAACTCCTGTAAAATTGGCAAATCAGACGCGATTACAGGTTTTTTACAAGCATAAGGCTCAATCATTGCTAGTGGTACGTCAAATTTTCCTTTCATATTATTGACAGGGAAGAGAACAACGTCAGATAAATTATAAATTTTATTTACATCACCAAAAGTATCGGTAAATACAACTTTATTTAAATGACCAACTTTTTTTAAAGTTTCAATAACTTCTTTTTTCTTTTTCGCATCTTTTTCATTTTTTATTCGACAAGCACAGAGATATTTTATATTGTGATTTTTTTTATTTTTCCAAAGCTCTATGAAAGTATCAATAATAAAATCGGTTGCGTCAAGTCGAACATATTCTCCAGGAAAAGAAACTATAAAATCTTTTTCAGTTAAATTCCACTTTTTCATTAATTCCAAATTTTTTTCTTCAGGTTTAAATTTACTTAAATTAATTCCAGGATAAATTTGTTGAACATTTTTTAAACCAAAAGATTTTAATTTTTCTTTGGCATATTTTGAGTAAGTAACGATGACATCGCCGAACATTAATTTTTTCAGCTCTTCATCTGAATAAAGATCTTCTCGCAACGTGGTAACAGTCTGAATGGTTTTTGTTTTTTTATTATTTACGAAATTTTTTATGACAAAGCTATTCAATTTTGTCGGCGTGAACATAAAATGAATAATATCAAAATTTTTGTGATTTTTTATTTGAAAAAGCAGGGAACGGATTTTTTCTGCAAAGTTGAAATCGTTTTTTGATTGTGAATGAATTTGTTTTTGCTGAATATTTTTACTTAATTCTTTGTTGAAAGTGCTGGTTAAAATTGTAATATTTTTATTAGAAATATTTTTAACTAAATCAAAAGCAAAGTTTTTACTGGCTTCATCCCAAGGTGGGGAGAGTGGGCGAGTAACGAGAAGGATTTTTTTGTTATTTTTCATTGAAATAAAATTGTTATTTTTAAGGCTTTTACTTTATTTATTTTAACATGAATTATTGAAGTTTCAAGTTTTTCTGCTTGACATTATTATTATTATTATTTAAACTTTGGTTAAATAAATTCAATGTAATTTAAAAAAGCAAAAAGGAGGTTGAATTATGAAAGATGATAGTGAGCAACGGAAAGAAGATGGATGTTCGGAAAATTGTTTCGAGTGTGATGATCCTGATTGCGAAGGAGATATTGGGGGGGAAATGAACATTGGAATAATGGTTAATAAGTCAAATGCTACTGGAAGAGGACGAGTTCTTCCGCCAACACCTTATTATAAATCTAAAAGGAGGACGGAATGAGTATGATAATTTATAAAAAAGAAACAGAGTGTTGCGGGGATTGTAATAATTGTCCGAATCCTTGCAAAGAGAGAGGGAGAGAGAGGGGGGAAGTAAAAACAATTCTTGCAAATCAAGATGGTGATGATGACTGAAGCTAATATTCGGTCTTGGTTAGAGAAGGCAAATAAAATTTATATTTTATTTGCCTTTTTAAATTAGTTCTTAAAAAGACTTTTACCTTTCTTTTCACCATTAAGATTAATTTTAATTTCAACAGATTTCGTTTCATCTTTTTTAATATCCAATTCAATCAATTTATTTTCACCAGTTTCAACAACAACATTATCCGTTTTCACAACTTCATCATCCAAAATAACTTCATAACTAAATTCATTTTTTTTATCATAATTTTCAATCACAAAATTTAACGAATCAGAATCATAAGGAGCCACAAAATACGTACTCCACCAACTTTTATTAGCTTCTTCAGTACGTTGTCGATATTCCACAATACCTAAAAACATCACACTGGAAAGTATTAGCACAACAATTGAAATAATAATATATTTTTGATTTTTCATAGTTTTAATTTATTTATTTAAAATATAATTTACTGCATTTTTAAATTATTTCTCTTTTCTAAAATAAACACTTAACTCATCATTTTGATAAATTCTACTGAAATCACTTGAATTATTAAACTGAGAAGCGTCGTGATTAGTGTGTACCATAACTGTCGAAACATTTAAATTCTCAAAACATTGCTCAGCCTCTGGCGTGCTCGGTTGGGAAATCATTTTCAATGTGCAAGTTTCACGATAAGGATTAGTTTCATATCTTTTAAAATAAGCACGAGAAAGTGGCATGTTATAATCCCTAGCAAAAAATATTTTTATCCAAGAATCAGCCACAATATAATTATGATCTTTAACCATCAAATCTTCATCCTTCAAAATTTTAGCAAGACGTTCAGAGGCATGGTAAGTTTGCATAGCATCCTGAACGTTCGGCAATTCTTTTAACGAAGAGGAATTATCACGCATACCATTAGTTAGTACAAATAAAAATACCAAAGTAAAAGTTGCAGAAACCAAAATTTTTGGCAAATAAGTTTTATCAGTTCTTCTCTGATGTAAAATATCAAAAATCCAAACGACTGCAAAACCAGAAAGGATTGTAATTGGAAAAATGATATAATTTGCAATTCGACTGGAAATTATATTCACTTTCAAATATTGAGGTGCTAAACTCATTGCAATTAAAGCAACTGTCCAACCAATGATAATAGCTTGTCCGTATTGATTGGCGGGAGAAATTCTGTTGAAATATTCACGAGTTTTTGGATGTCGAGTTAAAAGTGTAATCAAAATAATTATAGCCAATCCAATTATTCCTAAAGTAAAACGAGCCTCGCCAGATTTATACATCAATTCAGTTAGTGAAATGCCGACTCGAGTGGATTTGGTCGGTGCACCAGTTGCTGAACCGATTGCATCTTTGTTCAAATAAGATGGCACGTAAAAGAATGTGAACATACACACAACTAAAACGACGAGAGCAAAAACATAATGTTTAATTGTGGTTCTGAACCAATCAAAGATAGTTTCTTTAAATTCTTTTTGTAAGATTGATAATATAAAAATATTTCCTAAAAACGATAAAATTATTATTAACGAAATTTTTAATTCTTCTATTTTTAAAACAGGAATTTTTATTGAGTATTTTTCTAAAAAATAATTTAAAATTATTTGTGTTGTGAATAAGATTGTTAGTATCATTACTGATCGTAATTTAAACAAATCACTCAGCAGTTGTTTGAAATCTATTTGTAATAAACAGAGAATTAGCAAACTAAATCCAAAAGCGTAACCGAAAATGAAAGCACTTAAATGGTGAGTGTAAGCTAATCCAGCACCGAATAAAACGGTCAACATTAACATTGCTGGACGTTTGTGAGCAAAAGCACGGTAAATAAAATAAAAAATTGTGGGAATAAATAAGTCGCCTAAAATATTTCCGATTGCACCACCACTGACAAATTTTGCTTGCGAAGAACTAATGGCGTAAAGTGGACCGAGAAAAAGTAAAACAAAAATTGAAACCCAAGCGACATGTTTATATTTTTCAAACAATCGTTGCGTTAAAATAAAAACAGTTAAAATCGAGGTGAGATTTATTATTAAAAGTATCAAAGAAGGAAAAGATGAAACAGTTGACGGAAGTGGAGCAGTGATTTCTTTTTGATTACTTAACAGTGAAACAGCAACAAAAATTAAATGTTCACCAACAATAAAATCTGCAATTTTTTCTGGCTCAGTTAAGTAGGGAACATTTTCGTTAGTAAATTCAATTAATGATTCCTGATATTCAGGCAGTTGTTCGGTGGCAACGATTTTTTCGACCCAGAACATGTGGTGAGCTAAGTCAGTGGAAGTTGGAAAAATTGCATTAATTAAATAAAAACTTTTGATAATTACAGTCAGTGCTATTAATATTATAATTAAACGAGTTTGGTTTTTTGAAAAGTTGAAAAGTTTGTTTTCAGTTTTAGTTTTGTCTTTTCGTTTTCTGAAAAAAGTTAGGGCGAGTAAAATTATATTTACAACTCCAAAAAGAATCCAGAGAAACATTTTGTTTATTGGCATTCCTAATGTTCCAGAAATAATTATTAGCAAAGTAATTAGCGTGAAACTAATTGGCACGGCAAGAACTAATCTTTCTATCGCAGAAAAATGTTCACGTTTGAAAACCCCGCAAAGTATTAAATATCCAGGTAAAAAAAGTAGGAAAATAATAATGAGTATAAAATATATTTGTGAGATTATAAAATTTAGCATATTTTTTATTTATTTTTTAAATTTGACTCGCCAGAAATCCTAATTTTAGATTGGTTTTATTATAACATAAAAATTTAATGTAATATTCTTTGAAAATAAAAAATTCATTTTAACAAAGGGCTATGATTCATTGTTTGTTAAAATTTTGAAAATTTTCTGTCACATTGCGAGACTGAATAATAAAAATATTTTATATTTATTTTCAATTGTTGATTATTAAATATTGAATAAATTCTCTCAAAGTAGTACAATTAAATTATTAAAATTTTACAAAAAATATAAATTATGAACAATCAAAATATCTACATAATCGGAATCGGCGGGGCGGGAACATCCGCATTAGCTCGACTTTATCAATCGCAAGGACACAATATCAGTGGTTCAGATGACGGCGACGGTTTTTATACAAAATCTTTAAAAAAAGAGAGTATTAAAATTTTCAATTCTTTCGATAAAAAAAATATTCCTGAAAAAATAGACTTCGCCGTACATTCGACAGCATTTAATGAAACAAATTCAGAGATTGCAGAAATTAAAAATCGAGGAATAAAATTATTTTCCTATCCTGAAGCACTTGGGAAAATAACGAAAAAATATTTTACCATTGCGGTTTGTGGAACTCATGGAAAAACTACAACAACAGCGATGACGACGCACACTTTAATTGCTTGTGAAAAAAATCCAACTGCCATCGTTGGTGCTCCCGTAATCGGTTGGGAAACAAGTGGTTTTCGAAAAGGTGGAAAAGAATTTTTAGTCATTGAGGCAGACGAGTATCAAAATAAGTTAGCGTTTTATCATCCAACAGCAGTAATTTTAACTAGTATTGATTTTGATCACCCAGATTTTTTTAAAGATTTTGATGAGTACAAAAAAGTTTTCACCGATTTTATAAAGCGAATTCCAAAGCACGGTTTTCTTGTAGCTTGTGCAAATGATAAAGATGTTTTAGAAATTATTAAAAATGCTGAGTGTCAGGTGATTACGTATGGAACGGAAAATAATGCTGATGCTCAAATTATAAATCGTGAAATTGTTGGAAATAAACAAGAAGTAGTTTTTAAATATAAAGAAAAAAATTACACAATTACAATAAATTCTTTTGGTTTGCATAATGCTTTGAATGCACTTGGAGCTTGGTTAACGGCGTTTTCTTTGACGGGAAATGCTGAATTGAGTAGTCAGGGAATTTCGGAATTTGTCGGCACAAAGCGTCGATTTGAACGAAAGGGTTTATATAAAAATGCTTTACTTTTCGACGATTATGCTCATCACCCTGAAGAAATTCGTGCAACCTTAAGTTCTTTGCGTGAGGCTTTTCCGAAAAAAAATATTGTGGCGGCATTTCATCCTCACACTTTTTCTCGAACTAAAGCTTTGTTGAATGAATTTGCACGCACTCTTGATTTAGCGGATCGAGTGATTATTCTGGATATTTATGGCAGTGTTAGGGAAGAACATGGCGGTGTTTCGGCTCAGGATTTGGTTGACGAGATAAATCAGGATATTCAGAAAAAAGCTGTTAATTTGAAAGATGTTGATGAGTTGGCTAATTTCATGAAAAATAATTTAACTGAAAATGATGTTTTCATAACTTTGGGTGCTGGCGATATTTACAAAGTTTATGATAAAATTTAATTCCATGCTACAATAAACCCACAGTAA
>JAGLWU010000037.1 GCA_023133275.1 Candidatus Moraniibacteriota bacterium
TATTTTGGTAGCAATACCAAAAAATAAATATAATACTAAATAAAAATAATATGTAAGAAAAAAATTGAGATCTGAGAAAAAAACTAAAATAAAAAATGCTATCAAAAATAATGTTGATAAAAATATTGATAAAAATATTACCCACTTTTTACCAATTAAAAATCCCTCTATTATAAGAACGCCTAAAAATGGCAACACTGGTAATAAAAACCAAAAAATATATCCTCCTATTATATTATCATAAAATACTATAAATAATAAAAGTCCTATTGAAACTATAGTTAAACCAATTTTAATGAATGATAAAAAAAGCCAAACATTCGCTTGCCAAGGTCTTTTAATTATTTTCTCTTTTTCAACTTTTTGATTGTCTAATTGTTTTTCAATATTCATAAATTAATTTTAAATAATCTCAACTAAAATTAGCTTAACTTTAAAAAACGCAAATCAATCTTTTTTAAATTTTTCAGGAACAGGATCAAAACCTCCATCATTCCAAGGATGACAACGCAAAACCCTTTTTGAACCTAAAAACAAACCTTTCAAAATTCCAAATTTCTTCACTGATTCAAAAGTATATTCAGAACAAGTCGGATGAAATCTACACAAAGGTCTTCCATAAATCTTTGAAAAGATTCCATGATCCAACGACAAGGTTTTCTGATAAATTTTAATAAGTTGCAAAACAATTTTTTTCATATTTTTTAATTGTGCTCGCCGCACGGGCTTTTAAATTTTAAAATTAAATCAAAAAAATAGAGTATTTTGAATTCCTAAAATTTCCCGTCATTGCGAGATTGAAAATTCGTAAATTGGTAATTATCTGTTATAATCTAATTATAACCATAAAAAGCGAAAAACAAAAATGAAAAGCACTAATCATAATAATGTAACTTGGATAGATTTAGAAAACCCAAATTCTGAAGACATAAGATTTTTGCAAGAAAATTTTGAAGTTCATCCTTTGGCAATTGAAGAATTTGCCACACCGACTTATCGTGCCAGAGCCACTCGCTACAGCAATTGTTTATTTTTAACAATTCACATTCCCCTTTTTGATAAAGATAAACGAACAACTTATGCCGGAGAAATTGATATTCTTTTGACAAAAACTCATTTAATTACAGGACATCAACGAAAAATTTATCAACTTACTAACTTTTTTGATAAATTGCAAAATAGCATTGGCAAGAGAAGAATTTACATGAGCGACACGCCCGCCCACTTGCTTTATGAAATTTTTAATTTGTTGACTGAATCTTGTTTTCCTCGCTTAGATCATGTAACTCAGAATATTGACGAAACTCAAGAAGGTATTTTTAGTGGCAATGAAAAAGGCATGGTTCGTGAAATTAGCGTGATTAAGCGTGATGTGTTAAATTTTCGTCGCACTTTAATGCCTCAACGTACGATTGTTGAATCGATTATTCATCAAGGAAAAGATTTGGTACCTCAAGAGTTGCGACCTTATTTTCAGGATTTGATTGGTACGAATATTCGTCTTTGGAATATGTTGGAAAGTGCGAAAGAAACGATTACTTCACTGGAGGAAACTAATAATTCTTTGCTTTCTCACAAGATTAATTCTAAAATGCGTATTATTACTATTTTTTCTGCGACGATAATTCCAGTTACTTTGTATGCGAATATTTTGAGTATAAATGTTATCACTCCTTTTTCTGATCATCCGTATGGTTTATTTATTCATTTGGGTATTATGTTTTGCATTTCTTTGCTTACTTTTTCTTTCTTTAAATTTGTGAAGTGGGAATAAAAAATAACGCCATCAGGAAACTTGGTTCCCAATGGAAATATCCATAACTTTGTTCATTTTATCTCCTCTTCTTCACTGACGAAATACCTGCCAACACCACATTTTTGCAGCGAGTCTCTCACCATCCACACTACTGGCTGATAGCTTTCCGCGTGAGATCTGTAAACGATGCCACTCTTATTTTTTTGTCCTGTGGACTATAATGAAAACTTCTTCCCATATCTGACCGTACCCATTTCAATACGTTTTCGTCGTGTTCTTGATTTATCTCTACTATTACTTGTCTCACTTTTTTATTCTCCTTTTGTCAAAAACTTTAAACATTATGTTAAAAGCCTGACAATTCACCTTATCAGAAGAAGAAGAAGCCAAGTACAAATTTTGACAAAAAGGTGAAAAAGTATAATAATAAAAACACAATCAGTCAAGCGATGACATGACTTGCACCCATCGAGCTTGCGTGAACAGAGTTAACGAAACAAACTCAAAAGAGTTGCCCAAGTAATTTCGGGAAGCTAAGTGGAACCGCCCTATTTTAGGGTCTTAGCATTATTTTGAAATTATTTAGGTGCTTTTTGTTTTTAAAAAGACTATAATAAACTCTTTCATTTTTTTTGCAAAAACTAAAATAATTTTTCAGAGCCTGCACTCAACTTGATTAGATAATGACATGTACGTAGGGTTTTGTGATTTTCTGTAGGGAACTCAATGTGCGTTCCCTACGGAATGAAGGAATATTTTAGAATTTCAACAAGGGGTCATAACCCCTTGTTCAGAGAAGCTCGTGCGGCTAGCACAGAAATTATTTTAAGTAAAATTTTTAAAATTAATAACTAAATAAAAAAATATGTTAAAAATCTACAACACGTTCACAAATAAAAAAGAAGAATTCAAATCCATCAACGCTGGAAAAGTCGGGATGTACACTTGTGGACCAACCGTTTACGACTACATCCACATTGGCAACATCCGTTCTTACACCACGCCTGACATTTTACGAAGATATTTGCTTTATCTCGGATACGAAGTTAAGCACATAAAAAATATTACTGATGTCGGACACTTAACCGAAGATGATATTGTTCAAGGTGACAGTGGCGAAGATAAGCTTGTGAAAAAATCTTTGAAAGAAAAAAAGTCTCCCGAAGAAATTGCAAATTTTTATGAAGAATATTTCAAGGAAACTGAAAAAGAAATGAATATTTTGCCAGCCAATTATTTTCCACGTGCCACCGCTCACATTCCGCAAATGATAAAAATAATTGAAAGTTTGATTGAAAAAGGTTTTGCTTATGAAAAAAATGGAAATGTTTTTTTCAATATTTGTAAATTTTCAGAATATGGAAAACTCTCTGGAAATACTTTGGAAAATTTGAATGTTTGCAAAAGATTTGATGGAGAAGAGCATGAAGATAAAAAAAATCAGTGGGATTTTGCGTTGTGGTTGAAAGCACCGAAAAATCATTTGATGCAATGGCAGAGTCCTTGGTCAGTTGGCTATCCGGGTTGGCATATTGAATGTTCAGCGATGAGTACGGAATATTTGGGCGAGCAAATTGATTTTCACACTGGTGGCGAGGATAATATTTTTCCTCATCATGAAGCGGAAATTGCTCAGACGGAATGTCATACTGGAAAAAAATGGGTAAATTATTGGATTCACACTCGTTATCTTTTGGTTGATAGTGAAAAGATGGCGAAGTCAAAAGGTAATTTTTATAAATTTGAAGATGTGAAAGAAAAGGGTTTTTCAGCAATGGATTTGCGAATGTTGATTTTGTCATCTCATTATCGATCTCAAATGAATTTTTCTTGGGAAAGTTTAACACAAGCTCAGAAGAATCGTAAAACTTTGGAAAACTTTTTTGCTAGAATAACTAATTCAGCTATCCATAATTTTAATAATCAGCAAAATAAAAGAAGTAAAATTGATATTAAAAAGTTTCAGGAACAATTTGAAAATGCAATGAATGATGATTTGAACACTCCTCTAGTTTTAAGTGTAATTTTCGATTTTGTTAAAAATGTAAATTCTGTTTTAGATAAAAATGAAAATACAAATTTAACTGAAGTTAAATCATTTTTTGAAAAATCTTTAAATGTTTTGGGAATTGTTTTAGAAATAAAATCTTTAAAACTTCCAAAAGAAATTGTTGATTTAAATAAAGAAAATGAATTTATTGATTTAAAAAATATTTTAGGAACTGTTTTATTGGGTATTTCTCAAGAAATTATTGATTTAATGAAACAACGAAATCAAGCTCGTGATGAAAAAGATTTTAAAAAATCTGATCAGCTCCGTGATGAAATTAAAAAATTAGGCTTTGAAATTAAAGATGTTAAAGACGGTTATGAATTGGTGAAACTTTAAAATGTCTTCATAGAGAACGGTTTCAAACTGTTCTCTACTTTGAAAAAATTGAAATAATTTTGACAAAAAATATAAAAGGAGTAAAATAAAAATACTGAACAATTTGTCAAGCGTTGAAATGGTTTACTACCCATTGAGCTTGCGTACCGAGTTTACGAAAAAAAACTCAAAAGAGTGCCCAAATAATTTCGGGAAGCTAAGTGGAACCGCCCTAGAGGGTCTTAGCATTATTTTTGAAATTATTTAGGTACTTTTTGTTTTTTATATAATAAATATTAATTTAAAAAATATGTCAGAAAAAAAACAAGAAATCGACAAGCAAGCAATTATCCGTCACTCAACTGCACATATTCTTGCGAACGCAGTTTTAGAAATGTTTCCCGAAGCAAAAATCGCTGTTGGACCAGCAACTGAAGACGGCTTTTATCATGATTTTGAATTACCTCGAACTTTAATTCCGGAGGATTTAGAAATCCTTGAAAATAAAATGCGAGAAATTATAAAAGCAAATAACCCTTTTGAAAAATCTTCCCTTTCAATTGAAAAAGCGATTGAGAAATATGAAAAGTTAGGACAAAAATATAAAGTTGAATTAATTAAAGATTTAGAAAAAGACGGTACAGAAAAAGTTTCTATTTATAAATCTGGAAATTATGTTGATCTTTGTACTGGACCACATTTAGATTCAACTGGAGAAATAAATTACAAAGCTTTTAAATTAACAAAATTTTCTGGAGCTTATTGGAAAGGCGATGAAAAGCGTGAGCAACTTCAGAGAATTTACGGTGTAGTTTTTAATGATAGAAAAAAATTGAAACAATACTTATTTCAACAAGAAGAAGCTAAAAAAAGAGATCATCGAAAACTTGGAAAAGAATTAGACTTGTTTACAATCGATCCAAATGTTGGACTTGGTTTGCCTTTATACAAACCGAACGGTGCAATGATTTTTAATCTTTTGAAAAGATGGTTTGAAGATGAGCAGTTGAAACGAAATTATCTTCCAGTTATTACTCCGCACATCGGACGAAAAAGTCTTTGGGAAACTTCAGGACATTGGGGATTTTATAATGAATCTATGTATCCCCCACTTGAATTAGGACAAACTCTTGAAGATTATCAAGACAGCCGAAAGCCAAATGAAAATGAAACTTATCTTTTGAAACCAATGAACTGTCCTTTTCATGTTTCAATTTTTAATGATAATAAACATTCTTACCGAGATTTACCAATTAAATATTATGAATTTGGAACCGTTTATCGTTTTGAACAAAAGGGTGAATTAAGTGGGCTTACTCGAGTACGTGGATTTACTCAAGACGATGCTCATATTATTTGCACCAAAGAACAACTTGAAGAAGAAATGAAAAAAATGATTGATTTTGCTTTTTATATTCTACAAGAAACTTTTGGTTTTGAAATTGAAATTTATGCTTCTTTCCGTGATTCAAAAAAAGAAAAGTATTTGGGTGATAACGAGAAATGGGAAGTCGCTGAAGAAACAATTATTAAAATTTTAGCAGATAAAAAAATTAAATATAAAAAAGAAATTGGTGAAGCTGCTTTCTACGGACCAAAGATGGATTTTAAAGTTAAGGATTCTCTCGGTCGTCAATGGCAACTTTCAACAATTCAGTTTGATTTTAATCTTCCTGAAAGATTTGATATGAGTTTTGTGAATAATAAAGGCGAGAAAGAACAACCTTACATGATTCACCGAGCTTTATTCGGATCAGTTGATCGTTTCATGGGAATTTTAATTGAACATTTTGCTGGTGCATTCCCTATTTGGCTTTCTCCGATGCAAGTTGTTATTATTCCTGTTTCTGAAAAATTTAATGATTATGCGAATGAGGTGAAAGAAAGTTTGTCTGTGAAAAATATTCGTGCGAAATTAAATATTAAAAATGATAGTTTAGGTAAAAGAATTCGTGAAGCGGAAAAACAGGAAGTTCCGTATATTTTGGTGGTTGGCGAAAAGGAAATGAATGATAAAACTGTAGCTGTTCGTGCTAGAGACAATAAGGAAAATAAACAGGAAGTTGTTAAGTTTGATGATTTTGTTGTGAATATTTTGGAAGAGGTTTTAGAGAGAAAATAGAAAAGTTCACTTTATTAGAACGAGTTTTATGACTCGTTCCAAAATGTTTTAATTTTAAAAAATAAAAATGGCGTATATATTTTTAGATGAAAGTGGAGATTTAGGTTTTGATTTTTCTAAACAAAAAACATCAAAGTTTTTTATTGTTACCTGTATTTTTACAAATAACAAAAGACCTATTGAAAAAATAATTAAAAAAAACATTTTCTGGATTTAGTAAAAAAGAAATTAAAATACATAATGGAACGCTTCATTTTTTTAAAGAAAAACCGATAACTCGACAAAAAATTCTTAAAATGTTAAATGAAAAAGATATTAATATAATATCAATATATTTAGATAAATCAAAAATTTTTACATCTTTTCAAAATGAAAAACACACACTTTACAATTACATTACAAATGTACTTTTAAATAAAATATGTAATAGAAACAATGTGGAAAATTTAAATCAACCAATTGAATTTATTGCTTCACAACGTGAAACTAACCGTTTTTTAAATGATAATTTTTGTAAGTATATTCAAGATCAAGTATTTAAAAATCATAAAATTAAAATAAATATCTCCATTCGAACTCCTCATCAAGAAAAATGTTTACAAATTGCTGATGCAGTATCTTGGACTATCTTTCGTAAATTAGAGCATAAAGATAGTAGTTATTTAAATTTGATAAAAAATAAAATTATTGAAGAAATACCTATTTTTCCAAAATAAAAAACCCCATGCACTTCAAGAGGAACCATACGGAGCCCCATACATGAGGATTTACTTTCAACTTAATATTACTCCTTTTTTAATAATTTGTCAATATGATCATAAATAAAAAACAAATAACCATAATCGGACCAACAGCCTCAGGCAAATCTGACATCGCCATTGCTCTAGCAAAAAAATTCAAAGGCGAAGTTATCAGTTCAGATTCACGTCAAATTTACCGTGGCATGGACATCGGTTCAGGCAAAGAATCCGGAAAATTAGAAACTATCTATTACACAAAAAATGGCAGTTTTAAAATTGTTAAAAATAAAAATGTAAAGGTTAAAAATTTTCAACCCGAAAACTACAAATCATACATTTGCGAAAACATCCCTCACTACATGATCGACATCGTTCATCCAAACACAATTTACAATGTCGAAAAATTTGTGAGGAAAGTAAAAAAAATTCGTGAAGAAATTTGGCAACGAGAAAATTTACCAATGATTTGTGGTGGCACAATGTTTTGGTCTCAGGCTTTAGTCGAAAAACAACAATTTCCAAAAGTTTTACCAAACGAAAAACTCCGACAAGATTTATCAAAAAAATCAAAAGAAGAAATTTTCAATATTTTAAAAAAATTAGATTCAGATCGTGCTGAAGATATTAAAAATAAGAACGAACAGAATAATATTCCCCGCCTAGTTCGAGCGATTGAAATTGCAACTGCATTGGGTAAAGTTCCAAAAATCAAAAAAGAAATTAGGCAAAACGAAAATAATTTAATTATCTCCGTTACTCATCCAAAAGAATTTTTACATAAAAAAATAGAAAAGCGAATGGACAAATGGTTTGATGAAGGAATTTTTGAAGAAATAAAAAAGTTGCATCACGAAATGAACGTGCCTTGGAACAGATTAGAAAGTTTTGGATTAGAATATAAATGGTGTACTCGTTATGTTCGCAATCAAATTGATTTTGATGAAATGCGAGAAAATACTATTCGAGATTTGAAAAGATATGCGAAAAGACAAATGACTTGGATTCGCCGTTGGGAAAAGTCTGGTGCTGAAATTCATCATGTAACTTCTGTGAAAGAAGCTGAAAAATTAGTTGGTGATTTTTTAAAGTAACAACAGTATAATCAAAGTAGCTATACTCATTTAGCTTTTTATCTTTTCTAATTACAGTCAACTTTGTATCATTCTTTTATTGTTGTTCTACCATTTCTTCAGCTTTTGGTTTTTAATCTCTTCTAGTAACTTTGCCACTTCCTTCAATCTTTTCAATAGCAGGCATTTCAGTAAATTCCACCGACAAACCTAATTCTTCAAGTTCTTTTGCAACCCCCTCTAAAATATTATTTATTCTATCATCAAGACCATCTGTAGAACTTCCAGCAAAAACTGCTTGTTTAAGTTTAGTCTCTCCATCCCTTATTATTTTAAGAATTTCCTTCTTATTTTCACCGTTGTGATCCCTTAATTTCTTATAAACATCTTCATAAAATTGTGAAACCACTTGATCTTTAACTATGTGCATAAGTTCTTTCATTGGTAATTTTTTTTCTGGATCTTTGGCTACTGCTTTAAATCTATCAAATGTTGCTTCTAATTCTTTCAAAAGAGCATCATCATTTTTAAAAATTTTATTTTTTAACTGCAAAATCCGTCTATAATCCTCAATGATAGCTGAAAAAGGAATTTCATTATCACTAAAAAATTTATCTGTATTTATTTTTTTTGCTAACCTCGCCCATGATTCAGAATTTTGACCAGCACTAATTGAAAAAACGTCACTATCATAATCATTAGATAATATTTTAAATATAAGAGTATTAAACGCTTTTTCTATCTCGCGACTAACTTCATCCATTCTAAATGTTATCCCCTCTTCTCCCTGACTAGGCATCTCCCCTCCATGAGCATATTTAGGTGTAGCTACTCCAGTTGCTGCCAAAAAGGATAACATTACCAAAACTTTTGCAACTGGCTTGCCAAAATTTTTTGCCATCTCCATCAAAGCACCTCCATGTTCTTGCAATTCCCTAGTAACTTCCTCTGGAAAAAGTTCTTCACTCTCGTTTACCCCCCCCAATAATTCAGGATTAAAATCATGTAACTTTTTATCTTCCAAAACAGCTGGAGGAACTGACGGTATATTTTTATAATTCTCCAAAGGCATAGACGGAGGAATATTCTCAAAATTCATAACATAAAAATATTAAAAAATTACTCTTTTTCTCCTGCTGAAAGTTTTTCAATCACCCTCTTTTCTTTCTCCAACAACCGTTCCAATCTCCCCTTATCACCACTTGCAATAATTTCTTTCTTCTCCCTATAATTCTCCAGAAAAAACCTAGCATAACCATTATCTTTCACCACCAACTCAATCATCATATCAATCTGCACTTCCGTCAACTGACTTAATATTTGCGAAAATTCTATCCTATCATCATTCAAAAAACCCGACACTTCTAATAACTTTTCAATTTTTTGTTTTTTATCCATAAAACATTTAAATATTTATCAATCTCACAATTAAATTATAACACAAAGAATAAATTACCCCAATTTCCCCTTCAAAATCTCCATCACCATTTGCGGATTAGCCTTACCCTGAGTCTCCTTCATCACCTGCCCCATCAAAAATTTAATTGCATTTTCCTTGCCAGCTTTATAATCAATAACAGATTTTTCATTCGCCTCAATCACCGCATCAACACTATTTTCCAATTCTCCACTATCAGAAACCTGTGCCAAATTTTTAGCATCAATAATGTGAGATGGATCGTCATCATCACCAAAAAACATTTCTCTCAAAACAGTTTGAGCCGCTGATGAATTAATAATTCCGTCCGCCACAAAAACAATCAGTTCCGCAAAATTTTCCGCCGAAATTTTCATCTCAGAAATATTTTGATTTTCTTCAATAAGTAATTTTTGCAATTCACTCACTAAATAATTTGCCGATAATTTAATCGCTTTTTCAACATCAGATCTTAATTCACCTGAATTTTTTTTACTCAAAATCTCACTCACCACATTTTCAAAAAAATCTGCTGTTTCTCTATTTTCAGTAATAACATCTAAATTTTCATTGTTAATTTTATATTCTTTTTTGAAACGATCCCACTTCTGCTGAGGCAATTCAGGTAAAAACCTTCGTAAATTTTCAATATGTTCATCGCTAAATTGCATCGGAGGAATATCTGGCTCTGGAAAATAACGATAATCATTCGCATCCTCTTTTTTTCTTTGTAAAACAGTTTTTCCTGTATTTTCATCCCAACCACGTGTTTCCTGTGCAATCTTTTCTTCAGAATCTAATAATTTTGCTTGCCGAATAATTTCATAATTAACTGCTTTTTCTACCACTTTAAAAGAATTTAGATTTTTAATTTCAACTTTTTGTCCGCTCAATTTATCTTCGCCCTCTTTGTAAAGTGAAATATTTACTTCACAACGCATTTGTCCTTTTTCCATATTTGCATCAGCAATTTCCAAATAACGAAAAATTTGTTGGATCTTTTGACAAAACAATCGTGCTTCCCCACCATTTTCAATATCTGGCTCTGTTACCAATTCCATCAAAGGCAATCCCGAACGATTCAAATCCACCAAAGAATATTTAGCACCTTTTGGATGGGTGGACTTTCCAGTGTCCTCTTCCATGTGAATTCGAGTAATTCCAATTTCTCTGTCGTCAATGAGAATTTTTCCATTCTCACAAAGTGGCATATCTAACTGGGAAATTTGATAACCTTTCGGTAAATCTGGATAAAAATAGTTTTTTCTATCGAATTTACTTTTTTGTGCTATTTCACAATTTAAAGCTAATCCTGCTTTTTGTACAAATTCGATAGCTGTTCGATTTGGCACTGGCAAAGCTCCAGGTTGTGCTGTACAAACTGGACAGATGTTTTTATTGGGTGTTTTTTCTTCTCCTTTTCCATTTGCACAACTGCAAAACATTTTGGATTTTGTTTTGAGTTCTACGTGGATTTCCATTCCGATTACTGGTGTGTATTTTGCCATATTTTTAATTTTAAAATTTATAAATTTTAGCTATTTCAATTTTTAAAAAATTCCTCTCTTGACTTCTTCTTCTTCTTCTTCTGTTATATTTAATTGTTCCGTGAGATAACTCATAGACAAACAGTAAATCTGTAAAAATACAGAGGAGAAAATAATGTTATATATTGCTATCTTTGGAATAATTTGTTTTTTTATTCTTGTTATTTTTAATTTAGGTTTTAATAAAGGAAAAAAAATAGGTAAACAATTGGGGGAGTCAAGAGTTTTTTATTTGATTAAACAGAAAGTAAAATCGGGAAACGAGTTCACAATAGAAAACCCTGAAGACGGAGAGCTTGAATATTATGTAGCATTTTCAATCTCAAGCACTGATTCAGTATTAGCTGAAAGAAACATTATGGGTAGAATTGATAAATACCCACTCAGCAAAAGAAGTGATGAGGAATAACATACTCTTCTTTTTTCTTCCATAAAAAGCATCCACCTTTAATCTAAAAGGTTTTCAGGATGCTTTTTTCTTTTCAAAAAACTTAACAAACCCCCTCTTTATACATCTTATCAACTTCAGCCTCCAAATCAGTAACTTTATTTTCCAAAACATCAAAAGCCTTTCCAGTCGGTCTTTTTTTAAATTCCTCTTTTATCTCCTCAAGCTCTTTTCTAATTAAAACTATTTCTTCATCAAAATTTTATTTTTTTGTAATTATTTTCAAATTTAATAAAATTTATATCTATCTCAATCCCGTACTCCCAAAACCGCCATCACCACGCTCCGTTTCATCCAATTCATCCACCTCTTCTATTATAGAACATTCGACTTTCTGAATCAACATCTGAGCAATTTTATCACCCTTTTTAATTTCATAAATATCATCAGAAAGATTTTTCAAAATCACGCCGACTTCACCTCGATAATTACTATCGATCACACCGCCCATAGTTTTAATTCCGCCTTTAACCGCAATCCCACTTTTATCCCAAATCAATCCAACATAACTCTTCGGTATTTTCATAGAAATTCCAGTTTTCACAATTTTCCTTTCATCAGGAAACAAGGAAACATCTTGCAAAGAATAAAGTTCCAATCCTGCATCTCCCTCAATCGTATATTTAGGAATTTTTGCATCCAAATGATTTTTTTTAATTTGAAGTTTCATTTTTTAAGTAAATTTTAATAAAAAATTTAAAATATTTTAGCTAAGATTTTTAATTATTTCATCAATTTCCTCGTGAGTGTCCGACAAACCGCCACTGTTATCAATATTATAATCAGCAAATTTTTTAAGTTCTAAAATAGTTTTTTCAGTTTCTAATTGACTATCTTTTTTAAAATCTTCAAAAGTTTTTATTTTATCGTCCGCTTTCTCATCTCTTTTTTTCAATCGTTCATATCTTATTTTTAAATCAGTCTCCAAATAAAATAGCTTAAAATTATCTAATTTTTTCAATTCCTCTAGTTCCTCCACTCGCCTAATTCCATCCACTATCACAAATTTACTTCCACTTTTTTGAATATCCTGAATCAAAGCATGGATCAAAATATCTTGTCCATAAAGCTCACGTAAGCCAAGCGACAAGCTAGCAAGATTTTTCCTCACTACACCTAAATGAAGTCTTTTTAAAATATCTTTCAAAGCATCCGACATACAATATTTTCTAGCATCGTGTTTCTCCTTCAAATATTGTGCCACAACACCTTTTCCACTTGCTATCTCCCCCGCCAATCCAATAACAATTTGTTTATTCATATATTTTTGAAAAAAATTTACATTTTTAAAATTTAAAAAAATCCGCTTTTACAAAATTTTTAAAAAAGAAAAATATCTGAAATCTCAAGTTAAAAATTTTTGTGCATCAAAGATTCTTGCACGCCCTTATCTCCATAATACTTGCTATTTAGTTTTTTGTCACCATAAGATCGCTCGCAAGGTGAAGATAAATATTCAAACGCCATTTGAGCAATTGGCATTTTGTAATAAAGTTTGATTGGCAAAGCTCCTGCGTTGAAAAGTTCTAAAGTCATTTTCAGAGAGTTACCTGGATCGAGATAACCTGCTGTTGTGTGAATTATTAAACCTAAACGACCTAATGAACTTTTTCCCTCAAGTCGTCCAACCATTTTTTCTGAAACTCCAGTTTCTTCGTGAACTAAAGCTAATGCAAAATCTCCTGAGTGTAGTATAAATGGTTTATTTTTTGTAATGACAATTTTTTTCATCAAATTTTTTGCTGGTTTTTTTACATCGATAACGTGATGTGAATTTTTATCGAAAATCATAAATTCTTTATCTAAATGCAAATCAACACTCGCTGGTTGAAGTGATTTTTTACTGAAGGGTTTTACGATAATGTTTTTGTTTCGAATTTCTTTTCGAATGTCTTTGTCAGAAAGTGCCATAAATTTTAGATTTAAGAATTATTTTTCTAAATTAAATATATCAACTTTACAATCAATCTTTTTTTCCTCCTTATCGTAAAGATAAAAGCACTGCTTTATTGTTTTGCTCTTTCCATTATTTGTATTAAGAAGATAAACTGAATTATTAGAACTTGGACCATCTCCTCCACCACAAGAATAAATTAAGTGACTTTCTATAATTCCATCCAAATCACACATACCAATATCTCCACTATCTGGATTGTTTTTATAATCAAAAACTAACTTAGCATTATCTTCATCATAAACATTAATTCCACCAACAACAACATTATTATAATTACCATAATCTCCATATAACACAAAAAATAACATCTCCGTACTTCCTCCGCCACCAAAATCACAAAATTGATAATATTCACTTTTATCAAAAAACTTTTTAAAGTCTTCTCTTTTAACTAAATAATCTATTCTATTCAAAGAACGAAAAGGGGCATAATCTATATTTGACATTTTTTTGTTAAAATCATCTATGGTGCCGGAAATACAAAAAGGCGTTTGAGGTTTAACTATGCCATCAATTTCTTTTTCATTTCCTTCTTCTCTTCTGTTTTCTCTTTTAACTAAAATTAAATCATCATTTAGATCACTAATCTCAATTCTTAATTCATTAATCAAATTATCTTTATCTTTAATATAACCTTTTAAAAGGAAAGTGCATGAAACTAAAAAAATTAATATTACACAAAAAACTAATATAATTAATATTTTATTATTTATCTTAAAAAAATTCATAATCATAAATAATTACTTTTTAAGTTTAAAATAATTCTAACATAAAACAAGAAGTCGTAAAGCCTATTGTTCAAAATAGCAATCTAATCTTTCAAAATCTCTTCCATTGCTTTATCAACTTCAGTCAAAAGATAATCCATCGTCGATTCATTCTTAATCATAAAATCAGCCTGAGAACCAATTTCAGGAACCGCTTTTTCAGTTTCCGCATTTGCCTCAAACTCCTGAAAATCACCAAAACATTGTTTATCATCCGCCTTCTCCCCTCGACAATAAGCCCTCTGCCAACGTAATTTCTGATCAGCCGTAATATAAATCACATAACTATTTTCTAAAGATTTCACAAACTCAAAATCCTTAGGCATCCGTAAACCATTGATACACATAATACCGTTGTGTTGCTCAATAAACCTCTTAATTCCCAAATGTAAAATTTCCTCACCAAAACGCTCTTTGAAAACTTGATACAGCCAAGACTGATCAGATTTTTTAGGACTCTCGAAAAAAAACTTAAGTGCTTTTTTCAAAGGTAAACTAAAACGAAGCAAATGCACATCATATTTTCTTTTAAGATAATCAGCTACCGTATCCTTTCCGCTACCAGTTTCTCCCACTAAACCAATAACTATTTTCTTTTTCATTTGTAAAATTTAAAAAATAAAATTATTCATCCACGCCAACAAGGGGTCATGACCCCTTGTTCAAATTCTGAATTTTTATATAACCTAAATAATTTAAGCTTCAATCTTAACTGCTGGACCCATAGTTGAACAAACCGAAACACCAACAATAATATTTCCTTTATGTGCATCAGTTTTACATTTTCTAACTGCATTGATAAATGCTTTAAAGTTTTCTTCTAATTTTTCAGCTTCAAAACTAGCTTTTCCAATGATTTGGTGAACATTACTAGTATTATCATTTTTAAAACTTTCTTTTCCTTTTTTCAATTCACTAACTGCTTTTTCAACATCAACAGTAACTGTATCTGTTTTTGGACTAGGCATCAAACCTCGTGGACCTAAAACTCTCGCTGCTTGAGCTAGTTTAGCCATAATATCTGGAGTAGCTACTAAAACATCTACGTCCGGCAATTTTCCCGTTTTCATTTGATCGATAAGTTCTTGTCCTCCAACAACATCAGCTCCAGCTTTTTTTGCTTCAGTTTCTTTGCTTTCTGTAATTACTCCAACTTTTACATTTTTTCCTGTTCCTTGCGGTAAAGTTACTGTGCCACGAATTTGCTGCTCTCCTTTTTTTGGATCAATATTTAATCTTACATGAACTTCAATTGATTCATCAAATTTTGCTTTTGCGTTTTCTTTTACTAATTTAAAAGCTTCACTTGGTGAATATACTCTTTCTTTATCTACTGTTTCTACAGCAGATTCATATCTTTTTCCTTTTTTCATAATATTTTTTTACGTGGTTCAAGCGAAATAATTTAGAAAAATTATTTTTCTCCCACATTTAATTAATTATTTAATTTCCTTTATACATTTTACATTACTTGCCATTACATTCATAGAATTTTCAATAACATAATTTTCATAATCCAAAAGAGAACATCTATCTTGCCTACCAAATACGATAAAGTATTCACCAATTTGTTTTACTTCACCCAATTTAATACGTTCCATTAAATCTGATCCCTCCATATTCACATAATCTTTTATAGGTCTTTTAGATATACCAAAAGTACCAGAACCTTTCTTGCCATCTATTGAACAAAATCCGTCTAAATCCATTTCTATTAATTTTTTAGAAGAAACATACACAAATTCACCGTAAGACCTGTTAACATCAGAATAAACCAAATCATCTTTAATTTTTTCATTAACTAAAACAGAAATATCTAATTCTGGAATATCAAAATAAACTTTTCCATCTTTTTCACACTCATCAAAAGACTCATTCTCAGATATTTTCCCTAAATTTTCAACATTTTCTTTTTTTGATTTTTCTATATTATTCATAACTCTAAATTTTTCTTTATCCTCTTCTGTCTCTTTTAAAGCCTCAAGATACCCCTTACTAGGTTCCAAGTTAGCATTCTTGTTATCTGTTTGTATAAAATAAATAATTAATCCAAACAAACCTACAACGAAGATACTTAATACAATTATTGTAATGTTCTTCATATCAATAATAATTTATATAAATTTACTCAACACTAATCCCCATTGATCTTGCAGTCCCCTCAACAATCTTCTCCGCAGACTCCAAATCAGACGCATTCAAATCAGGCATCTTAATTTCCGCAATCTCCCGAATCTTATCTTTACCAACCTTACCAACCTTATCCGCCAAAGGATTACCAGCACCCTTTTTAACACCAGCAGCCTTTTTCAATAATTCAGCAGCAGGAGGAGTCTTCATTACAAAACTAAAACTTCGATCATCATGAACAGAAATTTCTACAGGAATAACATCTCCCATTTTATCCTTTGTCGCCTCATTAAACTGAGAACAAAAATCCTGAATATTAACACCATGTTGACCCAAAGCAGGACCCACTGGAGGAGCGGGATTAGCTTTTCCGGCCTGAATTTGCAACTTAATAACTGCATTTACTTTTTTTTAACTCATATAATTTAAATTTTTAGAATATTAGATAATTAGACATTCATCAAATTAGATGTTTTGAA
>JAGLWU010000038.1 GCA_023133275.1 Candidatus Moraniibacteriota bacterium
GAGGATTTGATTTTTAAGACTGATGGGGAAAAGCATTTAAGATTAACAACAAAGGGTCAATTAGAAGTTTTAAATACGGGCAACTCAGTATTTATTGGAGAAAATGCAGGTAGTAGTGATGATTTGAGCGATAATCTAAATGTTTTTATAGGAAATGATGTAGGAAAAGAAAATGTATCAGGATATGCTAACACAGTAATTGGCGCAAATGCTTTTCAAAATAATGTAGATGGAAAAGAAAATACCTATGTAGGTTATGAATCGGGATTAGAAAATACTTCAGGAAGTTATAATACAGTATTTGGTTTTAGAGCATTCAAAAATAATTTAACAGGGCAAGAAAATGCCATAATTGGGCGTGAAAGCATGGCTAGTAATGTTGATGGCTCCTTAAACACAACTCTAGGTGAGCATACTTTAGTAAATGGAACATCTCATAAAAGATCAGTGGCTTTAGGATGGAGAGCTGGTTTTGGACAAAATAGTGGAGGTGCTAGTCAAACAGGAGGTATTTTTATTGGTACTGAGGCTGGAAGGGATATTCAAACTGGTAGTTATAATACTTTTATAGGATTTTGGTCAGGGATAATCAATACAACAGGAGAAGAGAATATTTTTTTGGGGCGTTATGCAGGAGGAAGTAATACTACTGGATCTCGAAATATTTATATAGGAAAAAGTTCGGGCATACATGTGAATGGAGATGATAATATTATTTTGGGAAATGGAATTGAAGTTCCGATTAGGACTGGCTCAAATCAATTAAATATAGGTAGTTTAATTTTTGGAAATAATATTGATGGAACTGGTACGGGAATTTCTACTGGTAATATTGGAATTGGTATAAAATCTCCTAATGCAAAATTAGATATAGATGGCGGAATAAAAATAGCAGACGACACAGACACATGTGACTCAACCAAAATTGGAACATTAAGATATAATGCTGATGCAAATAATTCTTATGTAGACATGTGTATGCAAACAGGCGTAAGTACTTATGCTTGGGAAACAATCAAAACAAAAACTTGGTAAAAAGCCATTTTAAAGTTTTAATAAAATATATGATTTCAATACAAGAAAATATTTCATTAAAAAAATATACCACTTTCAACATCGGCGGAAAAGCACGTTATTTCGTTTTAGTAAAAAGTATAGAAGATTTAAAAGAAGCCTTAAAATTTGCAGAAGAAAAAGAATTAAAATATTTTATTTTAGCAGGAGGAAGTAACGTACTTTTTTCTGATTTAGGTTTTAGTGGATTAGTAATAAAAATAGACCTCAAGGAAATAGAAATAAATTATTTAAAAATTACCGCTGGAGCTGGAGTTATGTTAAGTTACTTAATAAAATTTTCTGCCGAAAATAATTTAACTGGAATAGAAAAATTATTTGGAATTCCAGGGACAGTCGGCGGGGCAGTACGAGGAAACGCAGGTGCTTTTGGAGTAGAAATTATAGATGTTATCACACAAATCAAAGCCTTAAATATTAAAACTGGCGAAATAAAAACTTTATCAAAAGAAGAATGTGAATTAAAATATCGAAGCAGTCTTTTTAAAAAAAATAAAAATTGGATAATTTTAGAAGCAACTTTTGAATTAAAAATAGGGAATCAGGGAGAATTGAAAAAAAGCATGAAAGAAATTATGCAGAAAAGAAATAACTTGCAATTGCAAAGTGTAAAAACTGCAGGATCATTTTTTACCAATCCAGTGGCTAATGAAAAAGTTCAGAAAATGTTTGAGGAAGAAAAAAATACAAAATGTCGAGAAAGTCGAGTGCCTACTGGTTGGCTGTTGGACAAAGTTGGATTGAAAGGAGAAAGAATTGGTGATATTAAAATAAGTGAAAATCAAGCTAATTATTTTCTAAATTTAGGGGATGGAACTTTTGATCAGGTTTTGCAATTATCTTCTATGGCAAAATCACGAGTTAGAGATGAATTTAATATTCAGTTGACTGAGGAAGTTGAAATAGTTTATTAATTTTTTTAGAGATTGAATAGAGATTTTTTTGCTAAAACTTTTCCTAGATTGTGCGACGTTATTATTAAAACAAAAAGATTGATAAATATTTTTTTGTGAGATACACAATAATGTTTATGTTAAATAATTTAAAAAATAGAATATGAAAAAATATTATAAGGCTATTGAAGAATTTCACAAAAAATTTGAAATGAAAGGAACTAATAATGAAGATATGCAATTTCGCTTAAATTTATTAGTTGAAGAATTAGGTGAACTTTCGCAAGCTATTCAGTACTGAAATTATCAGCAACTAAAGGTAAATCAAAAGAGGAAATTATTGAGGAAAATGTTGATATACTAAATCTTGTGATTGGTAATTTTATAAGTTTAGGAATTTCTTTTGAGGATGCTGATAAAGCTTTCTGGAAAAAACATGCAAAGATTATGAATCGAAAAAAGAAACTTAAAAATGGCAACTACAGAATTTCTGAATTTAAATAGAGAATTAAAATTGTAATATAACACAACACAGTAAGATGCTTTAGATTTTTTGTTTAAATTAAAAATCTCTTTTTATAGCAAAAAAGACGATTTATGCACAAAAATCAGGAGACTTTCCTTAACACATACACAACGTCGTACAATCTACATTTTGCGACATTGCACTTATTTAAAACAAAGTAAATTATATACTCTGTATCAAAACGATTTAATTAAAGCTTTTTATTATTTGGAGAAATAATCTTAAAAGATTGCATCTACATTTACACTTAAAATATCCATCAGTAATTTTAATAGTGATTTATTATTATTTAAAAAAACTAAAAATATTATTTCTCCAAATAACGTCGGATAGCAATGTAACTACTAATTGTACCTAAAACAACTCCTAAAGCGATTACAATAAGACAAATTTCAATAATGTGTTTAGTATAAAATTCGGCAATTTTAACGTCAGGCAACATTTTTTTAATAAATGGATCTGTAGCGTAAACCGTAATAATTAAAGCTACAATCGTCAAAAATGAGCTAGTCAAGCCATATAAAAATCCTTCAAAAACCGTCGGCAATTTAACATATAAATTAGATGCTCCCACCAAACGCATAATTTCAAATTCTTTCCGATTTGCATATAAACTCATTCGAATTGTATTAAGATTAAGCAAAATAGAAATAATAATCATTATTGCACCCAATCCTAAACTCACATTTCTAATAAAAACAATAAAATTATGCAACTCCCCTATCGTTCCTTTATTTTTATCATAATTTGAATACATTTTATTTTTATATGTTTTCGTTAAATATGTATTTATATTTTCATAATGCTCAACATTATCAGCTGTAACTAATAATGATGTGAGAAAAGGATTTTCTTCAATAACTTCTAGAGTTTTCATTATTTCTCTACTATCTTTATATTGTTCATTGAAATTGTTAAAAATATCTTCCCGAGAAATATAAATCACAGACTGAACTTCTTGAATTTTTTCAACTTCTTTTTTTATTTCTAAAATTTCATTCTCTGCAATATCAGAATCAAAATTCATACTAATATTAATCCTATTTTCAATATTATTCACTACAGTCAAAATACCAAAACCACTCAAAAAAGACACTCCTATCAAATACAAAGCTAGACTCATAACCATAACGGTAACCGCAGTCAGCCATTTATCTCTGCGAAAATTTTGAACGCCTTCATTGAAAGTGCGAAATAATTTAATAGTTTTCATAAAAAATATTATATGTTTATTTATTGATCAATTGTATCTACCCTGTGAGTCATCTCGAACAATGCGACCTTGATTTAATACTATAACTCGCTTGTGCAGTCTGTCCACAATTGATTGATCGTGTGTTGCTAGTATGACTGTTGTGCCAAGTTCGTTTATTTTTAATAAAAGTCTGATAATTTCATCGGTTGAGACTGGATCTAAATTTCCTGTTGGCTCATCGGCAATTAGAACTCGCGGTCTGTGAATTACTGCTCTGGCTAAAGCTATTCGTTGTGCCTCACCGCCACTGATTTGATCTGGGTATTTATCCATTTGATCTGCCATGCCAACTATTTCTAAAATTTTTGGTACTTCTTCACGAATTTGAGCATTGGATTTTCCTTGCACTTCTAAGGCATAAGCTACATTTTCGAAAACGGTTTTTTTTGGTAAAAGTTTAAAGTCTTGAAATACTGTTCCGAAATTTCGGCGGTAAAATGGTAAAAGTCTTTCGGGAATACTGGCGATATCTCGTCCTCCAAAATAAATTGCTCCGTAAGTTGGTCGTTCGTTAGCGTAAATCATTTTTAGTAATGTTGATTTTCCTGCACCACTGGCTCCGACTAGGGAAACGAATTCTCCCTCTCTTATTCGGCAACTGATTTCTTCTAGGGCTACGAATTCGTCTGGGTATATTTTTGTTACTTTGTCTAAGGTTATTAATGACATTTTATTTTTTTATTTTTAAGTGATTTTATTATACCATGAAATTAATCACAAGGTACACTTACTAAATCAGCTGTTCTGTATTTAGAATCATAGCTTTTAAATTCAGAGTGTTTTTTTCAAAACTAAATGAATAATGTAGTAAATAATATCCTTCTACATAACAATTATTTTTATCTTTAAAAATATTCTTTTCTATTCTTATTGAATTTGTGTCAATGTACTCATTATCAACATGTTTTACTTTTGTAAGAATTTGATCGTTTTCAACTTTATATAAAAAATCTTTATCTTTAAAATATTTTTTATTTCCAGATAAATAACCTACGTATTTAAATGATTCAATATCTATATTATTTTGTTTAAAAGTTATAAGATAATATCTATTTTTTAAATATTTAGCTTTCGATGATTTAGACTTTTTTAAGTGCGTAATAACATTTTTAGGATTTGATCTAACAATTTGATAAATATATTTTTTATCTCTAAAAATTTCGGATGATAAAACTTCAAGATCATCTACTTTATTTTTTATATTTTTTAAAATTAATAAATCTTTTTTATATAAATTACAACCATCTGTTACATAATCATAGCTTATTTGTAATTTGGAAGGATTTTTTATTAATTTCAAATTATCACTACAAAAATCTAAAGAAATAACTTTTCCAAAAGCATTAAAATATCTGTTTTTATTTTCAAAATGTCCACCTTTATCTTTAAAATAGCCAAAGCCCAATGATTGAAAAGATCTATAGTCAATATCTAATCTTGAACAACCATTAATATAAATATTATTTTTATCTTTGGCTATTCCAAAAGAATCATCAAATTTTTCAAAAGAATCATAATCTATATTCGTTTTTACCCAAGTTCCTGAGAGCATGCCAGTTGTTACTCCAGCATAAATAAATCCATTCTCTTTTTTATAACTACCTGTGCAAATATGTTTTTCTGAATGTTTATCATTTTTTTCTGCGATATTAAATAAATTTTCAACACATTCGTCATATTCTTCTTTATAAATAAAATGATCACTCCTATTATTCAATCTATTTTCAGTATTTTCTTTTATTAAAAAATTATTTTCTAATTTTAAATATGAAAAATTTAAATTTAGTTCCTCCTTTTCATCTAATAAATTATTAATTTCCAATCTTAATTTACTATTTTTTACAAACAATAAAACTATCAAAAAAACAAACGTTATGAAAAAGATTATAAATATAATATTTTTATTATTGTTAATTTTTATCATTTCTTTAATCATTAAACTATTAATTCACAACTCGAAAATCATCTCTGCCATTAAATCTCAACTCCAACTTTTTAATCAATTCCAAATCAGAAATCCCATTAGCCTGCAAAAACCCATTTGAAAAAGAATACAGCACATCACCAATCCACAAACTCCTCAAAATATTATCAGTGTAACAATTACCCAAACACCAATTATCCACATTATTTTTAGAATGAGAAATTACGCCACGCAAATCAATCTTACTATCATCAATATTGAAAACTGCCGCACCAACAAAATATTTTTCTTGAGCAAATCGTTTATCTATAAAATTTTCATCAGAAAAATTATCTCGCAAAGTTACCGGCAAAACCAACAAATTCTTTTCCTTGTCAAATAAAACCGCTTTATGATCTCGCAAAGCAATCGAATCACTTCCCTTTCCGCCCAAAATATATTTCGCTTTTTCCTTAGGATTTGCCACATCAGAAACATCAAACAATGAAATTTTCAAACCTCCAGTCACAACGCCACCAAAAGAATTTTCCTTTGTATCTTTACCGATTCCAATCAAGTGATTTTTATCATAAGGATGAAGATAATTAGAAAAACCAGGAATTTTTAATTTACCTAAAACTTTTGGATTATTTGGATTTTGCAAATCAATTACAAAAAGCGGATCAGTCTGACGAAAAGTTACCATGTACGCTCGATCACCCATAAACCTAACTGAATAAATTCGCTCGCCCTCAGCCAATCCCTCAAGACGTCCTGTAATTTTTAAATTTTTATCTAAAACATATAAATTATTGTAAGATTCTCCTTGAAGTTGAATTTGAATATTTTCTGCAAGATAACTCCGCAACCAATACATTCGATTTTGACTTCTCGTTGTCGCAATTCGGAAAAAATCACCATTTTCATCCATAGAAAATTGATTCAAAATTGTTCCAGACACAGATCCAAATCCTTTGTATTCTAAATTTTCACCATCAATCGCAATTTTATGAATTACAGTTTCTTCAATTTTATCAACGATTTGCGGATACAATTCTTGAATTTTATTTTTCAAATTTTCTTCCAACGCTATTTCATCCTCCTCAGAAATAATTACTCTATTTAAAATATTTTGGATTTTATATGTCTTTTCCCGTCGACTTAAAATAAAATATTCGGACGATTTAATTTTCTCTATTTTATTTTTGTCATTTGCAGAAAGTTTATCCCAGATAATTTCCAATTTTAAATTAGTCAAAAATTCATTTTGATCAAAATATTTAGTGTATGTCAAATAAAGGTTATCGTGAGAAACATATAAATTCTGATTGTACGGCATTAAATAAACTTTGTGATTCAAATTATTTTCACTCGTTTTATTAATATCTTGAACATTTATTGCCATCACATTGACCATCGTATAACGATCGCTTATGTCATCGACATAATACACGTCCGGACAACCGCCCAAACAATTCTGCTCGTCCGAATAATTATAAATTTCCTGACCATCCAATAAAACTCGTGGCACTGGAAATTCATCAGCGTAATTTATATTCGACGCATTAGTTAAAAAGTAAACATAATCGCCAATCATTCGTGAGTTAGAATAATTTCCTTCAAAATCATAATTTTTCAATTGACGTGGATTTTTTCGATCACTAATATCAAACACTTTAAAAAAAGTATATTGTGAACGTCTTTTAAAATTAGAGTAAATTTCTTTTTTGCGAATTTCATTATTTCTCCCGAAAACAATCAATCTATCACCGTTAAGATAAATATTTTGTGGCTGGTCATCAAATTCTAATTTAGAAAGAATATTTAAATTTTCTGCATTTTTGCTGTCAACAATAAATAAATTCTTTTTTGAAACTACGTAAATATAATCACCATCAGTTTTAACGATGTCTGCTTCGTCAACACCTTGAACTTGAACGTTTGTTTCTGAATGACTTGATTGTTCTTCTGTTTGTGGTGCAAAATTAGCTTTTGTTTCAATGTTGGATGCTCTTGTCATTCCAGATTCTTCTCCCATAGCCATACCAACCGCAATAGTATCACTTTCATATTGCAAAGTTTTTATCGTATCATCAGAAGAATTACTTTCTAAAAAATCTCTCAGTTCATTGTAATCTGAAAACTTTTTGATTAGTTGATCTTTTTCCTCAATTACTTCTGAAATTACTTTGTCATCAATTTTATTTTCTTTAATTCCTAAATCTTGCTTTTTATTTTTAAATATGAGAAATACTAAAATTGCAAATATCACCGCAATGATAACTCCAGCAACAATTATAAGTTTTTGTTTAAGACTTTCTATCGATTTTTTATTATTTTCAATTTTACTTGTTGAATTTTCATTTTCCATAATTTTTTATTTAATATTTATAAAGTTCTGTTTATATTTTAGCATATTTTAATTCATAAAGAAAAAATTTATAAATTGTTGAATTTATTAAATCTAATTATTATTTTCTTCATCATCTTCAACTTCCGCATCCAGTTCTTCACTTTTCTCAACTTTATAATAAATTTTCTCGTTCGTCCTAACATCAACATATTCCAAATCCGAACGCCTAACATCAGTTCGTGAACCAAAACCTTTTCTAAAAAATAAATCCAAAACTTTCAAAGTAATTTCAGGACTATCAACAGTGTCAACTTGCAAATACCAACCCTCGTCTGTAGTAAATTTCACCTCACTCGCCCCACGTGCTGGAATAACAAAAGGTTGCTCAATTTTAGTATCTAAAGCATAAGTCAATTCCCTGCCCAAAAAAATAATGTTTGCCAATTTCTTTTCTGAAATAAATTCTTCACCGATTTTAGCAATATCATTTTTATTTTCATCAATAATAATTATCGTTTTATTTTTCTCCAATTTAAGGCTGTTAAAATCTGCTTCGGCAACAATTTTCCCATCATTCTCCAAAATAAAACACTGTCCTTCTTGACTTTCCATACAAATAATTGGAATTAAATCGTATTCTTCAACAAAAATATTTATTTGATCAGGAAAAACTTTTTCAATTTCCACATTTTTTATTTTAGGAAAACTTTCTAAAATATTTTTTTGTAATTCTTTTTCGAAAGTGATAAAAAAATTTTGCTTTGATATTTGTAATAAATTATTTTCTTGCGTTTGAGATTTAATTTCTTCAATAATCAAATTTGAATCAACAATATTATTTCCATCAACTTCTATTTTTTTTATTTTTACAAATTCAGAATACAATAAAACATAAACTACTATCACAAAAAATAAAACACAAAGTGCTTTAAAAATAAATCTTTTCCAAGAAAATTCTTTCTGTGTTTTCCCTCTTTTTTTTGGACGTTTCTGTTTCTTTTTGATAATCTTTTTGTTAGGTTTAATCTTACGCATTTTGTTTTAAATTATTTTGTGCTAACCGCACGGGACTTTCTGAACAATGGGTCATGACCCATTGTTTCAATTTCGAAAAAGAATATTTAAACATTCAAAAACAAATCCTCCAAAAGTAACCGGGTATTTACATTATTTAAATGAAGTTCATGAAAAACATTTTCCACTCGAGATGCAAATTTTAACAAATTATATTGTTTAGTTTTGTGAGCCGCCTTTCTAATTCGCCAAATCCAAACTTGCAAAAAAATATCCAAATCACTTTTATTTTTTTTACTCAACGCCTCAGCCAAATCAATTTTTTCGCCCATGGAAGATTTTGCTAAACCCTGCAACTGCTCAACAGAATATTTAATCCAATCGCTAAATTCAGAATCTGCAATAATCTTTTGCAAAAGTTCTGGTCGCCCCATTGCATTGTCAATCAATTCTTCATCATTACTTATTCTTTGTAATTCCTCTTTCTCTAATAAATTAAATGAAATCTTAAAACAACGCGAAACAATTGTCTCCAAAAGATTTGAAATTTCAGAAGTAGTTAAAATTAAAAAAGCATTTTCAGGAGGCTCTTCCAAAGTTTTCAAAAGTGCATTTTGTGCACCGACGGTCATTTTATGTGCATTTTTTATAATGATGATTTTAGCTTTTTTATCCGCCGACAAATGAAAAATTCTTACTGCCTCACGAATTTGCGAAACGGAAATATTTTTTTGCTTGACTTTCCCATTTTTTTCTTCGGTCAGTGATTCAATTATTGTAATGTCGCTGTCCACTCGCTGATTTATTTCTTGCCAATCGCAATTATCCTCTCCTTCGGATAAAGATTTTACGAACTGATTAGCAATTTTATATTTTCCGATATATTCTGGACCTGTAAAAATAAAAGCGTGATGGTTCATACTTTTTTTCTGCAACATTTGTTCAAGTATTTTTTTTTGTTTATCGTGTCCTGTATTCATATTTTAATTATAACAGAAAATTTAACTTTTTAGGGAAAGATAGAAAAATGCTCACCGCACGGGCTTTTTGGGTTTGCCAATGGCAAACCCCTACAAATTTTAGCATTCAAATTTCTTGTTATCGCCTCAATAAATTTCCCTGTCATTCTGAATGTAATAAATTTTTTTACAAAAAATTTATGAAGTGAAGAATCCCCTACAGAAAATAATAAAACTTTCAATTCATGTCATCCTGAAAAATTATCTGGAATGACAAAAAGAAGACGGTATTAAAAAATAAAATATTTTAGTTAAAACTCCTCCCTCTCCTCCAAAAAACCCAAGTTAAAACAATTCCCACAAAAAACATCCCTAAAGACAAAACCTGTCCCATGCTTAAATTTAAAAACACGAAACCTAAATGTTCATCAGGCTCACGATAAAACTCAACGACAAAACGAACACCAGAATACAACGTTAAATACAAACCGCTCAACACACCTTTCAAAAGTTTTTTATTTCTCAAAAACCAAAGAATTGTAAAAATAAATAAACCCTCGCCAAAAGCCTCGTACAACTGCGACGGATGACGCAAAAAAATTTCACCGTTAAAATACATCCCCCAAAATTTTTCAGTCGCCCGCCCGACCAATTCACTGTTAAAAAAATTTCCCAATCTACCGAAAAAAAAACCTAGCGGAAAAGCCGGAATTACAAAATCAACTACTTTCAAAAAGTTTTCTTTATGTTTGTAAATAGTCCACGCAAAAGCGATAATTACTCCAATCGCTCCGCCATGATAACTCATTCCATAAATTCCCGTCCAAGTTTCTGAGGTAAAATCGTAAGGTGAAATTATTTCTAAAAAGTTTTTGGAAAAATAGACAAAGTCGTAAAAAACGACGTAACCCAATCGACCACCAATCAAAGCTCCGATAAATCCATTGATTAATAAATCTTGAATGAAGGTTTTTTTGTAATTTGCCTCACCTTTTTTTATTCGCCAAATTAATAATAAATAAGTTACAACTAAAACCATTACCCACATTATTGAATACCAATGAACGGCAAAAGATCCTGCTGAAAATAATACAGGATCTATTTTGCTCGGTAAGTTTTGGTAGAAATTTAGCATTTTATATCTCTTTCAAAGATTTAACATTATCTAAAATCCCATTTAAAATTTCTAACTCCATTTTATAATAATTTTCTTTTTCATTTTTATTCATAACAACTCTACCATCATCGCTAGAACATGAAACCTGAGGTCCAGAAATCTGCACATAATAATTATTGAATTGTTTAATGCTGTTCATATTAATCGGCTTTTCATAAGGATCATCATTATTAGCGGTTCCTTTAATTTTAGTCATTCTTGCTAAATTTTTATCACAAACACTTCCTTTTATAGAATTAAGTTTTTTTGTTGAAAAATTAACTGAATTTTCATCTATTACTGCATAAGTTAATTTGTCTAGTAGTTCTTTATTAACTAAAAATTTTACACCTAATTCTTTAACTTCAAAATAAACTTTTTCATTAGTGATAACCTTATTCTCAACTATGCTATTTTTATCTAAAACAACATCATCATCTTCCATATTTTTGCTCTCTTTACCAGAAACTTTTTCTTCAATATTTTCCTTAATCACAACATCCCGACTCCCAGCTTGATTATTCATTTCTTCAAACTTTTCAATTTTTTCTTGTGAATCAATATTCTTTTGTTTTAAAAGTTCATTGTTGTGCCAAAAGTATGCGACGAGAGCTACTAACGCTATAATTACTAAAATCATTACGATGCTAATAATTCTATTTACTGCTGAACTTACGAAAGTTCCTATTTTGTTTTGTGTATTTTCTTCCATTTTTTTATTGTTTGTTGAATTAAAATTTATAAAACTTCTACTCATTATGCCCGCTAACTTTAATAATCTGCACAGGGCAAGCATCCGCTGCCTGTTTATTTTCCTCTACCTGATCTTCGTCAACTTGAACGACCATCATATCACCTTTTTTCACCGCATCTTTTAAATCCGCTTTTCCGTCCTGACCATTCATTGACCAATTATTTGGTGCAAAAGAAGTGCATGCTCCACAACCAATACAATCATCTCGCTTTTGGCTGACCGAAATTTTATTTATTCCCATATTTTACGATATTAATATTTATTACTTTACATTATAAATCAAAATCAAAATTAATGGTAGGGGCTTGCCAGCAAATCCCTACAACTATAAATGTTAATGATAACAAGTTTCAAAACCCATTCCAAAATGTTTTCAAAATAAAACAAAAATACAATCAATCGTGTTTCTACAGATTAAAATATATGCTAAAATACAAAAATAGTAAATCTAAAAGTCTAACAATCTAATTGTCTAGCTAACCTAAAAATATGTCAAAAGAAAATTTTAAAATACTTTTTATTTCCCGTGCTTATCCTCCAATTTTTGGCGGAATCGAAAATCAAAATTACGGTATTGCAAATTCTCTGGCTGAAATTGCTGACACAAAAATTATTGCGAATAAAAAAGGCAAAAAAAATTTGCCATTATTTATTCCTTATATTTTTATTTATCTTTTATTCAATTCTCGTAAATATGACGTTATACTTTTTGGCGATGGAGTTTTAGCACCGCTCGGACAATGGGTAAAATGGTTTAATAAAAAAACAAAATTTGCCAGCATTGTTCACGGACTTGATATTACTTATGCTTACAAAAAATCTTTGATGGGAAAAATTTACCGTGCTATAAATATTCCTGCTTTGAAAAAATTAGACAAACTTATTGCTGTTGGAAATTATACTGTCAAAGAATCTATAAAAATTGGAATTAAAAAAGAAAAATGCATTTTTATTCCCAACGGAATTTATCCCGATGAATATTTCAAAAGTCATACTCGTGAAGAACTTGCGAAATTAATTGATATGAATTTGACGGGAAAAAAAGTTATTTTTCGCATGGGACGTTTTGTTCCTCACAAAGGCGTTCACTGGTTTATTGAAAAGGTTATGCCGAAACTTCCTGAAAATTTTGTTTTTATCGCGATGGGCGGACGAGTTTCTAAAAGTACAGCGGGTGATGAAGATTCTTTCGTTCTCAGTGAAAAAGCGGTGAAAAAAAATAATCTTGAAAACCGTGTTCGCTTGCTTACAAATTTAACCGATAAAGAAAAAACTATTTTATTTAATACTACTGATTTGGTTGTTTCGCCGAATATTGATATTCATGGTTCAATGGAAGGTTTTGGGATTAATGCGATTGAGACTGGTGTTTGTGAACGGGTTGTTTTGTCGGCTGATTTTCAGGGCTTGAAAGATGCGGTGATTGATGGTAAAAATGGTTTTATGGTTCCTCATGAGAATGCTGAGGCTTGGATTGGGAAAGTTAATGAATTGTTAAGTGATGATTTTGATCGTGTTGCTTTTGGTAAAAAGACTCGTGAATTTAATATTAAGAATTTTAGTTGGGAAATTATTGCAAAGAAGTATTTGGATGTTTTGAGAGGTTTGTAGAAACACTTTTAAAAAAACAGAAAACCTACCAGCAGATAATAGATTTTCTGCAGGTAGGCTATTCTAACAAGTTAAGTTCGATAACTTGATCAGAATTAAAAAAAGTCTCTCCGTCTGACCATAGTCCTCTGCCTTCAATATATTTAAAACAAGCAGCATCTTCGATAACGGAATCCTCTGTAGCTGTCTCATTTAAACCGATAAAAACCACACTACCCGCTCCAGCTTTTTTCAAAAAATCCCTAATTTCTTCTGTTGTTTTCATTTCCAGCCTCTCAAGAAATTATTAAAAATAAAAAATAGCATGAATAATCATACTACCATAAGAACTAATATAAAGTTTAGATAATAATAATAATGTCAAGACTTCAAAACCCCCAAGGTCTCCTCCGCACATTTTTCCCAAGAAAAATTCTTAACCCTTTTTAAACCTTTTACAATCATCTCATTTTGCAAATCTGCATTATTTAAAATATTCTCAATTTTATTTTCACAATCTTCCAAACTATCCGTTTCAAAAAAACCAACTGCTCCCCCGCTAACTTCAGGCAAACTCGAATTATTTGCACAAACCGCAGGCACACCACTCGCCATCGCCTCCAAAATAGGAATACCAAAACCCTCGTACAAACTCGGCAAAACAAATAACTTCGCACTCCGCAACAAAATCCGCATCACATCAAAAGAAATATTTTCCGTAAAAATAATATCAGTCGAAAATTTACTAATCTCGGCAGTCTGATAAATATCCTGCCACATCCAACCATTTCCACCCGCCAAAACCAATTTTAACTCAGGATAATTTTTCTTAATTCTATCAAAAATTTTAATTAAAAATTTCAAATTTTTCCGTGGTTGAATTGCACCAATGTAAATCAAATATTTATTTTCAACAAGATTAAATTTATTTAAAACATTTTCAATTTCTTCATCATTTAAATCTTCCTGCCAAAAACTTGCATCAAATCCATGATGAATTACTTTTATTTTTTCCTCCTTAATTTTTGGATAAAATTTCAAAAGATCCATTTTAGTCGCCTCCGAAATCGCAATAATTTTATCCGCATGTGGAAAAGAGTAATCCGCCAAAAAATTAAGTTTTCGTAAATCCTTTTTCGGAAAAGTTTCAGGAAAAATTTTAAAAGCCAAATCATGAGCCGTAACAACAGTCTTCATTTTTTTCCTCCGCACCATTGGTAAATCATGCAACGGCATCCAAAGCGTATCCGCATTATCTCGAAAAACTTGCATGGAAAATTTATTCTGCGTCCAAAAAGGTGCAGGATTTATTTTTTTTATTGTATAATTTTCAGCCTCAGGCGGTACTAATTCTAAATTAAATTCACCTTTGTGATAAATTAAAAATTCATCTTCAGAATTTAATTCGTGAAAATATTTAAGCAACTGCGAGATATAAACCCGCGTTCCATCGAT
>JAGLWU010000039.1 GCA_023133275.1 Candidatus Moraniibacteriota bacterium
TTCATTTAATTCGCTTGCATGTATTGCTATTTTCATATTTTATCAATTAATAAAATTTTAAAACATATCATTCTGGATAAATTAATTTTAGTAGAAAAAATGACAAGCTACACTAAATAACATTCAGTATTATTTGAAATTCTTAATTTACAAATCCTAAATTTTAAAAAATCTCTTTACTCTATTCGCCAAAGTCAAAATAATTTCCTTAAAATTTTTTTCCCTTTTAAACTCAAAAACTTCATAAGCATTTTTCAATTCAAACTTCCCCACTCTCGTCCGCTGGAGAGAAAATAAATAACCACCTATTTTCAATTCCTCGCCAACATCTCTCGCCAAAGATCGAATATAAGTTCCCTTACCACAAACAACTTTAATTTTCAAAATAGGAAAATCATAAAATAACAAATCTATTTTTTTAATCTCAACTTCTCGCTCTTTCATTTTCACAATTTCACCTTTTCGCACTCGCTTGTACGCCTCTTGTCCTTTTATTTTAATTGCACTGTACGCTGGTGGAGTTTGCTTAATTTTCCCAGTGAACTTTTTTAATGTTTTTTTAATTTCTGATTTTGTTGGTACATTTTCAACATTGTAAATAGTTTTCTTACCCTCCTGATCATCCGTCTCACTAGTTTCGCCTAATTTAATTTCGGCTAAATATTCTTTTTCTGATTGAACTACTTTATCGATTTGTTTAGTGTATTCACGACCAATTGCGATAACTAAAACCCCAGTCGCCAAAGGATCGAGTGTTCCAGCGTGTCCAACTTTAATTTTTCGATTTCCTGTTTTTTTTCTCGCCCAATATTTTACAAATTGAACTGCTCTTTGTGAACTAATTCCGATTGGTTTATTGATAACGAAAAATCCTTTTGCTTTCATTTTTTGTAAGTTTATATTGTCTATTGCAAGTAGTGAACGGTTTTAAACCGTTCATTTTGAAAATAAATAAAGAATATCGAAAGTCCTAATTTCCTACAATCATTCTTTATCCTGACGTAAAAGTTTAATTTTGTTGGGCTGGTAGGATTCGAACCTACGCATAACGAGACCAGAACCCGTTGCCTTACCGCTTGGCTACAGCCCATTCAACTTTTTCTATTATATACTATTTTGAGTAAAAATCAACTTTTTTCATAAACCACTCCTAGTCATACTGAAAAATTATTTCATTTTTTGCAAAAAAAATTAAATAATTTATTCAGGATCTCGGAAGAAAACTATACTTTAAATTTTTTTAAACTTAAAGCATAGATTCCGGATAATTTTTTAAATTTTTCTGCGAAAAACCTAAAAAATTTCCGGAATGACAGTCCCGAGAATATTAGAATTTAAATTCAAAAGTCCGTGCGGCGAGCACTTTTTAATTGATTAAATTACAATAAACGTGTAAAATTAAATATAGTTCAGTAATTATAATTTAAAAAATATGAAACTAATCATAAATATCCCTGCTTATAACGAAGGTGAGGTTATCGGAAAAACAATTAAGTCAATTCCTCGTGAATTTGACGGCATTGATGAGGTTTTAATTCAAGTGATTGACGACGGCTCAAAAGATGATACTGCTAAAATTTCTCGAGAGGCTGGTGCTGACATCGTTGTTTCGCATACAACTAATCGGCGTTTGGGCGTTGTGTTTAATACGGCAGTAGAAAGTGCTTTGAAAAATAGCGCTGATTTTATGGTTAATATTGATGCGGACGGTCAATTTGATGTTAATGAAATTAAAAATGTCTTAGCTCCTGTGGTAAATAATAAAGCTGACATGGTCATTGGTGATCGTTTTAATAAAGGCAAGGCTCATGATATTCCTTTTGTAAAAAGTTTTTTTAATAAATTGGGAGCTAAATTAGTTGGAACTTTTCTTAGTGTCAAAACTTATGATTTGACTTGCGGTTTTCGAGCTCACAATCGAGAAACTCTTTTGCGTTTGAATCAGGTCTCTGGTTTTACATACACTCAAGAAACGATCATTGATGCGATTGGTAAAAATTTGAAACTTAAATGGGTGCCGATTACTGTTCGTTATTTTGAGGGGCGTAAATCTAGGATTGTAAAAAGTGTTTTTAGTTTTGTAAATAATAGTGCAAAAATTATTATTAAAGCAGTTCGTGATGTTCGTCCGATGAAATTTTTTGGCATTCCCGGGATAATTTTAATTTCTTTTTCGGCTGTGTTTTTTGTGATTTTTCTTTCATTTTATTTACAAAATTTAAAGATTAGTCCTTACATAAATTATCTTTTAGCTTCAATTACTTTATTTTTGGTTGGCTTGCAATTTTTTGTTTTTGCGTTGATTGCGGATATGATTAAAAGTAATCGTAAATTAACTGAGGATCAGATGTATTTGATGAAAAAGGATCGGTATAATAAATCTTAAAAATTTTGACTTATACTTCGGTTAGAGTTATTATATAAATACAATCAGATTAATATAAAAATAATATGAAAAAATCAAATGAAGAAGCTATTTTAGATGATAACTCTCAAATTATAATAGAAAAAATAATTGATAGAATAGATCTTTTTCACGATGATCTTTCTACAAAGATTGAAAAAAATAGTCAAGCTATAAATAGTTTAGAAAATAGGTTTGATCATTTAGAAAGTGATGTTAATGATTTGAAAGTTGGATTTTGTGAATTAGATGAGACAGTTGCTAAGTTAGATGAAAAAGTTACTAAAATGGATGGTAAAATTGATGTTCTTCAGGAAGATATGAAAGATGTAAATAATAAAGTTGATATTCTTCAGGAAGATGTTACTGAGATTAAGCATAAGTTGTCGGAAAAGATTGATCGGGAGGAGTTTAATGTTCTTGAAAAGAGGTTGATTAAATTGGAGAGGTTGGTTATGAAAAGGGTTTAGTTTTTGTTTTTTTGTGAACAGGGAGCTTTTGGTTTCCTGTTTTTTGTTTTGGGTAATTTGACAGGTTTTTAATGATGTGTTAGTATTTTATGTGGTAAAAGAGATGAAATTTAATTGAGAATTTTTTAGTAAAATGTTTAATTACTCACAAACAATTTTATTTATTAAGAAGTGTATTTGGTTTGTCCTGTCTGGACGAGTTCAGTTTATTTTTGCGAGTAAAAGATAATTTTTTTAAAAAACTTTGCTAATAAAAATAAACTGGTCTCAACAGAGCCAGTTTTTTACTTCTTTAATTTAACTTTTTATATTATCCAATAACACATAAAGAGGTGTATTCTTGAATTCAACAATTTAAAGCC
>JAGLWU010000004.1 GCA_023133275.1 Candidatus Moraniibacteriota bacterium
CTTTACAAAATATCTAAATTTTTAAAAAATACAATCGAATCCAATTCAACCATTATACCACACAGTGCCCAGAGCGGGACTCGAACCCGCACGCCCCATAGGAGCCTAGGCCCTCAACCTAGCGTGTATACCAATTCCACCATCTGGGCGTGCGTAATGATTTTAAAAACACAAAAAATTTATTTCTTTTCTTCTACTTTTTCAGTAGCTTCTTTTTTATCCGCTTCAACTACTTCTTCAACTTTCTTTTCTTCAGTTTTTTCAATTTCTTGTTTTTCAACTTTTTCAACTTTCTCTTTTTCAGACAAATCAGTAAATTTAAAACGCAAAGCCTTTGCAGCTTTTTCCCTAATATAATATAATTTTGACCGCCTAACTTTTGCTCTTTTGACCATTTCTATTTTCTCAATACTTGGAGAAATCACTGGCACGATAATTTCCACACCATTTCCGTTAGATACTTTCCTCACCGTAATCATTTGTGAACTACTTTGACCACCCTTAACAGCAATAACCATTCCTTCAAAAATCTGAATACGTTCTTTATCACCTTCTTTAATTTTACGGTGAATTTTCACTACATCGCCAGCTCTAATGTCCATTTTCTCGCCTCTTTGAGCTTGATTGAATTCTACTACTGTTTTTTGCATATAATTTTAAATAAAAAATAAAAAGAGATCCAGACTTTCTTTATCAAGAAACGGCACGATGCGATCATTTCTCTCAATTTATCAGAATCTTACTTTATTTATAATAGAAGATTTTGAAAAAGAAGTCAATAGCAATAAATTCAGTAATTAACAACTAGTTATTATTAATAATAAATAAACAAAATTTCATGTAACTTTTTAAATAAATCCTTCTCACAACAAGCAAATAATAAATTTATTTTGTTGAAATTATAATTTCATAAATCTTAATTAAAGTACTCTTTTAATTTATATTTTTAAATATTACAATACAACATTTCTACAAATCTAATCATCTAAAATCTAACATTCTAACTATCTAACTTATTCAAAAAATATGCTAAACTATAAACATCAACTTTAAATTTAAAAAACAAAAATGTATCGACCAATAATATTAATAATTCTTGACGGCTGGGGAATAAACACTTCCGATAGCAATGTTACAAATCAAATTAATTTGCCAACTTTTGATATTCTAAAAAATAATTATCCAATGATTGCTCTGCAAGCTTCAGGAATTTCCGTTGGCTTACCTTGGGGCAAACCCGGAAATAGTGAAGTAGGTCATACAACGTTAGGTTTAGGACGAATTGTTTACCAAAATTTTCCTCGAATTTCCCTCGCCATTCAAAATGGATCCTTTGCCACTAATTCTGCTTTTATGGAAACTTTTGAAAATATAAAAAATAAAAAGGGAGATTTACATTTAATAGGATTAATTGGAGATGGCTACGTTCATTCCAGTCGAGAACATTTATATGAATTAGTAAAATTAGCTAAAATTAATGGTGTTAAAAATATATTTATTCATTGTTTCACTGATGGTCGAGACTCTTCCCCGACTGCTTTTACTCGAGTGTATAAAGAAATGAACGAAGAAATTAATGAAATTGGGGCAGGAAAAATCGCCACAATAATTGGGCGTAATTGGGCAATGGACAGGAATAATAATTGGGAACGAATTGAAAAAGCTTACAAAATGTTAGTTAATGGTGAAGGTGAAAAAACCACCGATCCACTTTCAATTATTGAACAATCTTATGAAAATAAAATTACTGATGAATTTTTAGAACCAATTATTTTAGCCGACCGAAAAGGAGAACCCCTCACAAAAATAAAAGATGGCGATGGAATAGTTTACATAAATTTTCGAGAAGATCGTGCTCGCCAGTTGACTCAAGTTTTTACTGATAAAAATTTTGACAAATTCAACGTGGACAATAAACCCAATGTTACTTTTTTAACCATGACTGAATACGATGAAAGTTTTCCTGCAAAAGTAGCTTTTCCACCGATTGAAAAAACTAACAGTTTAGGTGAAGTGCTTAGTAAAAATAATTTAAAACAGTTGAGGATTGCTGAAACAGAAAAATACGCCCATGTTACCTATTTTTTTAATGGCGGAGGTGAAGAAATTTGGCCAGGCGAAGATCGAGTTGTAATTCCTTCTAAAGCCGTAAAAACTTTTGATGAAAAACCAGAAATGCAAGCTCGAGAAATAACAAAAAAAATTATAAATTTCGTCAATGAAAAAAAATACGATTTTATTTTGGTCAATTATGCCAACGCTGACATGATTGCTCATACTGGAAACGAAGAGGCGGCGAAAGAGGCGGCGAAAGTTTTGGATGAATGTTTAAAAAATTTAAGTGATGTTGTTTTGAGAAAAAATGGTTGTATGTTAATTACGGCCGATCATGGAAATATCGAAGTTATGAAAAATCCTCACACTGGCGAAGTTGATACTCAACATAATACTAGTCCTGTTCCGCTTTGGTTTGTATCTCCCGACAATCAGCGACGAAAAAGTGAAGGACAGATTTTAAATGAGCAAGTTTCTATTCGAGGTATTTTGAGTGATGTTGCTCCAACTATTTTGGAGTTATTGGAAATTAAAAAGCCTCTTGAAATGCAAGGTGAGAGTTTATTGCCTATTTTTGAAGAATAGAAAAATTGCTAGTCATTACGAAGAGGAGTGAAGCGACAACGTGGCAATCTCGATAAATTTTTCTGCTATTTTAAAAATCTAAATTGTGCTCGCCGCACGGACTTTTCTGAAACAAGAGGTCATAACCCCTTGTTCAATTCCTAAAAGTCTCCTGTCATTCTGAACGTAATAAAATTTTCTTTAGATGAATTTATGAAGTAAAGAATTTCCCACAGAGAATCATAAAATTTAAATTGCCCTCGCCACAAAAAACTTTTTAAACTTATCATTTTTCAAATAAACAAAAAATTTCCCAGCATGTCATCACCCAATCAAGTTGGGTGCAGGCTCAGAAAAATTATTTCATTTTTTACAAAAAAATGAAATAATTTATTCAGGAGCTAAGGAGAAAAACTTACTTTTAGTTTTCTTTAAACTTAAAGTGTAGATACTGAATAGATTAATTTGTATTCAATCGCTCCGCTCTTGAACAAATTATATCTTCCAGCATGACATGTCTGCAGAAATTTGCCACTAGCAAACCTAAAAAACCCGTGCGGCGAGCACAAAAATTAATCAAATAAAAAGCAAGAAATAAATCTTGCTTTTTTAAGTTCTGTTTTAAAAATATTTTAATTACAATTTTTTTGAAAATTAAAAATTCGTAAGCATGTCCTTGAGTCTCATCGGGGATTGAAAATTATTTAATAACTTTATCCACAATCCCGTACTTCTTCGCCTCATCTGCACTCATATAATAATCCCGATCCATATCTTTCTCTACCTGAACCACGGTCTTACACGTATGTTTAGCCAAAATCTTATTCAGCCTACTTTTAATTTTCAAAATATGCCTAGCTTGAATCTCAATATCACTCGCCTGACCTTGAGTTCCACCCAAAACCTGATGAATCATCACTTCTGCATTTGGCAAAATTAAACGCTTCCCTTTCGCACCAGCTGACAACAAAATAGATGCCGCAGATGCCGCCATTCCAATGCAGATAGTTGAAACATCCGCTTTCACATATTGCATCGTATCATAAATCGCCAAAGCAGCACTCACAGATCCACCGGGAGAATTAATATAAATTTTAATATCTTCTTTAGAATCTTGAGACTCCAGAAAAAGAAGTTGAGCAATCACCGTATTTGCCATCGAATCCTCAATCGCTGATCCAATAAAAATAATCCGATCTTTCAATAATCGAGAATAAATATCATAAGCCCGCTCAATATTCCCACTTTTTTCAATCACTGTTGGGATAATGTAATTGTTTGTTGGTTTGTCCATATGTTTCAAAAAATTTTAATGTCCAAAAAATATTTTTTAAACACTTCAAAATTAACAAATTAAATTTCTTATTCGTAAAGACTTGCCGAAACAAATCTTTACTTTAAGGAATTTATCATCATCAAAATTCATTTTCATTTATTCAGCTTTATTTACCATACTTTCAACAAACTCGATAATTTCTTTTATAGAAATATCGAACACCCCTCCATTATTATCTTTCCAAGAATTATATCCTTCATTTATATCTGGCAGACTTTTAGTTTTTTCAACCATTTCCAAAACTGATAAATCAAGACTAACTTTACTAACAGGCGAATGACCTAGAAAAGTTTGTTGCTTTCCTAATTGTGCATTTTCTATTTTTAAATTATCAACATAAATATGATATATAAATTCGTCTTTGCCAAACTCTTCAATTTTGACTATATAAATTTTAGAATCAGACTCATTTTCTCTTGTTTTATAAGTCCAAACCTGTCCAGTTTCATATTTATTTTTTTCTTTTTTCATTACTTCATTGTTAGAATAAACTTCATTAACCTTTTTATCTTCCTCTTCTTTATGTTCACAACCAGCTAATACAATTACAAAACCGACCACCAAAAATAATTTTTTCATATTATCATTATTTAAAATTTAAAATTACATTTTCATTCATAGAAACTTGCCAATCGACAAATTTCTATTGAAAAAATATAAAACTATTTTATCTCTCCCAAAACCTCAAAAGCCTTTTTATTACTCAAAATACCTTTCGTAATTTCATAAAGCTGTTGCATATCAATATTCTTTTCCATATCTTTCACACCTTTATATTGTGCCAAAGTCTTATTCAATTCCTCCTCAATTTCAGTAGACGGAATTTTAATTTCCAATTCTTTATTCAATTCTTCTAAAATCATTGCACTTTTTACTCTCTTTTCCGCATCAGGTTGCCATTCTTTTTCAAAATCAGTCCGCTCTTTTCCAACTTTAGCTAAATAATCCTCAAAAGTCATTCCGCTCATACTAATTTGTTGACTAAATTCACCAATCATTCTTTCCAATTCACTTTTCACCAACTGCTCTGGCAAAGTAATTTCTGTCTTTTCAATAATTGAATCTAAATATTGATTATTACGCTCCTCCTCAGACGTTCTTTTCTTTTCCTTTAACATTCCCTCTTCCAAATTCTTTTTGAAATCTTCCAAAGTTTTAAACTTGTCTCCTAAAGATTTTGCAAACTCATCATTAATTTCAGGAGTTACTCGTTCCTCAACAACTTTCAACACAACATCAAAAGTCGCCTCTTTACCCGCCAAATGTTTAGCATGATATTCTTCAGGAAAATTTAGTGAAAAAGATCTTTCATCACCAGCCTTCATCCCAATAACTTCCTCTTCAAATCCTGGTATAAAAACGCCCTTTCCTAAAACTAACGAATGATCTGTACTAGTTCCATTTTCAATAATCACACCCTCTCGTTTAACAGTAAAATCAACTTTAACATGATCCTCTTTTTTCGCCGCTCGTTTCACCTCTTTATGTTCCGCTCGACTCTGAGCTATTTTTTTCAATTCTTCTTCAACATCCTTTTTGGTAACTTCAATTTTTTTAGCAGAAAAATCTTTGTTAATTTTAGCAACAACTTTTTTCCAATCTTTTGGCAATTCAACTTCTGGCATCAATGTAATTTTCAAAGTTGCCTCAATATCATTTCCTTCCGCTAATTTTTTCATTTCAACTTCTGGTTGCCCAACAATTTTTAAATTTTCTTTTTTAGATACTTCTGCATATTCTGCACTTAACATTTGTTCAGCTGTTCGTGATAAAATCATTGTTTTATCTACTTGCTTTTCCGCCACGTCTGTTGGAACTTTTCCTTTGCGAAAACCTTTGACTGAAACGTTTTTACTTGCATCTTTTACTAACTTATCAAATTCTTTTTTTGCGTTTTCCCAAGTAACTTTAATATCGATTGTTACTTGTCCTTCTTTTTTTTCTATTGTATAACTCATATTTTTTTCTTAATTTATTTAATTACTCGACTTAAATTAACTTTTTACAATACTTTTTAATTCTTTTAAATTTTCCCTAAACTCCTCATTATAATAAGAATCAAACTCTTTTAAATATTTTTTAAATAAAACATTTTCAGTATCACCCTTTGAATTTTTAGAAACTTTAAAAAGAACCTCTTCAACTTTAGTAGCTTTACCACCTAAATTTTTGTCATAAATAATAACATCATCCGAATAACAATGTGCAAAAATATTTCTTATACGATTTATTTTTCTTAGATTTTCAATTAAATTTTGAAATTTCTTTTCTTTATCTATGTTTTTTAAAATTTGAATTAATATTTTTATTTTAGCACCAAAAAATATTGTATCACCACCCAATAAAACATTTACAAAAAAATCTCTTTTCTGATCGTTAATTTTAATAAAATCCATTATTATACTATCAATAAAACGCTCTATTTCACTGGTCACTACAATTATCCAACCCCTCGCCTCTAAGCTATTAAATTCACTTATATTCTTTGCATTTGATTTTTTCATAAAAACTTTATTATTATTTATTCAAAAATCTCTCAAAAACTGGAATAATTTCTTTCTTTCTCGAAACAATATTATCCACAAACAAAACACCATCCCGATCCTCCACATTATCAAACATCTTTTTAAACAACTCAACCTCCTCATCACCTGAACAAATAGTATAACTCTCTTTCTTCAAAATATCAATGACAGAAAGAAAAGCGCCTTTCAAATTATCCATTTTCTTAACCTTTTTCAAATTCTCCAAAATCTCATCTTTTCGCTCCAAACCAAAATCCTTATTCGTAGTTTCCATCACACCAATTCCATAATTCTCACCACCAAAATCAAAAACTTTATAATCCAACCTCACCAAATCTTCCGTAGAAATTTCACTCACATCACTTTTTGCATCAAACATTTTCATACTAAATTCCTCAAGATCCTCAATTCCAACAATCTCATTTAATTTTTCAACTAATTCTTTATCCTTTTCAGTAGTCGTTGGTGATCGAAAATATAAAGTATCCGAAATAATCCCCGCCAATAAAATACCAGCGATTCCTTGTGACATTTCAAAACCTTTCGCAAAAAACTTTTTCGCCACAATTGAACAAGAAGATCCCAACGGCTCAATGTGAATACGAATCGGCTTATCTGTTTGTAATTTAATTTTATGATGATCAATAATTTCCACAATATCCAAGTCATTTATATTTTCAATACTTTGACCTTCTTCATTATGATCCATTAAAATAATCTCAGTACCCTGTGGAAACTCAGAAATTTGATCTGGCAATTCCATATCGAAATAATCCAAAATGAATTTTGTTTCGTTATTTAAATCTCCTAAAGCAAACGCCTTACTTTCAATATTTTTATTTTGTAAAAAATTCTGATAACCCATCGCACTACAAATTGTGTCAGTATCAGGATTTCGATGTCCAATGATATGTTTCATAGTTTTAAGCTTAATAATTAACTTTTTTGTTCAACTTTTTTCTGATTGTAAAATAGATGTTTTAAACAAGTAATTGAAAGATATAAAATAAAAAATTCAACTAGCGAATAAATAACCCTCAACTCAATTTCAATAGGATATTCAATAGAATAAGGATCAAAAATAAAAACTGTAAGTGTAAGTATTTCAATGATAAAAATTAAATAAATTGACCATTTTTTTCTATTTAAAAAACCTATAATAAAAAGTAAGTTTAAAAAAACAGAAAAAATAACAATATGTAATTCACTGATAAAATTTAAGTAATTATACAAAAGAAAGTCAGGTATAAAATTTAAAAAAATACCAACAGAAAAAGTCCTCGCTATTATAAAATCAGATAGAGTTTCAAAATTATAAAAATAATTCGATAATTGAAAAATTAGAATTGCTAAAATTATAAAAGTCACAAAAACCTCTATAAACAACAAAACATTTCCCTGCCAAGGTCTTTTTATTTCCTGTTTTTCTAATTGATTATTTTCTTCCATAAAATTAATTTAAAAAATTATTCACAAATCCCCCATCATATCATCCTAAAAAATTATTTTAGTTTTCGCAGAAAAATGAAATAATTTATTCAGGATCTCGAAAGAACTTTGTACTTTAAATTTTCATAAAACTTAAAGTGTAGATACTGAATAGATTAATTTGTATTCAATCGCTACGCTCTTGAACAAATTATATCTTCCAGTATGACATGTCTGTAGGAATTTAAAAGCCCGTGCGACAGCACTTTTATTTCTCCTCTTTCTTTTCTTCCTCAACTTTTATAAATTCTTCTTTAATCTCTTCTTTTTCAGTTTCCTCAACAACTTCACTATCAGCTTTTCCATCTTCAATTTTTTTCTCCTCTAAAGCTACCTTTTCAACTTTTTCTTCTTTAATTTCCTCAGAGCCCTCTACTTTTTTTTCCTTTGAATCAGAATCTTTTTCAACTTTATTATCACTCTTTTCTCCATCTTTTTTATCACCTTCAGAATTTACCACATCCAAATCCCAACCAGTCAACTTAACCGCCAACCGAACATTCTGACCTTGTTTACCAATCGCCAAAGACAACTGATCTTCAGGAACTAAAACAGACGCTTTTTTTTCTTCTTCATTCAAATTCACTCGTAAAACCTGAGCTGGAGACAATGCCGCCGCAATAAAATCTTCCACATCCTCATTCCACTCAATAATATCAATTTTCTCCCCACCCAACTCATCAATAATAGTATTTACCCGAGAACCACGTTGCCCGACACAAGAGCCAATTGGATCAATACTTTCATCTTCAGTATAAACCGCAATTTTAGTTCGAGAACCAGCTTCACGAGCAATCGCTTTAATTTCAACTGTACCTGAAAAAATTTCTGGTACCTCATTTTCAAATAATCGACGCACCAATTCTGGGTGAACACGAGAAAGCTTAATCCCTGGTCCTTTCGGATCAGACTCCACACTTTCTAAATAAACTTTAATTCTTTGTCCAACATTATAAAATTCACCACGAACTTGTTCCCGCGGAAAAAGTACTCCAACAGATTTTCCCAAATCAACAAAAACCACTCGACCCTCCACTCGTTGCACAGTTCCCGCAATTATTTCACCTTCTTTTTCCTTGTATTCATCAAACATCGCCTCCCGTTCTGCTTCTCGAATACGTTGAATAATAACCTGTTTTGCAGTCTGTGCCGCCACTCGCCCAAATTCACTGTAAGTCGGCAATTCCTCTTCAAGAAAATCACCAATTTTAACATCAGCATCCCGTTTCAACGCATCTTCCAAAATAATATCCCGCTCCTGATTAAACCTTGTCTTTTTATCTTCCTCTGCAACTTCATCCTCAGTTTTAACTTCACCATCAGTCTTTTCCTCAACTTTTTTTTCCTGTTTTTTACTTTTATCCTCATCAATTTTAACTTCTCCAGTCTCCTCATCAAATTCAACAAATTCCCGAATACTCTCATCAATCACTTCCTTGACTAAAAAAAATTTCATATCTCCTGAAACAGTATTCAATTCAGCTCGAATATTTTGCCCACGTTTTCCATATTCTTTTTTATACGCAGCCGCAATCGCCGCCTCCACAGTTTTTAAAATTGTATCCTTATCAATACCTTTTTCCTCAGCGATCGCAGTCATCGCTCCTGCAAAATCACCAAATGGATTTTTTTCCGTTTTTTTAGCCATATTCTTATTTTAGTTATTTAATTATAAAATTTAAAATTATAGTCATTAAATAAAAAAATTCGTGTCCTTCAGACCCGAATCCTTTCATTCATCAACACTTATAATACTAACATTTTCTAAACCTAAATGTCAAATTTAATTTAAAAAAATAATTGTGCTCGCCACACGGGCTTTTTGGGTTTGCCAATGGCAAACCCCTACAGTTTCCTGTAAATTTCCAATTATGTCATTCCGTAAAAATTTTTGTTTTTCGTTAGAAAAATTAAAATTTTATACGGAATCTTATGCTTCAAAATTTAAGAAAACTTTAAAATTTAAAATTTTGAATAAATTATTTTCCTGCTTGTAGAAATGTAGTAATGCTACGTTTCTACAAACCTAAAAAACACTAACTATCGCATTAACCATAACCAAAGAAGTCAACGCCACCACTAAACCAATAATCGCAAACTTAATAATTTTCTTAGCCGTGTCCGTTTGATTAGTAATATACATCACGCCACCAACTACAATCATTAAAATAGACAACGCCCCAATAAAAGTTAAAATAGTTTGAGTCGCACTTACCGCAATTTCATACAATCCAGTTTCACCAACTCCCTCAGGAACATCTTCTGTACCCACAATCTCATAAACCTCTTTCAAAAAAGCTGGAGCCGCCAAAGTAATTGCCAAACCAACCAAAGCAAATGTAATTGTTTTTTTAGCCGCCTCAGTCTGATTACTTCCCGCTGAAGTAATATACATCACTCCACCAACCACGATCATTAAAACTGCCAAAGCTGCCACCACATTTTTAATAGTTGTCATCGCTCCAGTCAACACACCCTCAACCGTATCTTGAGTCAAAGGATTTGAAAACTCAATTTTTTCCGTACCTCCAGTAGTTGAACCTAAACTTGTACCTGAACTAGATCCTGTTGTTTGTGCTGAAACTAATAGTGGAAAAATAAACATTGTAACTAAAATCCATATTGTAAAAACTCCATTAGTTTTCATCCTAAATTCTAAAATATTTTTTGTCATTTTTTTGTTTTTAATTTAACAATTAAATTTAAAGCTTCTTCTGCCGAATCTCTAATTCTAGAAAGCTGTAAAACCTAAAGCTAATTAGAATATCTAAACATCTACTCGTCTACTACTCTACAAATCTATTCCTAAAACATTTACAAAAACTCTTACTGCGACATAACCTAAAAAAGCTCCCAACATTCCCATCAAAGACGATTTCATCATTCCAACTGACATGTCATTTCGACCTTCGTCGCCTCCTGATGTTACCCAGATAACTATTCCAACTATTCCAGTCAAAAAAGATCCAACAAAAACTAAACTTAAAGCTCCCACTATAAACTTTGAAATTAATTCTTGCACTACAATTTCGTTTTCCAAATTACTTGCTCCAAAATTATTCATAAGAAAATTTTAACCTGCTCCCAAAACACTTGCAATTATTTTCACTATCGCAAAACCAAGCAGAGAAATAACTAATCCTCCAACTGCCCACATAAGCATTTCCATAGCATCTTCTGTCCGATCCCTATCACCTGCAGAAAACATAAACATAACTCCTGAAACTATGATCATTAAAACGGAAAGTGCTGCAACAAATCCTAAAACAAAACCTATCACATCATTTACAGTATCACCAATAGATTTATCTGAAAGTTTTAATTCACTTTTCAACTTATCAATTTGCATATCAGGTGCACTCTTCACATTTAAAAAACTACTCGCAAACAAAATACAGCAAATCAAACTAATAATTTTTATTTTCATATTTTTATTTTTACAAAAATCTTTTTTATATAAATATTATAACACTAACAAAATAAAAAACAAAGGAGTTTTTCCTTTGTTTTTTAAAATAATAAAAAATTATTATTATGTACCAGTAATAACAAACTGAGAAACTGCAGTTACAATAGCAAATCCTAGCAACGCAACTACAAGACCGATAACCGCATACATTAACATTCCCTTTGCAGTTCCAATTTTCTCATCATTTCCGCCAGATAATATGTACATAAAACCAGCGAAAACTATCATCAAAATAGAAAGACCCGCTATTATAGAGAGGACAAATCCAATTGCTTTATTTATTATATCTACAGGTGCCTCAACTTTCCCCGCAGCTCCATGTTGAGATTTTGTGTCTATTGAAAACTGACCATTTACAACCATTGGCGTAACCACCATAGCACCTAAAACCAGCATCATCACAAATTTTTGAATTTTCATCATTTTCATTTTATAACACCTCCTTTCATATTTTTATTTTCATTTTTACAATTACATTATCTCACACTTTTTTTAAAAAAACAATATTTCATTTTTGCAAATATCAATTAATTATTCATAGATTAAAAAACTTTTACTATCGAGCTAACAATAACCAATGACAACAAAACTAAAACTAAACCGCCGACACTTCCGATTAAAACTTTCCGAGAAAGATCGTGTTGTTCTTTATTCCCCAAAGAAGTTTTATAAAGTATTCCTGAACCGATAATCATTAAAACTGATAAACCTCCAACGAAAGTTAAAATCCTTTGTAAAGCGTTAACTAATATTTCATTAATAGTCGGTGCATCACTAATTACCCCTGCTTGTGCTATTTCTATAAACATAAATAATATTAATATTTTTTCTTTGTATCAGGACAATCAATACATACATCTGAGTGATTACTTTCTTTAGCCCAAATATTTCCATATGGATCTTTATAAATTTTTGTTTTATTTTTATCATCCCATATTTTACCAGTATTTGTTAAATAGGGATCTATACCTTTGCTTTTATTTCCATAAAGAAAATCTTGCAAATCATCGTTTTTAGAAGTAACATCAATTTTTCTTCCATTAGCATGTGATTCTGAATCTGGATCATCACTTCCTCTATGAATAGTACTAGTCTCTGATCCTCCAGTTAAAATAAATGAATCATTTTTATTATTTTCTTTAGCCCATTCCTTAAAATCATCGCTAACCTTTCCTATTTCAGAAATTGAATTTTCTGTTAGACCTCCGACATCCGTACAATTTCTCTGACCATAATATTCACAAGCTTTCTTATTAATTTCAATATCTTTATTGTCTAATCTATCCCTAACATCTCCCTCTACTTTTTCTTCTTCTGCTGTTTTGTAACCACTTTTTGTAGAACTACTATTTCCACTAACTTTGGAACTACAACTAGCCACAGTAATACTACCATCACTATTCTCAACCCTACATGACCACACATATTGTTCAGTTCCCTTTCTATAATTCACAACCTCACCTTTAGAACAAAGTTCACTATCAGATGGCGTAGTTCTTCTTATAGTTTCATTAATTGCACTACCACAAGATTCTCCATCAGAAATATCAATTGGTCCAGAAACATTTGAATTAGAACTATTATTTGAGTCATTATCAGTTCCATCTCCACCAATATAAGACTCAGTCGAACAAGAAAAACTCCAAGCGCCCTCTTGCTTCAACCAAACATTCGGACTATCCCCACCAACCTCTTTAGCCGAAAGAGCCTTCAAAATAAAAACAATCATCAACCAAGCCATCAACACAACCACAATCCCAATCAAAGCATATTTAATCGCATTCTTAGCCATAGTCGTCAAACCACTACCCGCCGAAACAACATACATAACCCCCGCCAAAGTAATCACAAGCAACCCAACAATCACCATCAAATTCCTCAAAAATTCTATTATTCCCATTATCCCCAAAAATAAATGACAAACCGTGCAAGGACCTTCTTCGGCACTACCACAAGGAACTAAACCTGCCGCCTCAACATTCTGAAAAGGCAAAACTAAAAAACTTCCAAATAAAAATACAAAAAATATTTTCTTAAACATAAAATTTTATTTATTAATTAGCAACTAACAATCAGCAACTTAAATTATTATTTCAAACTTTTTCAATCTCAAAAATCAGACTTTTTTACTTTTTAAAAAATAATTTTGAAATAATTTTTCAAGTTTTTTTAAAAAATTAAATTGTGCTCGCCGCATGGGCTTTTCACCATTTAACATTTTTTTGAAATTCTGAAACATTTTTGTTATCTAAATTTTCCATCACTCAATTTACTGTCATTCTGAGCGTAATAAATTTATCGCAGATAAATTTATGAAGTGAAGAATCTCGAACGGAAAAACATAGAACTTTTAAATTACTAAAGTATCAGAAAAACTTATCGAGATTCTTCACTGCGTAATTTTGTCTAACGACAAAATTACTTCGTTCAGAATGACAGGTTGTACTTTTTAAAAATTCTTAATTTGTAAATTTTAAATTTCTATTTCAAAACGTAGCACTGCTACATTTCTACAAATCTAACTGTCTAAAAATCTACCTGTCTAACTTATTGCATCAACCGAGCTATCCTATTTGCTGCTAACTTAATCGCTTCACTAACTGACGAACGCCCCAAATGAACATCTCTAATCATAACCTCACCAATAACCTTTTCAATATCTTTAGAATTCTTTTGATACCAACTCCGTGCAATCAAATTACCAGTAGCAAAAGGTTTCAATTTAATATCCTGCAATTGTTTTTTAATTAAATCTTTTCTAGCAGCTGGCTTATCCCCTACTTTTAAATACAATTCCGTCAAATCATTTTCAAACTTTAAACTAAACAGCTGATTATTCACAACATTATGAAAAGTCATTGGCTCATCCGTAGGAAAAGTCAAAGCTTTTAAAAATTGCCAAGCCTCAGAAGTCCTCATGTCATTTGTAATTCTCAAACCTTCTTTCGTAACTTTTTCTTCCTTATTTTTCGACACCACAAAAACCCAATAATTAGCATAATTAATCTGACCACCAATTTGATCCAAAGAAAATTGAGGAACTTCAGAAACACCAAAATTCAATTTAGCATTTTTAGCTTTCACAACTTCATAATTATAAGCATAATTTAGCATCATTGCTGTATCGCCTTCGTAAAAATCATCAATGGAATTGTGCATTAACCTATTCCAAGTATAAATTGGCTGGCTAGCTTTTGCAAAAGCAGTGTAATATTCCAGTGCATCTTTAGCTGGCGAACGAACTACACCGTTTATAGAAATCGGCTCATCAAACGTTGCCATTTCAGAATTTCTATCAGACATTTCAGCTCCCAACTGCATCATCATCAAAGTCAAAATATCCGTGGAACGATTAATATTTTCATAAGTTCCCAAAGCAATCGCGCTTTGTTCAATATTCCCATAATGATCTATTTGAGTAAGCCTTTGTGTAATTTCATCCACCTCTGCCCAAGTTTTTGGTGGATCAACAATACCTGCCGCATTGAAAATATCTTTATTATAATAAAGAGCTAACGAATCAACAGACAACGGAACTCCATAAATCTTATTGTCAACATAAAAATCATCCACCACCACATCCACAAAGTTATCCTTAAATTCTATTTCACTAATTAAATTAGCTGGCACTGGAACTATTTTATTTTTAAACTCAGGTAACCAAGTATTGTGAATCATGAAAATATCTGGTCCAACTCCTTCAGCTAAAGAATTTATCAAATCTCTTTTATAAGTTGTTTCATCAGCTAGTTTGCGATAAGAAACATCTGTTACGAAAGGATGTGTTTCTCGATAAGATTGAAATATTTTACTGTATTCATGACTATTGTCAAAAAGACCCCAAATTTCTAAACTGGTTTTATACGGCACTGGTTGTTCTTTACAGCCAAAACCTGAGAGAGCGATAAAAGTAAAAAGTAAAAAGACAGAGATAATTTTTTTCATAGTTTTATTTTATTTTTGTTTATTGTTTTTATTATAGCACTTTGAATAAGTTAAACAAAATCTAACCTAAAAAATTAACCTACATATCTCCAAAAATGAATTGCTTTATTTTCAATGTCAAATTTTATATGATTTGCATCTTCTAATTTTTTATTTGAAAAAGTATTAGGAGATGATTTATATTTTTCAAACTGCTCACTATTTTGAACATAACTTAAAAATTCTTCAAAATATTCATTAGAAACTTTGACGCTAAAACTCAAACTATAATCTAGATCTGGGAAATCTGTTTTTTTCTCTATAATTTCTCCATTTTTAGGAAAATTTTCCTCTGATATTAATTTAAAATTATTTTTATAAAAATAAGGCGTATTAGAATAAATAAAAGAAAAAATAAAAGTGAACAAACTAAATAAAATCAAAAAAGGAACTGAGATAAATAAACTGACAAGAATTCTTTTTTTAAATTTATTTCTTATTTTTATAACTAATAAAAATAAAAGAGTTAAGTATAAAAATGAAAATATCCAAAAACAAAGCTTGGCAAATAAAAATAGAAAAATATCATATACAAAAATGAAAGTAAGAATTCCAACAATATAAATGAAGAATAGATAAAATATAAAAACAAAGAATAAAGCGATATGACTTTCTACTTTTTCAAATGTATCCGAACTCTTTTTAACTTTATCATCCATATTAAAATATTTATAATTACTTTAATTGCGGAAGCGAAAGGATTCGAACCTTCGGTGCCGAAAACGACACACTTGCTTTCCAAGCAAGTCCTTTAAACCACTCAGGCACGCTTCCATCCCAACCTAAACATACTAACAATTCACAAACAAAACATCAAGTTAAAAATAATTGTACTCGCCACACGGGCTTTTTTGAACAAGGGGTCATGACCCCTTGTTCAGCTCATGTCATCCTGAAAAATTATTTTAGTTTTCGTAGAAAAATTAAATAATTTATTCAGGATCTCGAATTAAAATTAAACTTACAGTTTTATTGTTGATTTTACAGTTTCCTAGATTCCGGATAATTTTTTAAATTTTTTTGTGAAAAACTTAAAAAATTTCCGGAATGACATGTCTGAAAGATTTGCAAAAATCTAATATTCTACCAATCTAAATTTCTAAACAATTCTACTTCCAGTCAACTTTAACTTTTTACCACTCTTCGTTGAACCCAGAATCGTTACCGCTAAATCATTTTTTATCAATAATCCAGAATTCTTAGACTCCGCAATTAATTTATCAATAATTTCTCCACGACTATCAATAATTTCATAAAGAAAAGAACGCACACCCCAAACTAAGGACATCTGTCTATAAGTTTTCTCATTATTCGTAGCCACTAAAGTCAAAAAATCTGGACGAAAATGAGAAAGTAACCGAGCCGTATAACCACTTTCAGAAAAAAGAACAATTGTTTTAGCTTCCATTTCCTTGGCAAATAGATATGTACTTTGAGCAATTTTCACTTCATCCGACACAAAACCAATCGGTGAAAAAAGATCAATATCATCATAAGTAGATCTTTCCGTTTCCATCGCAATTTCCGCCATCGTTCCCACTGACTCAATCGGATAATCACCCACACTTGCCTCCGCCGACAACATCACCGCATCCACATGATCAACCACCGCATTAGTAACATCCGCAATTTCTGCCCGAGTCGGTCGAGCATTTTTTTCCATGCTAGCTAACATTTGAGTTGCCATAATAACTGGACGCAAATATTTCAACGACTTTTTAATAATTTCCTTTGACAATAAAGAAACTCTATGCGGATTAACTTCAATCCCCAAATCGCCCCGTGCCACCATAATTGCATCAGAAGTTCTGATAATTTCATCCAAATTTTTAATCGCTTGTTTAGCTTCAATTTTAGAAATAATTTTTGGAATAGGACAATCTTGACCAACAAGTTTTCTCATATAATTTCTAGCTTCCATCAAACTTTCAGCGTCTCGCACAAATGACATCGCAATATAATCCACATTTTCACCCAAAGCAAACTCCAAATCTCGATAATCCTTTTCAGTCAAAGTCGGCAAAGGAATCTCAACATCAGGAATATTAACGCCTTTATGATTTTTAATTACATCGCCATTAATCACTTCTGCAATCACATGCGTATCTAAAACATCAATAACTTTTATTTTAATAATTCCGTCTTCAATTAAAATTTCATCGCTCACTCTTAAAGATTTCAAAATGCCAGGACAATCTAACGTAATAATTTTTCGTTCACTTTTATCAATTGCTTTTTCCTTTGCTATAGTTTGCACATCAAAAACTCTAATCACTTCACCTTTTTCAATTTTCACATCTTCCTCAACCAATATTCTCACTCGAGGTCCCTGCAAATCTGCAATAATAGCTATTGGAATATTCAACTGACGAGAAACTTTTCGCACATTTTTCATTACTCTTTTGTGCCATTCATGTTCACCGTGAGAAAAATTAAACCGAGCAACATTCATTCCACTTTCAATCATATTTTTAAGAACAGAAACATCTTCAGACGCTGGACCAATTGTCGCTACAATTTTTGTTTTTTTTGTATCGATATTCATTTTTTTATTTTTAGTAAATTAAAATTTAGTAATTAGTAATACGTAACTAGCTTTGTAAATTATGAAATTAAAAATTGTTTGAAAATTTAAAATTATATATCTTTCTACCAGTCTAACCGTCTACAAATCTAATAATCTAATTCTATTATAAAACAAAAACAAGTTATCTCCAAAAAGAAATAACTTGTTTAAGTGTAAAAAATTTTAAAAAAAATTATTTAATAATATCAATTCCGCCAATTAACGGTAATCTTTTCATTTCTCCATTGTTCGCATTAATCATTCCTAGAATAACAAAAACAATTAACACTAGAGAGCCTATTGAATATAAAACTGGTGAAACAAGTAAAAATAATCCCAGAGTAGCTATAGACAAAATAGCTATAATTATTGGCAATATAATAAAAGAAACAACTGAACCAGCGATTAATAATACTAAACCTTGATTTGCATGAAACTTTGCAAACTCGCTATCTTTTGCATCTGTAATCAACGGTAGGAAAAATAAGAAATATGACAAAATCGCCATCATTTTATTTTTTTCTACATCAGCTGGGTCTGCTTTTTTTGATGAAGATGATCCTTGAGAATTTTGTTGTTCTTCTGAAACAACTTTTTCTACTTTAACTTCTTCACCTTGTGTTTTATTTTCTTCCATAGTCTTATTTTTTGTTAATTAAATTAAAAAGTAAAAATACTGCTACAAATTAATTATAGCAGTATTTTAAAGTTTGGGGAAATTTTATTTGAAACTAAGCACTCATCTTTTTAGGATTTGCACCATATTCATTTTCTCCAGATTGACTATCAGTTACCATTAAAATCAAAAGCCAAACAAACCCTATGCCAAACGGAATAAATGATATAAAAAACCAAGCTCCACTTTTTCCTATATCATGCAATCTTCTTACTGTAACAGCTATTGTAGGAATAATAGTTGCAAACCAATAAATAGAAATGATTATAAAGACTCCTACCGACAGACCTTCAAAAATTTCAGCAGAACTAATAAACACCATAGCAAACATTAAAACTAATGTCGGAAACAAAAAAATAATTAGGTTATTAAATAGCATAAAAAACCAATATTCTGATCTAGTTGCACGCCCATTAAATACAGCGTACTTTTTTAAAACTTCTATATAATAATTCATAGATTATTTTATTACAAATTAAAAACATAGTCGATTTTTCAACTATGTTTCTATTATACAAAAAAAAAATTAGATTTGTCAAATTTTCACAAATTTCAAACCTCACATTCCCCAATCTCATCCAAAATCCCCTCTGGCAAACCCTCCCCAACCTTAGTCTTCCCCGGATACCGCCAAGCACTAATCACACTAATCTGCTCACTCTTGAAACCACCCAACATTTCCGCCAACTTATTATTAACCTTTACATCCCTAAAGCCCTTTTTAGATTTTTTCGATTTAATCTGATACATCACCCAAATTTCACTCTTCCAATCCTTTTCACCATTCTCATCTCGCCGAGTCGACTGAGGTTGCATCACCGCAATCGTCTTTTCCGCGATCCCTTCCTCCGTTCTCATCGGTCGCAAAAGCACCCGCTTAACTCTCTGAGCCGACAAACCATAATGTCGCATTTTCAACTTCGCATGCTCCGTCCAATAATATTTATCCGTATTTTCCGGAAATTTCCACTGCATAAATTTATTTAGTAATTTGTAACTTATAATCTGTAACTATAATTATTTAACAAATCTCAAAAAAAATCAAACTTTTTTATTCTCTCAAAAAAATTAAAAGTGCTCGCCGCATGGGCTTTTTACCATTCAACATTTTTCGAAACTCTAAAAAATTATCTGTAATATTTACCGTCCTTCAAGTTTCCTGTCATTCTGAACG